>JAFPZU010000042.1 GCA_017417105.1 Lachnospiraceae bacterium | reverse complement strand
GTAAGCGAAATAAATAATTTCGCTTACTATAAAGCCTCCGGCGGATGCGCCCGGATTTTGCAAGGAAATATGCCGCTTTCAGCGGCCAAAATCCGGCGCAGTAAACGACAAAACGAAAAGAGTTTTGTCGTTTACTATATAGTTGTAAAGGGTATGGATTTTAAGGATGCAGGATAAACTGTTTGTGAAAACCGGAGAGAATTCCGGATATGAGATCTTATTTGAAAAGGATTTTGAAGCGCTGGGAGAGGCAGTAAGGGTTCTTGGCTTTACCGGGAAGATCTGCGTTATATCCGACAGCAATGTATTTCCGCTGTACGGGCAGCAGGTGATCGATTCGCTGAAAAAAGCTACTGAAGATGTTTATAACATCATCTTTACCGCGGGAGAAGAGCATAAAAACCTGGATACGGTAAAGGATATCTATAGAGGTCTTATTAAATACAAGCTGGACAGGAAGGATCTTATAGTAGCCCTGGGCGGGGGAGTTACCGGTGATATGGCGGGCTTTGTTTCCGCAACCTACCTCAGAGGCATTGATTTCATTCAGATACCCACGACGCTTTTATCCTGCACTGATTCCTCAATAGGCGGAAAGACCGGAGTGGATCTTGACGAATATAAGAACATGGTAGGCGCTTTTCATATGCCCCGGCTTGTCTACATGAACCTTGAAACCCTTAAAAGCCTTGATGATGATGAATTTGCTTCAGGCATGGGAGAAGTCATAAAGCACGGGCTCATTAAGGATGCAAAATACTATGAATGGATCATAAACCGTTTCAATGAGATCACGGACCGTGAGAGTGACGTTCTTATTCCCATGATCAAAAGATCCTGTGAGATAAAACGGGATGTTGTGGAAAAGGATCCCACGGAGCAGGGAGAGAGGGCTTTATTAAATTTCGGGCACACCATAGGACATGCCATCGAGAAATATATGGATTTTAAGCTTAAGCACGGGGAATGCGTAGCCCTCGGCATGATAGCGGCCTGCTATATCTCCTATAAAAGACAGATGATCTCCACCGAAGAAAACTATGAAATAAGGGATATGTTCGTGCCTTTCGGCCTGCCTATCACGCTTCCTGATGATACCGACGTGGAAAAGATACTTTCCCTTACAAAATCCGATAAGAAAATGAGAGCCGGAAAGATACGGTTTATATTGCTTAAGGATGTAGGAAAGGCTTATATTGATACCACGGTAAGTGATGATGAGATAAGGGATGCCATAAGGCAGCTTATAATAAAGGATGAGGATTAAACATGAGTAAGGGGAAGAGAGCGGTATATATTGTTGTTGACCTGGTCGTTATGGCCGTTCTCGTTTTTATTGACAGGTATACGAAAGAACTGGCGGCAGCAAGGCTTAAGGATGCTGATCCCTTTAAGCTGATACAGGGAGTCTTTGAACTCAGATATCTTGAAAACCGGGGAGCGGCCTTTGGCATGCTGCAGAATCAGAGGACGCTCTTTATTTGTGTCGGCGCAGTCTTTCTTGTTATTATCTTCTTTTTCCTTGTAAGGCTCCCCGCTACGAAAAAATACAGGCTTTTAAGGCTTTGTCTTGTGATGCTTGGAGCCGGAGCCATAGGAAATCTCTATGACAGGATTACCTTAAACTATGTGATAGATTTTCTTTACTTCATCTATATAGATTTCCCGATCTTTAACGTTGCGGATATCTATGTGACGGTGTCGGCGGCGCTGCTTGTGATCTTATTCCTTTTCATATATAAGGAAGAGGATCTTGATATGAAGAAGGCCAATACGGTAAAGCTTCACTCGTCCATGGTGACTCCCGAAAAAACGGAGGACGAAACTTCCGGGACAGACGATGGAGAATAAGTGCCTTAAGTTTTACGTATCCGATGAGCTTGCGGGATTAAGGCTTGATAAGGGGATATCCGAGCAGTATGAGGACATCTCAAGATCAAGGATTGCCGGGATAATAAAGGAAGGCGGAGTATCGGTTGGCGATAAGGTGATGAAGGCTTCCTATATCCTTAAGGCAGGGGATAATGTTGAGTTTTCGCTTCCAGCATCGGAGATACCGGACATTTTGCCTGAGGATATCCCGATAGAGATCCTGTACGAAGATCCGGGGATCCTTATAGTCAATAAACCCAAGGGGATGGTGGTTCACCCGGCTCCGGGGCATTACACCGGAACTCTTGTCAACGCGCTCATGTATCACGTTAAAGATCTTTCCGGGATAAACGGGGTATTACGCCCGGGGATCGTTCACAGGATAGATAAGGATACTTCGGGCTCCCTTATCGTCTGCAAGAATGACAGTGCCCATAACAAGGTAGCGGCAATGCTGTCCGGGCATAGTATTTTAAGACTTTACAGGGCGGTGGTGCACGGCACCTTCAAAGAGGAGCAGGGAACAGTTGACATGCCCATAGCAAGGGACAGGAAGGATCGAAAGAGGATGGCCTGTGATCCCTCGGGAAAGAGGGCAGTCACCCATTATAAAGTGCTTGAGAGCTATAAAGGGTTTTCCTATATTGAATGCCGTCTTGAAACCGGGAGAACCCATCAGATAAGGGTTCATATGAACCATATAGGGCATCCGGTTCTGGGAGATGAGGTATACGGCGTAAGAAAATCCGGAATAAAAACAAAGGGGCAGACACTGCATGCTTATTTTCTGGGATTAACAAGTCCTGCAACGGGGGAGAGGGTTGAGGTTTATGCTCCTCTGCCGGAGTACTTTGAGGAAATTCTTGATAAGATAAGGGGTCTTAACTGAAATGGCATTGAAATACAAGGATAGGAAGGAGAATGAAGCAAGGCTTAAGGCGGATATGATCTCAAAGGAGATGCCGTCTTTTGTGAGGCAGTTCTTCATGGCAGAGGAAAACCATCTTTCGGGAATGACTCTTTATTCCTATGCTTCACAGTTAAAGACTTTTTTTGAGTTTCTGCGCGAGAGCAATCCGTATTTTGGGGCAAAGGATATGCGGATGATCTCTACGGATGACATGGGGATGCTTACCGATGCCGACATTGCAGAGTTTCTGCATGATCTGAGGATGCCCAAAAAGAGGAAGAGCAATGCGGGAGAATCCGTCTGTTCGGAAACAACCATCATGCATTACATGGTATCCCTTAACCGGCTTTTTAATTATCTTGCAGCCCACAGATATATAAAATCCAACCCGGTTGAGCTTATAAAGCGGGGGAGGGTTAAAAAGAAGGAGATCATTTATCTTGAGCGTGATGAGAAGAATGACCTTCTGCATACCGTGGAGTCCGGTGAGAGGCTTACAAAGAACCAGCAGAAGTTCCATGATCTTAAGGCTTCGAAGAGGGATACCGCGATCTGTACCATCTTCCTTGATACAGGCATCCGTGTCTCCGAGCTGGTCGGTATGAACATAAACGATATAAATTTTTCTAAACACGGGATAAGGGTCTTCAGAAAGGGCGGTAATTTTGATACCGTTTATATGAGCGACAAGGCAGAGGGGATCCTCCTTGATTATCTTGAAAACGGCAGGCCTTCCTATAATCCTTCGGGGAAGGAGGAGGCGGTTTTTCTTAACAGATCCGGGGAGAGGATATCGGTCAGATCGGTGCAGAAGCTAGTGAAGAAATACATGCTTTCTGCCGTGCCGGATAAGGCTGACAGGATAACCCCGCATAAGCTTCGTACGACCTTTGCCGAAAACATGCTCCTTAAGACCGGGGATGTGGAGAAGGTGCAGAAGCTTATGGGGCATTCTTCCATTTCAAGTACCATGCATTATGTAACAAGCACGGAAGAGGCAATAGAAGCGGTCAGAAATCTTTCTCAGGACTGACCTCTTGCTTTCTCTACGTCGCTCACATACTGTATGATAAGCTCTGCGGTTCCTTCAAGACCGAGTACGGAGGAGTTTATCGACAGATCGTAGGTGTTTACGTGTCCCCATTTCTTTGAGGAATAATAGTCGTAATAGCTTCGTCTTTGTTTATCTTTTTTTACGCACATATCGTGAGCCTGGGATTCCGTCAGATCAAATCTTTCCATTATCCTGCGGGCTTTTGTCTCTTCATCGCCTGATATGAAGATCCTTATAAGATTATCCCTGTCGGAGAGGGCGTAGTCCGCGCAGCGTCCGACTATGATGCAGGGTTCTTCTTCCGCAAGCTTTTTTATCGTATCAAACTGGGCAAGGAATACTTTGTGGGATACCGGCATATCCACGTAGGCGGAGGAGTTATATCCGAAGGAATAGGTGTCCATGACGAGGTTATACAGAAAGGAGTTTGTGGGGCGTTCATCGTGGTGCTCGAAGACTTCTTCGCAGAGCCCCGAATCCTTTGCGGCTCTTGCAAGAAGTTCTTTATCGTAGCATTTTATTCCGAAGTGTTTGGCCACGAGCTGGCCGATCTCACGTCCGCCGGAACCGAATTGTCTTCCTATTGTAATAACTGAAGTCATTTTTTGTTTCCTCCGTTTGGTGGTGAATATAATATCATTTATAATAGCAAAAATCCGTGGCGTGTTCAAAATATTGTTTTTTTGGCTGTCAGGGGTTTCGGACTGAGGTGTCTCCGGCGCGTTGTTATTTTTCTTCTATGTTCTAAGAAAGCGCATATAGGGTATTGGCTGAGGACGGGACCGGTCGTATTCGCATCCATGCTCAGTACGACCTCGCGGGTACATCCATGTACCCGCGTCCCTGAGTATGAAGCGCTTCCTAAGAACATAACGAAGAAAAATAGAACTGCGCCGGAGACACCTCAGTCCGAAACCTGGTGTTCGCTGAGGTTACGTGGGTTAGTCTTAGAATTTTACCATATTCTTGAAATGCCGGGGG
>JAFPZU010000041.1 GCA_017417105.1 Lachnospiraceae bacterium | reverse complement strand
AATCCTCTTTGTTCAATAATCCTGGAATTTATTTTATTGCCCAAAATCCCGCTTGAAGATATGAGGACTATCCGAATCTGTACCGAGCATATCTTTACTGTTCACGGCCCTTTGAACCGTGATAATAACGGGCTTTTCCAATTTAATCCCGGTCGGTGCCTTCCCTGGTATAGGTGGCCCAGATTCCGTTATGATCAAACAGCAGGTCGTCTCCCTCTATGGTGTACTCGTATACATAGTTTCCATCCGTCGTTGTGACCTGATATGAGCCCCAGAAAATATCCACACTATCCTGAAACGCAAGGGTTCCCGTATGATCCTCATTTAAGATCACGCTGTAGACGGCTCCCGTATCCTCGTCCGTCCTGCTGTAGGTCCCGGGATAGTACTCATACATGGTCTGGGGGCCGAAATTCTCATATCGGATCGAGTCTATGACAGCGGAAAGATGATCGCTTACTGTAATATTCTGTTCCTCATCACTCCCGTTATGGCTGACGATATCAAACAGCAGAACGCCTCCGTTGTACTCCCCGCCGATCAGTGTCTCGGAAAACCCCGAGCCGTTTTCTGCATGCGCGATGCTTCTCCAATACCCCCATTTATCCTCCGTCCCGGGGAAGAATCCTTCCGATCTTTCAAGGGTCTCGTCATCTCCCCAGGTATCGGTTATCTCCGTCATGGCCTCCTCAGGCTGCTTGCCGGGAACGTAGCTTATGGTCACCATATTGGTACCGGCCGACTCCCCCGTATATACAAAAGACGCCGTATGCTCATCGATCTCATGCGCTTCCATGACAGGAACCGCGTAATTCACCGCCAGCCGTCCGGGCTGATGTGCTCTCCTATATCCTGCTCCGTGCTGTCCTGCGTTGTGACATCCTGCTCTGCTGTCTCCCTGGCGGCGGGATCCGGAGCTGTCTCCTTATCCGGCAGGTACACCGTACACCCCGCCAGCAATCCCGAGAATACCGTAATAAGTATGCCTGCAAAAATTTTCTTTCGATCGATCATAATTTTTGTCCTCCCTTTGATCAGTATATTGAACCATCCGTATATGAGCCGGTTCTGGAAAAGTGAATGTCCGATGATGCAATGCAGATCTCCGGTCTGTCACCCTCCGAAACCTTAATTACTCCAAACTCCGTAAAATCATTCTTCATAAGCCACTCCTCAAATGGCTTTCTGTACTCATCCTCCATGCAGTACATGGTCTTTAAAGTGATATCATCGCCGTACTGGCCCTCTTCATAGTCGAAAAGAGCCGCTGCCACCTGTAATGTCTTATCCAGAAGGGCAGAAGCGATGCCCATATGCCGGTACTCGGGGACAGTCCATACAGAGAGCAGGTTTATGTCGCCACTCCCCTCAGGGTCTGCTATAATGGCTCCCACCGGCATATCATTAAGCCATGAGGCGATGCAGATATATTCCGTATCGATCCCCTCCTGATCACAAAGCTCTTCATAAATATCGGGAAGGATCAGAAGCTTAAAGCTTTCAAGCTCCTTTTTGGTGATCTGTCTGTATTCAGGCAACATGCTCATAAAGTGGTCTCCTTTCCTTCATATCCCGATGCCTGCATGTGTGCTTTTGCGCAAACCGGGATTTGCGACGACCGGTTCGGTTTAACGGCCGGATTCATACCTTTTCACGTCCTCTGCAGCAAATGCTTTGGGCTGTGCCGGATATTTAAGCGGAATTTTTCTTAATACGTCCAAACTGCTCTGTCAGATAAGCGTTAAAGGCAGATTCGGAGCCGGATAACCGGATGACGCAAAAATCCGCGTCATTCGAGGAAAAATCAGTGCCCCTGTAGGGCGGCACAAGGCAGGTAAAGGCAAACATATTCACAAAATTATACGTAAGGTCTGCTACAGAATTTTCAGTACCCTCCGCCTCAGCAAAGTATTTAAGGATCATTTCCGCAAGCTCTGGTTTTGCCTTAAAGCTCTCCGTCAGATATTTATCAAGAGCCTCATATTTTCCCCGGGCTTCACTGATACGATCTAAGGATAACTCCTTAAGACCTCCGAGAAGGGACTCGAAAATGACAGCCTTATAGGTTGCGGAAGGCATGCATTCAAATCTGGTATTGTCAGTCGCATTCAGGGTGCCTGAACCCTTTTCCATTTCCGGAAGCTCCTTAAAGGCATAGCGTACATCCTTCTCGTCAAAGGAATCCTTCTCCAGAAGATACCTGTTTGCGCTGGCAAAGTCATCGGCGAGGCCATATGTCAGTCTGAGTCTGTGAAGCTCTTTTTTCTCCTCTTTATTCAGCTTCCGCACCGGTGCCTCTGCATTCCTGTCTCCATTTTCATTTTTCTCTCCCTCTTCATTCTCATCCTCATTTTCATTCTTTTTTTCTGCCGCCTTTTCCCTGGCAGACAGCTCCTCCCGTCTTTGAATATCCCTCACCGCCTCATCGACAGTCTTTCCGGCTAAGAGATAACCTTCAAGGACGCCGGGCTCTATCCTGATCTTATGCTTCACATTCTTCGCATCAATGAAAGTGAATTCCTTTTTCGTATTTGCAAAATCATACCTGAAGGAGCCGGCATCGCCCTTTACTTCCTTTCTTATGACATCCCTGTACTTTTGATCGATAACGGACAGCAGAACTTCACAAAGGCTTAAAAATCTCATGACATCGGCATTAAAGGAAGCCCTGGATTTTAATCTGCTTTTATAATAGCCGCTTACCGACCTTGCGGCATTGCGAATTTCCTTATGGGCCTCCCGCAGGTCGGATGAGGTGTACTCGCCTGATTTCAAAAGGTCATCAAGTCCAAAGTCCTCAATTTGAAGAGCAGTACCGCAGATGTATCCATCCTCTTCTGTCCTCTCCTCTTCCGGAATCTCCTTCTCAATAGCCTCGGCAATGCTGCCTCCCAGTGATCTCAATGTCTTTTTTATTGTTATTACTTCAAGATTCTTATCTTCCTCATAGTAAGCCGAGAGTTCTCCTGTCTTTGCACTTCGCATCTGCTCCCCTACAGGTCCCGGTGCATATCCGAAGGGCTGATCATCATCGTACTGCGAGGTCTTGTAAAACCTGTCCAGCTCCTCTTTCGTATACATCTTCTGCCCGAAGTTCTGATAGGAGAGATCCATTTTGTTCATCTTAGAGGCCATGTGATTTCCTACAATGGCCGTTATGCCCAGATGGTTGGCACCCCTTGCCATGTGTACGAGAGCACCCCCCACGCCTCCGAATGACAGCTTCTGCGGTTTAAGCTCTTTTACGATGGGAAGGTTTATGGTCTTTGCCATATCGATAACAAAAGTGGTGCAGTTGCGTTTAAAGCCGGTATAACCCCTGTCAGCATATTTTTCCGATGCCCTGAGGATCTTGTTGATATCTCCGGGCTTGACCTGATATCTTAATGCCACGTCATATTCGTGGTCGTCGTCATCCTGGAGCCTTCCACCCATAACCGCTCCATTGACCAGGGATACAGGAGCAAACGGACTGAGCCCGTTTCCGGGCCAGAAGCCCATCCGAAGCTGATAGCGCTCCTTTCTTTTCGTCATCTTATTATAGCGGCTGTAGGTAAGGCCTATCATGGCGTGTCCCATGTCGCTTTTGCCTGTGAGAGCTGCATCGTCTCCTCTCTTTGCCTGATTCATCATGATACATACCTCCGGCGGATCCTCCGGATCTCCTGCCGTAAGCTTTTCCCATACAAGAGGGCCACGCCTTACATCGGAGTAGACATCGATATCCTCTCCCTCTTCATCCTTTCTTACGATCTCATCTCTGAACTCTTCACCCTCTCTTCCCGGCACCATTTTGTGATCCCGTTTCTTTTGAACCCCGTCCTTTTCGCTCCCTCCCGCGGGCAGCGTGAGTCCGAAAACTCCCACGACGGTTTGGATAGGAACAGCGCTGAACCACCGCCAGCCAAACATAAAACGGTTCTTTAATTTCTTAAGGGGCGTCATGCTTTCCTCAGCACCCTGTACGGGCACAACTGCCTTATTCCTGACTGCCTCCATATGTTTCTGTATATTCTTCTGCTCGGCTATGGGATCAACGGCATTTAATTCCTTAAGTCGCTTTTGAAGCCTCTCAAGCTCCTTTTGAGATCTGGCATCTTTTGCCGCAAAAGCCTCTCCCGTGATGCTCCTAAGCTTCAAAGACCCGGAATATTCTCTTCTGACCTTCGCATAGCGGGTATTCATGACCGCATTCTTGAAATCCAGCCTGTCTCCGCCAAAGACCTCCTTCCCGACCTTTATTCCATTTAACCGCATCATAGTCCTGCCAAGGACCAGTGAGTCCAGGAGCTTTTCCGCAAGGCTCTTCTGGGCATCCGTAACAGCGGCTGTCTTGTTCATGGACAGCTCGTCGTTATAATGAGTCTTATAGGTCTCGTCGGTGATGATCTCCTTACGCACCTGATAGTATGCGGCAACTGAGCGCAGCGCATTTAACCTGACGTTCAGTCTCTCCTGATTCTCCGGCTTCATGGTATTTAAATAGCCGTGCTTTTTCATCAGGCGGTCAAAAGCGGATACCTGTGCCGAGATCTTCTCAAGCTTTTCGGCGTTCTTTACAAGCTCCGTGTCATTGTTAAGCTTAAGGCTTTCGACATCAACCAGAAACAGCTGCTGCGCCATCAGGTCAAGAGCCTTAAGCACATCCTGCCCTTCCAGCCCTTCTCCCTGCATTTTAACACTCTTTCCAAGATAAAGAGCGGCAAGCTCAAAGTTTGCGGAATCATTGTCCTTTAGCATAAAAGCGGAAAGATCCTGATATTCCTCTTTGTCAATCCTGAAGGCCTGCCTTGTCAAGGCGCGGTTTACGGCATCATAGGAAGCTGTCTCAAAATCCTTAACGGTCTCTTTAAGAAACGCGGCATTCTGAGCCTTCTGCCAGAGCCTTGACTTAGGGTTTTTAATATTCTTCTCCCTCTCCTTTTTGCTGATCCGTTCCTTAAAGGAGCCGGTTCTGTACTCAGACCCCAGTGTCTCATTGTCAGGTCCATGCTTCATGCGCCACTTTCTGCCCTGGTTTGTGAGCTGCATTGCTCTGGTATACATCTGGACGAAATCCGCACTGTGGAGGGATACATCGACGTTCCTAAGTAGGGGATCTGTCTTTTCCGCCCTTTTCTCGCCGGAATCCTGTTCTGAGCCTTCTTCCTTCTTTTCTTCTTTATTTCTTTCTTTATTCTCTTCCTTCTTCTCTTCTTTCTGTTTTTCTTCCCGATTCTTCTCCTCTTTCCGGTGTTTTTCCTCTTTCTGCTTATTTTCCTCTTTCTGCTTATTTTCTTCTTTCCGTTTATTCTCTTCTTTACCCTTATCTTCCTGCTCTTTGAGGCGCTTCTCCTTCTCAAATACCGTATCCTCGGGTCCTACATTCTCTAAAAGATCCTTCTTTGGAAGGTTCCTTTCAACATTCTCCTTATGGTCACGGAGCTTTGGAAGATAGATGGTATCCTGCATGAACTCAAGCTTTGACAAAGCGCCGCCATCCTTAAGGGGCCTGTCAAATTCCACCCCCAGGTTATGGAACATGCGTTCCGTATCGGCCGACTTGTTTTCATCCTTCACATCCAAAGCAGGCTCAAGCTTTCCTTCCATATCGTAGACCACCTGACCCTCTGCTCCAATCTTAAACTCATTCTTAATGCCTGCAATACTTTCTTCATCAAGATGCACAAGGGTAAAAAGCTCCACTGAACCGTTTACACAGTTTTCCAGAAGCTCCTCGGAAGTCATCTCAAAGGTAGCATCAAGCTTTGCTCTTTTCAGTTCGTCTTCCTCTGCCCCGGGATTTTTTTTCTTTTCCTCAGGATCAGCCTTTTTCTCCGCCCTGGAATCATGATACAGGATCACACCGTTCTTTACGCCGGTGACCGTTATATAGTGGCCCGGAATAAACATGCTGATGGGACCGCCTGACATGATGAGCATATCGGCGATCTTCTTAAGCATACCGCTCTTGATGGCTACTTTAGCCTCAGGATCCTCAAGCAAAGGGTTTCCATTTGAAATTTTAAACTGGGTGCGCCTCACGGCCGTGTCGGACATGTTCCTTAAGTAAACATCCGCCATGGTGAAAATATTTCCCATTGCCTTATTTCCGTCTGTCATATCCTTTGCGGCAGCCAGATCCATCTTGACTCTGTTAAGAGTATATTTATCCTGCATGGCGAATTCCTTCGCCCCGGAATTTAAGATTAGATTGTCCTCGTTAAGGAAATGCTCCTGTGTCATCTCAAAGCCCTTATCCACGGTATCTTTATGCCTTGCGATGTAATTATTGGCATTCATTGTACCTGAGCATGCCCAGCAGGATACCGAATGAATCTGCTCTTCATCCTTAAGGTCTTCTCCGGTATATTCCACATCTTTAATATCCTGAGCCGCCGCATTGCCTTCCTCAATAAGCGCCTTCCTGTTCTCTGCATATCGTGTGGCTTCCCTCACGGCCTCGGACATGGCATAAAGCTTCGCATTCAGGACAGGCGGGAACTTTGCTCCCTGTTTTTTCATATCCTCCTGAAATTGATCGCGGAACCTGTCAAGCTCTCTTGAGTCTGTGCCGGCTTCAATGCCCTGCTTATACTGCAAAAGGAATTCCGCCACCCTGTCGTCATTTATAACAATGGTTCCGGCAGGCATATTGGCCGCAATTTCCTCCTCGTCCGGCTTATAATTCTCAATTCCCGCCTTCTGCTTTGATTCGGCCACCTGTCTTCTGGCAACGTCGCGAAGCTCGGCGTTTAAGGCACGATGATAGGCCTCTTTAAAGAACTTTGCAAAAACAGCATCCCCACCTTCGAGGGCTATATCAAGATCATCCAGAGGATCCGTCTTATCAGAATCAAGGATTCCAAGAAGCAGAGCCTTCCTCTCTCTGATCTCCTTCCTCTGTTCTTTTTTCTCTTCCTCTGACTCTTTTGCCTGAGCTTCCGGTTTTTCTTTCTTTTCCGCCTTTTCTGCAATCTTCTTTGGCCCCGGAGCTTTTTCTTTTTTCTTAAACATACCAACAACATCATCGTCAACGACGTTTCTGGTATCAATACCGTTCAGCTCGCTCAGCTCCCGAAGGTATTTTTTGGTAAGCTCAAGAGTCTTTGGATCGCCCATATCTATTTTATCCTGAGCGCCTTTTCTCATCTCCCTTGCGGCCAGCACAGCGCTTTTATAGAGGAGGTCTACCATAAGCCCCGTGAAGGAAAAAGCCGGGGATATTTTATCCGGGTCCCTGAACTCATCCAATATCGCGGAATTATAGACAAGCTCTTTCTTATTCCCGACATGTGAGTTTAAAGTTCCAATTATCGTAGGCTCCGGAGCCAGGCTTAAGCCATTGCTGTAATCCCTGCCTACTACTACACCTTCCATTCCCTCCGCGAATTCAACCTTATTCTCTTCGCAGCTTCTTTTATATTCATCAAGAAAGGCCGTTACCTGATCAGGTTTGAGATTTTTGCCAAAATAGATCACAATATCATCCACCCGGGACTCTTCGGCGGTTGTGGATATCTTAAAGTACAACTCCTTTTGCATTCCCATGCCGATGGCAGTGTCAACCAGCGCTTTCACGGATCTTCCCTTGGATGAGGGCTTAACGCTGACATAAGTTCTGGTCAGAACCTCCGCGCTTGCATTTTCGCCGTAGATATGTAAAAAATCTTCATATCCGGCATCCATATGATCCCGGACAGTCCCCTTATCAGTAGGGATCGTCTTGTGTCCGGAAGTCTCCCCGTGCCTGCTGTCAGCCTTTTCATCCCTTTTGCCGACAAAATATACCTTTTGAAGTTTATTATTTTTACTCTTTTGTCCGGAGGCGATCTTCCGTTGCTCCAGTGGATCCTTCTGATTCTGAAAATGAGCTTCAAGACCATCTACGGAATTAATAAATCTGTCTATTTCCCCGGATATCTCATCAAGATAAAGCTTCTGATCAGCTTTTTTCTTCTTCTCATCCCTGTGTTCCTTCTGAGCCTCCACGCCATTGTAAATGACGCGGCACAGTCTGTTATCAGACATAAGGTAACGATCCAGCCATATTATGACAGACTCCTTGCTGTAACGCCCCTCATCGAAGGCATTCTTTACTCTCTTTACATGCTCTATTGCCTTTTCGGATCGGCTCAGCTCTTTTGCCTGATCCTTCGTCCTTTCCCTGCCCTTAAGGTCTTTTCCCGTTTTTTCAAGCATGGTTATGTAAAGAGCTATCTTATCAGAAAGCTGCTTCCTGTTCAGCTTCCCCAGGAGCTTCAGATCACCGTATATCCAATCCCTTATCAGTTTTTCTCTTGAAAAGTCCTTTTTGGATTTCTTTGTATTGCCCTTTTTGACTTCTTCAGGGTCAATCGAATTAAAGCAGTTGTTTACCTTATCGATACCATTTTTAAGGATGATGTTTTCCGCGATGGTATCAGTGAGAAATTCCCCGTTTCCGGCCTTCCCCATGCTGAACAGCTTAGAGCCGCGGTTTTTCCACCCGGTAACGGCCACAGCAAAAGACTTAAGGGTCTCATCAACGCTGATCAGGCCGTTTGCGATCTTATTAAGGCGCTCTATGGAAGGCAAAGTCAGATCCTCAGTGCGGAGGGAAACATAATA
The DNA here is from genome assembly GCA_017417105.1 of Lachnospiraceae bacterium. Lineage (GTDB taxonomy): Bacteria > Bacillota > Clostridia > Lachnospirales > Lachnospiraceae > NK4A144. Next base: position 3,025 of record JAFPZU010000041.1, on the reverse strand, counting down.
GGGAGAGGATATGATCTGAATCCTGTCCTCATAGGCCTCCCTGATCCTTCTCATATCGGAAAGCTTTATCGAAAGCTCCCTCATCGTCTCCTTATCAAAGCCCTCAGGCTTAATTCCGGTTAAAAGAGCCTTTTCAAGACGGTCAGCCCTGGCAAGAATATGCATGTTTTTCTTAAAGGACTTAAGGAACGTTTCATCGGAATCAAAATCAAAGTCCTCAACAGATACGTCAAGAAGCTCCTCTGCTGCGGCATTCCTGTCAGCATCCGTCCACTCTTTTACCTGTTTATCGCTTTCTTCCACGAAGTCCACCAGCTCGTTGGAGGCCAGATAAGACAGCTCTCTTTTGCCCTCAAACTCGCTTTTCCTTAACTGCTGCTGCGTGTCTGTGAGGTTCTTTTTGGTTCCGATCACAAGCTTGTAATTATCGTTGATATTGCTCCTTGCCCTGCGATCCTTCTTTTCCTTCGTGATCCACTTCTGACCGGTAAAGTCGTGGGTCAGGATATTCACATACTTCTTTCTCAGCGCGTCCTGCTGTCCCCGTCCATCAGAAAGCTTTACTGCGTTCTCAGGGCCGGCTCCTGTTGCAAACAGCTTCTTGCTCTGCGTATTTATGCTGGTATTTATTACTCTTTCTTTCTTTCTCTGAAGCTCTTCAAAATCAGGCATCCTTATCTCCCTTCCCGATCATTTTCACGCCATGCAGCAGCGTTCCGGCAGACTTTAATCTGCTCTCATCTCCTAACAGCTTCTCCGCCAGGGCAACCTTAAACTCCTGGGTCTTAAGGAACATGGCGCCGGTTTCCTTTGAAAGATTTTCGGCCACATAGTGCCCCAACTTAATAAGAAGCTTCGCCGCACACATGGGATCCTTTGAAAACTCAACAAGCTTCATGATTGTGATCGTGCCCGCGTCCTCATCGTACCCACACAGAATACATCCCTTTTCTTCCCCGCCCTTCTCACATAAAAAGCTCATATCGCTGTTGCAAAAGGGCAGGAAGTCACCTCCGCCATGCTTTTTCAAAAGCTTTGCAAGCCTGCTTTCCCGGGCTTTTGAAAGCTGTCCCAGGGGAATACAGTTATATGTATCCAGTTCCTTCGGATATTTGATATTTTTAACATAGTCTGAATAAAGCAGATCGCCGGAGGTAAACTCCATCAGATCACCCTCTTCGCTCATAAGGAAGCCATTTTCAAGGAGGAACTGCCTGGGAATATCTTCGATGCCGAACAGGGCGTTATAGTATATTTCAAGCATGTCAATACCGGCAGCTTCCGCCATCTCTCCCGCTCCCTCAAGCATCAGGGTGCCTGCGCCCCTTCGCCGGTACTCTTCAAGAACAGATATGTACTCGATCAAAAGGCTTTCTTCCGTAATGGTAAGCGCGGTAAAGCCTACCGGCATGTCCTTTTCCTCGTCAAGACAGACAATGCCAAGCATCAGCTCAGCCTTATAAAAAGTGTCCGGAATAAATCCCATGTAATCTCCGGCATTATCTTTTGATACAATTTCAAGAATCATTATTTTCCCCTGTTTTGTATATGATATTTCTCCTGCTGGAAATTTATTGATGTGATAATAACGGTGATATTGTAGCAGAATAAATCAGATTGAACAAGATGTGATACGACTGAAACATCCATTTCAGAGTGCTGAAATCTCTATGTGGTTTCTTTTTTTCCTGTGATACAATACTCCCGGTTTAGAGAGTTTTAAAGCTCAGGTTCAGAATCATGTTATTATTCCTGCAAAACTATATCCATAATATTCCCTGCCGGAATCTCCGTACCGTCCAGGAAAACAACAGTTCTGACCGGTAGTTCGGATGATCGATTATATCGCTGTAATCTCTGTATCTTGCCATCTCTTTTAAGTTCAAATGCGCTGATCCGCTTGCGGATCGTGCGCTTCGGCACTGTTATACCAATATGCAGGATCTCACTAACCATATATTCGTGAACGCGATCAACTGCCGTTATCAAATCTCTGTGTTGCCGCGTTCATCCGTTTACATTTCAGTTATCGACAGCAGTTTATGTTTTACGTATAAATGCTGGCAAGACCCCCGTGGGAGGTCTCACGGTATTTTTCGTCCATGTCCTTACCTGTTCTGTACATGGTGGCCACTACCTCATCAAAGGATATCTTGCGGGTAGAATACAGGAAGCGTGAGAGGTTCACGGAGCTGATGGCCCTCATGGCCGCTACGGCATTCCGCTCGATACATGGGATCTGCACCAGTCCCCTGACCGGGTCGCAGGTAAGGCCAAGGTTATGCTCCATGGCGATCTCAGCGGCATACTCGATCTGATTTATGTTTAAACCGTAAAGTGAGGCAAGCGCCGCCGCGGTCATGGAGCAGGCGCTGCCGATCTCTGCCTGGCAGCCGCACTCGGCACCGGAGATGGAAGCGTTGGTACGGATCACATTGCCTATGAGCCCTGCCACCGCCAGCGCATCAAGTATCTCCTCTTCGGGAAAGCCCCTGTCTGTCTGCATATAGTATAATACCGAAGGCAGAACGCCGCAGCTTCCGCAGGTCGGTGCGGTCACTACGATATTCTCATCCGCATTCTCCTCACAGACCGCATAGGCATATGCAGCGATCACACGGTTCATCGTCACGTCGGCGCTCTCGTTATAGCAGCGCTTCTCATAAAGCATCTTCGCCTTGCGCGCTACCCCCAGTCCACCGGGAAGCGTCCCCTCCGCGGCCAGTCCCCGGCACACCGATTCCCGCATTGCCTTCCATACGGTCCTCAGCGTGCTCCTCAGTCCGTCATCCTCCATCCGGTATACAAACTGAGCCAGGTTCAGGCTGTGCTGACTGCATAGCTGCAATATCTCCGTAAAGGTCCTCTGGGGATATATCTCAATATCATCCTCGGAAGCCTCTCCCTCAATGCGTATGGAACCTCCCCCTATGCTGAACATGCGTACCGAGCCGATGAGCTCACCGGCTTTAAAGGCCTCAAAAAGCATGGTATTTGGATGGGGCAGATCCTGTTCCTCACGGTT
>JAFPZU010000040.1 GCA_017417105.1 Lachnospiraceae bacterium | reverse complement strand
TGACGGAAGACATGCAGAGCAGCAGGTCAGAGGAGCAGTCGTGCTTCCCAACGGTACCGGAAGAACAGTCAGAGTTCTGGTTTTCGCAAAGGGAGCAAAGCTTGACGAGGCTCAGGCAGCAGGCGCTGATTTTGTAGGCGGAGAAGAGCTTATTCCCAAGATCCAGAACGACGGATGGTTTGAGTTTGACGTAGTGGTTGCAACCCCTGATATGATGAGTGTCGTAGGACGTTTAGGTAAAGTACTTGGTCCCAAGGGTCTCATGCCGAACCCGAAGGCAGGCACAGTTACCATGGATGTTGCCACTGCAGTTAAGGATATCAAAGCAGGTAAGGTTGAGTACAGGCTTGACAAGGCAAACATAATTCACGTTCCGGTAGGAAAGGCATCTTTCACACCCGAGCAGCTCAGACAGAATTTCGATGCGCTGATGTCTGCTGTAATGAAGGCTAAGCCCTCAGCTTTGAAGGGACAGTATCTTAAGAGCGTTTCCATTGCTCCTACGATGGGTCCCGGCGTAAAGGTGAACAATCAGAGATTTGCATGATTCATGTTAATATTAAGCCCCGCCGGAAAGGCGGGGCTTTTCTCATAATCGCATATATTGTCCTCATGGTGACAGGCTGCGGACTTGACGATATTCCCTTATCGATACCGGGCATAACTAAAGAGCAGAATGAAAAGTCTGAGGCGGAAGAGGAAGAAGTGAGGGAAAAGGTCAGCATCTCCGTACCCGAATCCGTGATGAGTCCCGCTCCGGGAAGAGCCATGGTAGAGGTTACGATGCCGGAGGAGTCTGTATCGGAGGATGTCATAGAATACGAGCCGGTAAAGATCCTTTTTGCAGGTGATATGAACTTTGACAGACACTACGCCAATATGAATGCCCTTATGCAAAGGGGCGGAGAGATGGACGGAGCTCTGGATGAAGATATCATAGAAGAAATGCGCTCGGCCGATATCACCATGATAAACAATGAATTTCCTTATTCCGACAGAGGAAGCCCGACAGCTGGGAAGAAGTTTACTTTCAGGGCGGACCCTTCGACGGTTCATTATCTTAATGACCTGGGGGTTGATATCGTGGGACTTGCGAATAACCACGCCTATGATCATGGCCCGGAGGCTCTTCTTGATACCTTTGATACCCTGTCCGGGGCTGAGATACAGTATGTTGGAGCAGGCAGGGATATTACGGAAGCCATGACTCCAAGGTATATCGAAGCCGGAGGCATGAAGATAGCCTTTACTGCGGCAACCCAGATAGAAAGATCGCTTCCTGCGGATACAAAGGAGGCAACAGAGACGGATCCCGGAGTTTTAAGAACCCTGGATCCTGCGAAGTACCTTGAAGTAATAAAGCAGGCGGATGAGGAAGCGGACTTTACCATAGCTTTCGTGCACTGGGGAACGGAGAATGAATTCCAATATGAAGCCTCCCAGAAAGAGCTTGCGGAAAAATACGTAGAAGCCGGGGCGGATCTTATTATAGGAGCGCATCCCCATGTTTTGCAGGGATTTGAGTATATCGGAGATGTTCCCGTTGTTTATTCCATGGGAAATTTCTGGTTTAATTCAAAGACCCTTGATTCCTGCATGATAGAGGCAACTCTTATGGAAGGCGAGCTTACGGAGCTTAAGTTCATTCCCTGTATACAAAAGGGATGCTTCACCTCCATGCTCCATCCGGGAGACAGTGATTTCGAAAGGATATTAAGCGATGAGCTGTCAAGAAGCGCCGGTAATGTGGAGCTTTCGGAGGATGGAGTGATAACAAAGAAGGAATGAGGATAAACGCCGATTTTATAACGAAATCGCTTGACAAAGAGCTTTGGACAGACTTATAATCTTGATTTGCACGGGCTTTGCCCCAAGTCCGGGCGCGGAAACATTGAATTTTCAAGCAATAAAAGATCATTTGGAGGGATCGGACAATGGAGACATATATACCCAGCGTTTCTTCCATAGAGAGAAAATGGTATGTAGTGGATGCCGCGGATCAGACTCTCGGCAGACTCTGCGCTAATATTGCCAGCGTTCTCCGTGGAAAGAACAAGCCTGAATATACTCCTTTCCTTGATACAGGCGACTATGTGATCGTAGTTAACGCCGAGAAGATCAAGGTAACGGGAAAGAAACTTGATCAAAAGATATACAAAAGACACAGCGGCTATGTCGGCGGCCTGAAGCAGGTTACCCTTAAGGAAAAGCTTGCGAAGCAGCCTGAATTTGTCATAGAGCATGCGGTGAAGGGAATGCTGCCCAAGGGAACGCTTGGACGTCAGATGGCGAAGAAGCTCTTTGTATATGCAGGGCCTGAGCACAATCATCAGGCACAGAAGCCCGAAGAGCTTAAGTTCTGATTAGGAGGATATGACATTGGCTACGAAGAAAAAAGTTACTGAAAGGTATTACGGTACTGGCAGAAGGAAAAAATCCATCGCGCGTGTATACCTGATGCCCGGAAGCGGTGAGATCACCATAAACAAGAGAAGCATAGATGATTATTTCGGACCGGAGACCTTAAAGACCATAGTACGTCAGCCCCTTGTGGCAACGGGTACGGCAGATAAGTATGATGTGCTTGTAAACGTACAGGGCGGAGGCTATACCGGACAGGCGGGTGCCATAAGGCACGGTATATCCAGAGCTCTTCTGGAGGTGGACAGCGAGCATCGCCCCACACTTAAGAAAGAGGGCTTCCTTACAAGGGATCCCAGAATGAAGGAGAGAAAGAAGTACGGTCTCAAAGCCGCACGTCGCGCTCCTCAGTTCTCAAAACGTTGATCGATATCAGAAAAGATACAAACACCCCGGAATTCAAAAATTCCGGGGCGTTTTTGTGTGGCGACTGCAGGACACCGGAAGACTTTGCCTTGAGATGGACAACGCGTTAATCATTTGAAATGTACAGGCATTTCTGCTACAATACGCATGCTAAAAAAGGGGAAAAAAGAAACGGGAGTAAAATAAATGCCTAATGAAATAATCTTTATACTGACAGTTCTGATCTATCTCGGAAGTGTGCTCGTGTTGTATAAACTCTTCGGAAAGAACGGGCTCTATGCCTTTGCCATCTTTGGAACGCTTCTTGGTAATATTGCCGTATGCAAAAATATAAATATCTTTGGTTTCGGAACAACTGCGGGAAATGTTCTTTATGCCTCAACTTTTCTGGTAACGGATATCCTGTCTGAGAAGTACGGAAAGAAGGAGGCTTCAAAGGCTGTCGCGTACAGCTTTTCAGTAATGGTGCTCTGGATGCTTGGAACCCAGCTGATGCTCTGGTTCACACCGAATGAAAACGATTTTGCAAATGAAAGCATGAAGATTGTTTTCGGCCTGGTTCCAAGGATTACCGTCGCCAGTCTTATCGGCTATGTCTGCAGTCAGAATCTTGACGTTTTCCTGTATCACTATATCTGGGGCAAGACCGGAAATACCAGGGCGAAGCTTTGGATGAGAAATAACGGAAGTACATTGACCAGCCAGCTGATCGATACGGTTTTATTCACTTTTATCGCGTTCTGGGGCGTATATCCCATAGACGTTTTCTTAAGCATACTTATAACCACGTATCTCTTTAAGGCGGTCGTTGCAGTGCTTGATACCCCGTTCATGTACTGGGCGAGAAAGATCACTGCGCTTAATGAAAGGGTGGAAATAGCATGAGAGAAAAAGAAGATTTAACGAAGCTTGGAAACAAAACGGAATATAAGACGGAGTATGATCCTTCCATACTTGAGGCCTTCAGTAATAAGCATCCCGGGAACGATTATTTTGTGAAGTTTAACTGTCCGGAGTTTACAACCCTGTGTCCCATCACCGGGCAGCCCGATTTCGGGAACATAATCATTTCCTATGTACCGGACGGGAAGCTTGTTGAGAGCAAGTCGCTGAAGTTATATATGGTCTCTTTCAGGAACAATGGTGACTTTCATGAAGATGTCGTTAATATAATCATGAAGGATCTGATAAAGCTTCTGGATCCGAAGTATATAGAAGTCTGGGGAAAGTTTCTTCCAAGGGGAGGCCTTTCTATTGATCCTTACTGCAACTATGGAAAACCCGGCACAAGGTGGGAGCAGGTCGCCTGGGATCGTATGAGAAATCACGATATGCTCCCTGAAAAAGTGGATAACCGCTAATCTCCCAAAACCCAAAGAGAAAAAAACAATAAAGATCAAAGGAGGATAAATCATAATGAAGAAGAGCTATAAGATCGAGGTAGACTGCGCTAACTGCGCCGCAAAGATGGAGGATGCCGCAAAGAAGACCGAGGGAGTGAAAGACTGCGTGGTAAACTTCATGATGCTTAAGATGAATGTTGAGTTCGATGAAGGCGCAGATCCGAAGGAAGTAATGCCCAGAGTTCTTGATAATTGCAAAAAAGTTGAGGATGACTGCGAGATATTCCTATGAATAAAAAACAAAAACGGGCACTGATAAGTATCATAGTCTCTGCGCTGCTCCTTATCGTCCTGCATTTTATCCCATTGCGTGGAGTTATAAGATTTCCTTTATACCTTATTCCCTATGCAGTGATAGGGTGGGATGTCATAAGAAAGGCTTTCAAAGGAATAAAGAACCGGCAGCCCATGGATGAATCATTGCTCATGTGCGTTGCCACAGTGGGAGCCATCATTCTGGCGCTGTATAAGGATCTTTCGGGACAGACAGGAGACTACACCGAGGCGATAGCCGTGATGCTCTTCTACCAGACCGGAGAGCTTTTCCAGAGCATAGCGGTAGGCAAAAGCCGGCGGAATATCACGGAGCTTATGGACATAAGACCCGACTATGCGAACCTTGAACGGGACGGAAGCGTGGAACAGGTGGATCCCGATGAGGTAGAAGTAGGAAGCGTCATCTACGTAAAGCCCGGAGAGAAGGTGCCTATAGACGGCATAGTGGTTGAAGGAAGCGGAAGCCTTGATACCGCGGCGCTTACCGGAGAGAGCATGCCAAGGACCATAACCGTGGGCGATGAAGTGATCTCAGGCTGTATCAATCTCACAAGTCCTTTGAGGATACGTACCACAAAGGAATTCGGCGAATCCACGGTATCAAAGATCCTGGATCTTGTCGAAAACGCATCTTCAAGAAAATCAAAATCGGAAAACTTCATAACGAAGTTTGCAAGGATATACACTCCGGCGGTTGTTTATTCCGCTATTGCGCTTGCAATTCTTCCGCCACTTGTCAGGATGCTTTTTATGGGGATGGAACCCGCATGGGGAAGCTTCATCTACAGAGCCCTTTCCTTCCTCGTGATATCCTGCCCCTGCGCCCTTGTTGTTTCGATACCCCTTACCTTCTTCGCGGGAATCGGTGGAGCCAGCCGCGCAGGAGTTCTGGTAAAGGGATCTAATTACCTTGAAACGCTTTCCGAGACCGACATTGTTGTATTTGATAAAACGGGAACCCTTACCAAAGGAAGCTTTGAAGTCGACGGGGTGCATCATTCACCCTACGATGACAGTGAGCTTATAGAGATCGCGGCTTTGGCGGAAACAGCCTCCACCCATCCCATAAGCATAAGCCTGAAAAAGGCCTACGGAAAGACCGTCGACAGCTCAAGGGTATCAGGGATCGAAGAGGTCGCGGGTCAGGGAATAAAAGCCGAAGTGGACGGCAGGGCGGTTGCTGTTGGAAATACAAAGCTCATGAAGGCTGTGGGTGCCGCCTACAGGGAGTGTCCGGATGACGCGGGAACAGTTATCCATGTTGCCATAGGCGGGGAATATATGGGTCATATCGTGATAAAAGATATGGTAAAGCCCACTTCAGCGGAAGCGATCCGCTCTCTTAAAACCTGCGGCGTGAAGCGTACGGTCATGCTTACGGGAGATTCCAAAAAGATAGCTGATGACGTGGCATCGAAGCTTGGCCTTAGCGAAGTCCACTCGGAGCTTCTGCCCTCTGACAAGGTAGCAAGAGTTGAGGAGCTCCTGGCTTCAAGATCCGGGAAAGGAAAACTTGCCTTCGTGGGGGACGGAATAAATGATGCTCCTGTTCTCTCAAGAGCCGACATTGGTATAGCGATGGGTGCCATGGGATCCGATGCCGCGATAGAGGCAGCGGATGTGGTGCTTATGGACGACGATCCGGTGAAGGTTCCGAAGGCTATCGAGATCGCAAAGAAGTGTCTTAGCATAGTAAAGGAGAATATAGTATTTGCAATCGGGATAAAGCTGCTCTGCCTGTTGCTTTCGGCTGTAGGTCTTGCGGGTATGTGGACTGCCGTCTTCGCAGATGTCGGGGTCATGGTGATCTGCGTCTTAAATGCCATAAGGGCTTTATTCATAAAGAGGTAACTGTTCGGTCACGAAATGAACACGTTTTTTATGCTATCATCATGCAATCCGATGCGGGAGAGCATTGGATTGCATTTTGTTACTGTTCATCGCCGAGCCACGACGATGCCATGTGCGCATAGCGCACATAGACGGCATTCAAAACATGCCAAAGGGCATGTTTTGCACTTGCTGCGTGTCGCAAGACAGCCAGTGGCTGTCGGCTTTGCACCGACCGTAGCGAAGCGAAGAC
>JAFPZU010000039.1 GCA_017417105.1 Lachnospiraceae bacterium | reverse complement strand
TAAACGACAAAACTCTTTTCGTTTTGTCGTTTACTGCGCCGGATTTTGGCCGCTGAAAGCGGCATATTTCCTTGCAAAATCCGGGCGCATCCGCCGGAGGCTTTATAGTAAGCGAAATTATTTATTTCGCTTACTATAACATAAACGGAACAGCTTGACAGGTAGGTCATTGAAGACCGAGTGTATTAGTGTTATTATAGAAAGCACATGAAATTTTTTATTACGGGGGGAGTTGGTTTGCCTGTTTTGGCTTTTCTTATATTATTTCCATTTGCGGTAGCGTTTGTTCTGTTTTTCATGAAAAAGGACTCACCGGCGCGCACGGCAGTAACGATAGCCGGAGCTCTGACGGAACTGTCTGCTTCAATATATTTTGCGGCAGACAATCTGATGCATAAAGATATGACCATGGGGGTGTATTATCTGTCGGAAACCCATACCATAGACATGGTGATAGCGGCTGTTGAGCTTTGTCTTATGCTGCTCGTATGCTCGCAGGCCGTCAGGTTCAGGAAATATTACATCATACTGCTGTCGCTTTTCGGGACGATACCGGCGCTTTGGCTTGATTTTGCGGGGCTTGCCGAAACGACGGCATCCCATATCAAGGTGGATCACCTGACAGTTATCATGGCTTTAGTCGTGGGGATAGTAGGATCCCTGATCTGCATATACGCTATAGGCTATATAAAGGATTATCACAGGCATCACAAGGAGTTTAAGGACAGATCGGGATACTTCCTTTCCATGCTTTTTGTATTCCTTGGAGCCATGATGGGGCTTATCTCTTCCGATAATCTTTCCTGGATGTACTTCTTCTGGGAGATCACATCGGTCTGCTCTTTCCTGCTCATAGGTTATTCATCAACGCCTGAGGCTGTAACGAATTCATTCAGGGCGCTTTGGATGAATCTTTTAGGAGGCTGCGGCTTCATGGCGGCGATACTTTTCAGTGTGCTTGTAATGGAGCTTACCAATATTTCGCAGCTGCTTATGTTTTCTGCGATACCGTCGGTGGCGCTGTTTCCGGTGGCAATGCTGGCCTTTGCCGCGCTTACCAAATCGGCGCAGATGCCGTTTTCAAGATGGCTTTTGGGAGCCATGGTCGCTCCGACGCCCACCTCGGCGCTGCTGCATTCTGCCACTATGGTAAAGGCGGGGGTCTATCTTCTTCTCCGTCTTGCGCCCATGATGAAGGGTACCAATGTGGGAATCATGGTGACGGCTATAGGAGGGTTTACATTCTTTGCGGCGTCACTCCTTGCGATCACTGTATCTGACGGAAAGAAGGTTCTGGCGTATTCCACCATATCCAACCTGGGGTTAATAACTGCGGCTGCGGGCTGTGGTATGCAGGAGGCGGTGTGGGCCGGGATCATGCTTCTTATCTTCCATGCCGTCACGAAATCCATGATGTTCATGTCAGTGGGCGCTTATGAGAATTCTACCGGAACCAGAGATGTTGAAGACATGCACGGCATGATAGTCAGGCACCCGAAGCTGGCCTGCGTTATGATAATAGGAATTTTCGGTATGTCTGTTGTGCCCATGGGCATGTGTGTTGCAAAGTGGGCAGCCCTCAGAGCTTTTATCGATTCGGGATACATATATCTGACGCTCTTTCTGTGTTTCGGATCTGCGACGACGCTGTTCTACTGGACGAAGTGGCTTGGAAAGATATTCAGCGTATCTTTTGGCTCGACGCATTACGAGGATAAGGTAAGAGTAACGGAATGGAGCGCCATCTATCCTATGGCGGTGACGGCGATCCTATTGTGCTTTGTCTATCCTCTGATCAGCGGATACGTGGTGGTACCCTATATAAACAATGCTTTCAGCGGTGCGGTGAGCCGGCTTGCAACGGACGGCGCATCGGTTCTTATGAGTGGATCGGAAAAAGTGGCCGCCATAGAGACTGAGGATTTTGTGATAATGGGGGTAATGCTCATCTGTATGTGCCTGCTTCCTCTTGCCATGAGGTATGTGAACAGGGTGAAGGAGAGACGGGTGCTCTCATATATGTCCGGGTTTAACGCCGGAGACGACAGAGGCTTTTACGGAAGCCGGGGAGAGGAGAGAGAGCAGCGTCTTGCCAACTGGTATATGGAGAGCATATTCGGGGAATCAAAGATCTTGAGACCCTGCCTCGTGCTGACATCTTTATTCCTTGTGGCTATGATGGCTCTTTGTATGACTGGAGGTCTGTTCTTATGACAATAACCGGCACGGCAGTCCTTTTGATCTATCTTATACTTACACCGTTCATTGTCTGCGGGTTTTCCGGAGTGGACAGGGTGGTGACGGCCAGGATGCAGGGGCGCAAGGGTCCGGGACTTATGCAGCCCTGGTATGATCTTGTAAAGCTGTTTTCGAAGGAAACAACCTCTGTAAATGATATTCAGAAGATACTTGTTATGGCGCACTGCTTTTTTGCAATATTCAGCGGAGCCATATTCTTTGCGGGAGGAGATATCCTTCTGGTGCTTTTTGCGCTTACCATGGCAGAAGTTTTTCTTATACTTGCGGCCTACAGCGCAAACGCTGCCTATTCCGAGATAGGGGCTCAGAGGGAGCTTATACAGATGATGGCTTATGAGCCGATAACCCTGCTGACCGCAGTAGGCTTTTATCTCTCGGCCGGAACCTTCAGGGTAGACGAGCTGATACAGGGGGATCTTCCACTTATAGTGAAAATGCCCGGCTTCTTCATCGGTTTTTATTACATACTCATAATAAAATTCAGGAAGTCTCCTTTTGATCTTGCGACTTCCCATCATGCCCATCAGGAGGTCATTAAGGGGCTCACCGGAGATCTTTCCGGTCCGGTGTATGGTTTTTCCGAGCTTGCGGAGCTCTACGAGGAGATGCTGATGCTCGGTATTTCCGGACTGTTTTTTATAACCTCAAATCCTTTGAGCTTCATATGGGCATTTGTGGCTGTGATCATCATACTTTTCAGTATGTCGCTTATAGACAATATCTTTCCCAGGGTGAAGTGGGAGGTGCTGCTTACAACGGCATGGATAGTGACACTGTTTGCAGGCGGGGGAAATCTGGCGGTTCTTGGAGCCGTAGGCAAATAAGCCGGCAGGCTGGTACATAAGAAAGGTGTATAAATGAGGATATCAAAAAGCCCATGGCTTCTTCACTATGACGGCAGCAGCTGCAATGGCTGTGACATAGAGGTTCTTGCAGCGACTACGCCGCGATTTGACGTGGAGAGATTCGGAATAATAAATACGGGTAACCCCAGACATGCGGATATATTTCTGTGTACCGGAGGGGTTAACTCACAGAACCAGGATGTGGTCCGACAGATATATGATCAGATGCCGGATCCAAAGGTTGTGCTGGCCTGTGGCATCTGCGCCTGTGACGGGGGCATCTTCAAGGAATGCTATAATATCCTTGGGGGCACGGATACGGTTATACCGGTGGATGTGTATGTTCCGGGCTGTGCGGTAAGACCCGAAGCCCTCATAGACGGGGTCGTAAAGGCACTGAAGATACTGGATGAGAAGGCAGATAAGATGAAGCATGGCGGATACAGGAGCCTGACATCCGCAGAGTATGCCGAAAAGCTTAAGGAGGGGGAGAATGCTTGACAATCTCTATGAGACGGAGCTTTCCGGACTTTTGAACAAGGTTAAGGAAATACAGAATACGGGAGCTCATATCATGCAGGTATGCGCCACAAAAATAGGGGAATCCTATGAGCTTCTCTACACCTTTGGCAAGGGGTACGATATTAAGCATATAAAGACTGTGGTATCTTTAGGAGACCATGTTCCCAGCATAACGGATATCTTCCCGTCTGCCTTTCTTTATGAAAACGAGATACATGACCTTTTTGGCATAGAGATAGAAGGAATAAACCACGATTACAGAGGAGGGCTGTACCGTACCGCGGTAGAAGCTCCCTTCGCCTGAGGTGACAAAGATGGCAGGAAAAAGAAGCGTCATCCCTTTCGGGCCGCAGCATCCGGTCTTGCCGGAGCCGATACATATAGATCTTGTGACAGAGGATGAAAAAGTCGTGGAGGCGATCCCCTCCATCGGATTCATTCACAGAGGACTGGAGAGCCTTGTCACGAAGAAGGACTTTAATGACATGGTATATGTGGCGGAGCGTATATGCGGTATCTGCTCCTACGGTCATGGTTACGGCTACGTGGATGCGCTTGAACATATAATGTCAATTGAAGTACCTGACAGGGTACAGTACATAAGAACGCTTTTGTTTGAGCTCTCAAGACTGCATTCTCATATACTCTGGCTGGGACTTATGGCGGATGCTTTCGGATTTGAAAGCCTTTTCATGGAGACCTGGAGAATAAGGGAAAAGGTTCTTGACATGCTTGAAAACGCAACAGGCGGCAGGGTCATATTCTCCATCTTAAAAATAGGCGGCCTCAGAAGGGACGTTCCGGACGAAGTAATGAAAGGATTTATTCCGGAGCTTGACAGGATAGCAGAAGAGATAAAAGCCTGCGAGGGAGCTTTCCTGCTGGATCCTGCGGTACAGAGCAGACTGAGGGGAGTAGGCTACATATCCGGTAAGGATGCGGAAAGACTGGGCTGTGAGGGACCTTTCCTTCGTGCATCGGGTGTTGAATGGGATAACAGGACCAGAGGCTATGCAGCCTACGGAGAGGTGGATTTTGAAGTGATCACCTCAAAGGAAGGCGATTCCTACGGCAGATGCGAAGTCAGGATAAAAGAGATATATCAGTCGATCAGTATAATAAAACAATGCATAGAAAAAATGCCTGCCGGAAATCATTCCGTGCCGGTTAAGGGATTCCCTAACGGAGAACATATGACCGTTATAGAGCAGCCCAGAGGAGGAGCGTGTTACTATGTACATTCATCCGGAAAGAAATTCATCGAAAGGATGAGAGTCAGGACTCCCACGTTTGCAAATATCCCGGCGCTTGCGGAAACATTAAAGGGATGCGATGTAGCGGATGTGCCGATACTGGTCGTGACCATTGACCCTTGTATTTCCTGTACGGAAAGGTAATTTCAGATGTCCTTTGCCAATTTTACAAAAATAGAATTAAAGAATCTTTTCAAGAAGCCTGCGACGGAGAAGTATCCTGATGGTCCTGCCACCTATAAAGAGGTGACGAGGGGACATGTCGTAAATGATATGGATGTCTGCGTATTGTGCGGGCTCTGTCAGATGAGATGCCCGACGGGTGCCATAACCATTGACAAGAAGAAGCAGACCTGGTCAATAAGACCGTTCTCCTGCATCCAGTGCAGATGCTGTGTTGAGAACTGTCCCAAGAAATCGCTGTCCATGGCCAAAGAGTATACCGAGCCGGACGTTGCGAAGGGTCAGCGTGACTTTGATCTTACTGACAGACAGAAAGAAGTGCTGGCAGAGCAGGCAAGGCAGGCGGCAGAGCGTGCGGCACAGGCAATGGAAGCCAGGAAAAAAGCTGCAGCGGCGCAGAATGCAAATACAGCAGCCGGTGCAGGAGCGGCAGCAACGGCGGAATCAAAAGCCCCGGCAGCGCCTGCGAGTGAAAAAGGTCAGGCTGCGGCTGCGCCTTCCGAAGGATCAGGTTCAGCAGGCGATAATAAAGAAACTCCCGGGAACAGGGACAGTGAATGAATTATGAGATAACAATAAAAGGCATGGTACAGGGGGTCGGATTCAGACCCTTTGTTTACCGGCTGGCCAGAGCCGGAGGATATGCAGGGGATGTAAGGAATTCCGGCGGTATCGTGCGGATAAGGCTTTGGGATACGGATGAAAGTGAAGTCGATGCATTCGTTTCCAAGCTTAAGAAAAATAAGCCGAAAGAAGCATTTATTGATTCGGTAGAGATCAAACCGGTGGAGAAGACGGAGACTTCGGCCGGTTTTTTTATCATATCCTCGGATGATATGAGACAGGAGGAGCTTCCTGATATACCCCCGGATACGGGGGTATGCAGCAGATGTCTGTCGGAGATGAAAGATGCTTCAAACAGGAGATATGCCTATCCTTATATTTCCTGCGCAGCCTGCGGATCCAGATATTCCATTATACATAAGCTTCCCTATGACAGGGACAATACCTCCATGTCCGTATATGAAATGTGCGATAAATGCAGGGCGGACTATAGTGATGAAAAAAATCCGTACGCCAGGCGTCACTATGCTCAGACCATAAGCTGCAATAACTGCGGACCACAGCCGGTACTTAAGGCCGGAGACCGGGAATATACCGGGCCTTTTGCCGTAAGAAAAGCCTGTGAAGTCATTAAATTCGGCGGAATCCTGGCGGTAAAGGGCATTGGCGGATATCAGTTTGCCTGCAGTCCCGATGATACTTATGCCGTACTTAAGCTAAGAGAGATAAAAGGAAGGGATAAAAAGCCCTTTGCGCTGCTTTTTTCGGATGTGGCATCCATAAGGGAAGTGGCAAAGGTATCTCCGGAAGAAGAAAAACTGCTAAAATCGAAAGAACGTCCCATCGTGTTGCTGGAGGCTCTTCTTAAGGATAAGACACTGAAGTTTGTCTGCGGTGAGAGCCGGAATATCGGAGCCATGCTTCCACAGACCGGAATCCATGAACTGCTGTCCTCTGCCTGCGGACCGCTGGTTTTGACTTCGGGGAATGTAAGTGGTGAGCCGCTATCCTATAAAGACGAGGATTTTTTCAGGCACGAATACGACGGGATAGAGGGTGTTCTGTTTTATAAGAGAGAGATCCTGACTCCGCTTGATGACTCCGTAACCCGTATTCTCGGAGGAAAGCTGCAGATCTTAAGATATGCGAGGGGTTATGTTCCGGAAAAGCTGTACCTTTCGAGAAAGTTTAAGAAACCGCTTTTGGCTTTCGGTGGAGACCTGAAGGCAGCTTTTGCCATAGGAAAGGGACAGGGGCTTATCCTTTCACAGTATTTCGGTGACCTGGAAAGCTACAGTGTCCAGCAGAATTTTAAGGAAGCAATGAACCGAAGCATGAAGCTTTTCTCCTTCAGACCTGAAGCTGTAGCCTGTGATAAGCATCCGGGATATGTCTCCTCACGTCTTGCCGGGGAATTTGCCGGAAAACTGGGTATCCCGGTTGTGGGACTTTATCATCACCATTCCCATGTGGCATCAGTTATGGCAGAACATGGTCTGACCCATTCGATAGGAGTTGCAATGGACGGTACGGGCTATGGCAAGGATGGTAATATCTGGGGAGGAGAGATATTTTATGTGTCAGGATCAAACGCCGAAAGAAGAGCGCATATAGATTATTTCAGGCTTATTGGCGGTGATGATGCGGCTAAGGATGCCGGGCGTGGCTTAAAGTGTCTTATGCATGAGGCAGGCTTTGAAATAGATGATATACTGATATCAACGGCGCTGGATGAGCATATCAACACATATCTTACATCCTCAGTCGGAAGACTTTTTGATATAATGGCAGCGGCTTTAGATATAAGAAGCTATAATACCTATGAGGGAGAATGCGCTATTGCCCTTGAAAATGCCGCGCGGTATGCCTTAAAGCACGGCCTTACCACCTATGCCCTACCTGCGACCTCCAATCCGCAGGAGCTGCTGTATTATATGATTAAAGCAAAGCAGAAGGGGATGGATGTAAGAGAGCTGGCGCTTGGATTTCACAGGGCTTTGGCATCATGGATAATAAAAGAATGCGAGACCATAAGGGATGATAAGGCGGATACCAATGTGTGCCTTTCGGGAGGATGTTTTGCAAATCAGGTGCTTTCCGAAATGTGCCGGGTCGGATTATCGACCAGAGGCTTTCACGTATATATGAATGAAAGGATACCCTGCAATGATCAGGGAATAGCTGCAGGTCAGGCTTATATCCTGGCACAGCAGTAAACCGGTTGACCGGAGGATACGATACTATGGACAGAAGACAATATGAAAAAGCGTTTGATAAAAATCTGACAAATCTTAAATATACCGAGGCCTTAGAGGTCGTTGGCGCCATGAAGTACGAAAATATTCCCCGTACCAGGTACCGTGAGATGCTTATATTTTACGAACAGGGAGATTTTGAAAGGATCCGAAGAACTCTAAGGGGAAAGAAACTGGATAATCTGGAGGAGAGGGAATTATACCTTGCATCTCTTACAGAACTGCAGCTTGGGGATGAATTTGAGCGCGCCTATAACCCCTCTGATGCGATGTCAGGATCCAGTCTTTATTACATCGAGGGAAAAAGGAAAAAGCAGGGATTGGAGATGCCGGCTGAGCAGGAAGAGATCATGGATTACCCGACGTATTTCGACCGGAGATACCGCTGGTTCCTTGCTGAGCAGGTAACGGATATATATAACACGAACGAAACACGGCTTATGATGATGGATGCCGGCATGCCGCAGGCTGAAGCAGACGAGCTTTTAAGGGATCTTAACATGATGCTTGAAATGTTCAGATTTGATGATGTAATAAAGGATCGGTTCAGAAAGAGCATTGCTTCTAACGAGCATATCCCGGAGGACATGGCACTGTATTATCCTTTAATGCACGAGGTTTCCACCTATGATCCTGACAGGGTATTCAGGAGGTATGGCAGTCTTGCGGAGATTGTCTCTTTCGTAAGGCTTACCAGAAAGATCGATGATCCGGGGGCGGAAAGACAGGCTCTGGAGGTTTACTGGAAGGATCTTTCCGAGGCTTCAAAGGACGGCAGCGCAGTCGTAACGGATCTTTTGAAGTATCTTTACGCGGATTTGGGATACCTTCGGGAATATGAAGGCGGTTACCGCTACGCGGATGAGATCCACGATCTTCTGGAAAAGGAAGCGCCTGACGTTATAAAGGAGATGGAGGGGCACACAATAAGAAAAGAGCCCGGGGATACCCTTTCAGTCCGGGGAAAGACCATGTACAGCGCAGCCTGCTGGCAGCTGTGTAATGCCATGGGAAATGATATGTCGGGCTGCGAACCGGATACTATATGCCGCGCGTTTATACTGCTGCTGCAGCTTGAGCTCAATGAAAGAGTCATCTGGCCCTTATGTGACAGGACCGATATAAGGCAGAAATATGAGGAGTTTAAGAGCAAGCTTGAGGAAGTGGATGCCGGCAGATTTGAAAAGGAGTGGGGATACCTGATATCCGGACTGCAGGATATGAGCAGCTTAAGGCACCGGCAGACAGGATTCGGCATCATGTATGCTCTTTTCAATTCGCTGAAATTCAAACGATATAAAAAAGAGTCTCCTGACAGGGAATTCGCGGGCATGATACGTCTCTTTCTTGAAGAGCTTCTGACGGAGGAAGGAAGAACAGCGCTGGCGGATGGTACGCTTGCAAAAATGGCTCAGCCCAGGATATGGGAAATGTTCAAGGGAACTGCTGCAGATACCAGGTTTACGGGAATAGAGACGGCCTTAAGGTGCAGGGAATATGTTGAACAGAAGCTTAAGGATCTGGCGCTTTACGTTAAGGCCTAGGGGGAGAGCCGTATGGGACAGATGTCACTTTTTGATAACAGCATACCGGAGCCTCTTGCTGCCAGACTGAGACCGGAAAGCCTTGATGACTATGTGGGGCAGGAGCATCTTGTAGGAGAAGGAAAGGTTCTGCGCCGGCTGATAGAGGAGGATAAGATCACCTCCATGATCTTCTGGGGCCCCCCGGGGGTTGGAAAGACTACCCTGGCGCAGATCATAGCTCAGAAGACAAAAGCACGATTTATCACCTTTTCCGCGGTTACAAGCGGGATAAAGGAAATAAAGGAGGTCATGCAGGAGGCGGATCAGATGAAGAGCTATGGCCAGAAGACCATAGTCTTTGTAGACGAGATCCACAGATTCAATAAAGCCCAGCAGGACGCCTTTCTTCCCTTTGTGGAAAAAGGAACCATAATCCTCATAGGAGCAACCACGGAAAACCCCTCGTTTGAGGTGAACAGCGCTCTGCTGTCAAGATGCAAGGTTTTTGTGCTTAAGGGACTTACCGTAGAGGATATAGCTTCGCTTCTGAAAAAGGCTTTGGAGAATCCCAAAGGACTTGGCGGACAGAAAATAGATATTTCCGATGACCTTGTGGGAATGATAGCTTCTTTTTCTAACGGGGATGCAAGGATGGCGCTGTCCACTCTTGAAATGGCCGTGCTTAACGGCGAGATGGGATCGGACGGAGGTATCACGGTAGACAGGGCGACAGTTGAGCAGATCACGGGGAAAAAGGCTCTTCTGTACGATAAGAATGGGGAAGAGCATTACAACCTGATCTCCGCCCTGCATAAATCAATGAGAAATTCGGATCCGGATGCAGCAGTATACTGGCTTGCAAGGATGCTGGAAGCCGGAGAGGATCCTATATACATCGCCAGAAGAGTTACGAGATTTGCCGCAGAAGATGTGGGGCTTGCAGATCCATATGCCATGACATTGGCTATATCTGCATATCAGGCCTGCCACTTTATAGGTATACCCGAATGTAATGTGCATCTTACCGAGGCGGTAATATATCTTGCGCTGGCTCCAAAATCAAACGCCATGGAGATGGCCTATTTTGCTGCAAGGGATGATGCTGTAAACGATCTTGCGGAGCCTGTACCCCTCGTTATAAGAAATGCGCCCACAAGCCTTATGGGAGAGCTGGGTTACGGGGCAGGATATCAGTATGCCCATGATTATGAAGAGAAACTGACAAACATGCAGTGTCTCCCGGATGCCCTTGAGGGAAAAGAATACTATCAGCCCGGGGATCAGGGAGAAGAGAAACGGTTTAAGGAAAGGCTTTCCAAAATAAAGAAATGGAAAGAAGAGCACCGGCCGTGACCGATGCTCTATGGGTCAGTTCTTTATGTACTGACGGTTTTTTCCGTAAGTTATGTAGTGTTTTTCCTCTGCCGATGAGGAGGCAGTGTAATACGCCACGGTGTCACCGAAAAGCGATTTCATCTGCTCCTTCTTCTCTCTCTTTTTCTTCTCGTTTTCTTTCTTTTTTTCGTCTTCATTTTTCACGTAGTCAGAAAAGACTACCGGCATGATCATTTCCGATGCTGACATATCCTCCGCCTCCTTTCCTTTTTTGTGATGTCTTGAAGAGGGCTTTTTATACAAAGATCATCCTCTTCCTTATATCTATAATATCGGCAGAAAACAGGGGTTTTTAGAGAGTTTCACGTTTTTTTCACATATGGTATGTGATAGAATTTAGGGGTTCAGTTGGAATCGGAAAGGGGTGGGCAGAATAGAGGTTTATATTGCGGATCATAAAAAGCTCCGCCTTAGTAAAGGCTTGGATGAACTTATGGAATCCCTTACGGAACAGGAAAGGGAAAAGATCCTGCGTTTTAAATTTGATGCAGACAGGATACGAGGTACAGCGGGAGCAATCATGATAAGGGCAGAAGCATTCCGTTCTTTTCCCGGTGAAAACTGCGTGATAGCCGCTTCTGAGCACGGAAAACCATATCTTGAGGGGCATAGGGAATTCGAGTTCAATCTGTCTCATTCCGGGGATCTCATAGTACTGGCAACGAATGATACTCCGGTAGGAGTGGATGTTGAAGAGATAAAGGCAAAGGACTGGAGGATCTTCCACCGTTACCTGACTTCAGAAGAAATGTCCATGATAGAAAGCTCTGACGACCAGGAGGCAGCCTTTTTTAAGGTCTGGACAATAAGAGAAGCTTTTGCGAAGGAAGAGGGACTGGGCCTTGCCATACTGGATCGGAGTTTTACAGTGGATTATGACAGTTGCAGCATAAGCTATGAGGGCAGAAGACTTCTTTTTTCATCCACCGGTTATACATCGTTTGAAGGCGGAAGGTACATGATAAGCGTCTGCACATCCGGAAGCATCAAAGAAATAAACTATCATGACCTTTCACCGGAGGAATGGAAAGAGATACTGGTAAATATCCCGGCTTGCTTTTAAACGTGATATGTGTTATTTTTGTGTTTACATAACACTAGGACAACTTATGCGAAGCGGAAGAGGAAATAATCCACATAAGAAAAAGGCGGCGATGTACAGGCGGATCAGACACAACAGACCCGCTGTTTTTGGTATAACGATAATCGTTGCGCTTCTGCTTGTGGTTATAAGCGTTGACAGCAAAACGCTTTCCGAAAAGAGAAAGGCTTTGAACGAGAAAGAGATGGAGCTTACGTCGCAGCTTGAATCGGAACAGGCGAGGACGGAAGAGCTGGACGAGTTTGAAAAGTATACAAAAACAAAAAAATATGCAGAGGAAATGGCAAAGAAAAAGCTGGGGCTTGTGCATGAGAATGAGATAATTTTCAAGACAGAAGATGGCAAATGATATAGAAGGCAGAGTCCGGGATTATATTATCAAAAACAGCATGATGCGGCAGGGTGACCGTGTTCAGGTGGCAGTATCGGGAGGTGCAGACAGTATGTGCCTTCTTTTTTTGCTGCACGATATGAAGGACAGTTTAGGGATCAGTCTCTCGGCCGTGCACGTAGAGCATGGCATCAGGGGACAGGATTCTTACGATGATATGGAGTATGTAAAGGAGCAGTGCGGGAAACTGGAGGTGCCTCTTACTGCGGTACAAACGGATGCGCCAGGCGTTGCCAAAACTCTTGGACTTACGTTGGAAGAGGCTGCCAGAAATGAGCGGTACCGTATATTTGAGGGAATGGAAGCAGACAGGATCGCCCTTGCGCATCACATGGATGATCTTTCGGAGACGGTATTATTCAATCTGGTAAGAGGCAGCGGGATCAGGGGACTTCAGGGAATAACTCCTGTAAGGGACAGATATATAAGACCTCTTCTTTGCCTTAACAGAAAGGATACGGAAGAATACTGCAGGCAAAAGGGAATAGAATACAGACATGACATCACAAACGATGATGACGGGATCATAAGAAACAGGATAAGACACAGGGTCATGCCCGAGCTTGAAAAGATCAACAGTAAGGCGGCGGCGCATATAATGAATACGGCAGAGGATGTTCTTCTCATGGAAGATTTTCTAACAGACAAAACCGCGGAAGCCTGTGACCGGTGTATGAAAAAAAGGGGAGAGGGTCTCATAGAACTGGATCTTGACGAATATGAGAAATTACACGCATATCTCAGATCAGAGGTTGTATCAAGAGCTCTTTTTGAAGCTTCAGGCCGGATGAAGGATATCTCAAGAAAGCATATAAGGGCAGTAGAACAGCTTGCATCCGCACAATCAGGACGCCGCATCAGCCTCATATACGGGATCAGGGCAGCTAAAGAATTCAGAAAGGTTTTGATATCTTCACCGGGAAGGTATGAGCAGGCTGAGCACGATGAAAAGATCCCTGAACTGATAAAGACTGTTCATGACAGATCAGAAATTCTTTTTCAGGATATCAAAAACTCAGGACGCTACAAGAAATTCATTGATTATGCTACAATAAAGGACGTGTCTTTACTATCGGTCAGACACAGGAAATCCGGAGACCGTATCTCTGTAAAAGGCGGGAGCAAAAAGCTGAAGGATCTTCTTATAGAAGAGAAGATACCGGCAGACGAAAGAGACCGCATGTATTTTGTAGCATCAGACAGTGAGATAGTATGGATACCGGATACCGGCCGGATCGGGGAAAGATTCAAAGTAACCGGGGAAACAGAAAAAATTTTGGAAATGGAGATAAAAAATGGCTGACAGGATTAGACAGATGTTTAGCGAGGATGAGATCGTGAAGAAGATAGCCGAGCTCGGAGCAAAGATAACAAAGGAATACGAAGGCAGGGAGCTTACCATGATCTGCATATTAAAAGGGGCAGCGCCTTTTGCCTGTGAGCTTGCTAAGCGTATAGATCTTCCCGTGGAGATGGAATACATGCGCTGCTCAAGCTACGGAAACGAAACGGAGAGTTCGGGTGTCGTAAAGATCGATCTTGATCTGGATCGTCCCATCAGGGGAAAGAATATACTTGTGGTTGAGGATATCATAGATACCGGACGTACCATGAGCTATCTCCTTTCCGTACTGAAGGAGAGGGGACCTGAGAGCGTGAAGCTCTGTGCGCTTTTGGACAAGCCGGACAGAAGGGTGACGGATGTTGATATTGATTATACGGGGTTCATCATACCGGATGAATTTATAGTAGGGTATGGGCTTGATTATGCCCAGAAATACAGAAATCTGCCGTATATCGGGGTTGTAGAGCCGGAGGAATAAAGCCTTGAAGACCACAAACAGGGGCATAGGAATTTACTTTATCATAGTGGCGGCTGTCCTGCTTCTGATATCTTTCATGTCAAACGAGATGCAGGCTAAGGACGCCTACAATTACAAGACCTTCATGGAAGATCTTAAGAGTGAGAGCGTAACCGGTGTCCTTTTGTCACCGAACGCCGAAACCCCTACGGGAGATATCACCGTTACCCTGAAGGGAGGAGTGGTGCATACTCTCTACGTTGCTGACATTACCCAGGCGGAACAGGACATGAAGGAGCTTTTCCCGGGCTTTGAAGAAGAAGAGGTAGAAAAGGAGAATATCCTTATTACCTACGGCATGCCCGTTATCCTGTCCATAGTTGTAGTTATGATAATAATGGCCATGATGAATTCACAGAATGCTTCTGCTGCAGGCGGAGGCAGGATGATGAATTTCGGGAAAAGCAGAGCCCGTATGGTAGCTCCGGGGCAGGAGCAGATAACCTTCAGGGATGTTGCAGGCCTGGTGGAGGAGAAGGAAGACCTTGAAGAGATAGTTGATTTTCTGAAAGATCCCGCAAAGTATACCGCCATCGGAGCAAGGATTCCCAAGGGCGTCATCCTCGTAGGATCCCCCGGTACAGGAAAGACCCTTCTTGCAAGAGCCGTTGCGGGAGAGGCGGGAGTGCCGTTCTTTTCCATTTCGGGATCTGATTTCGTTGAAATGTTTGTAGGTGTCGGAGCGGCAAGAGTTAGGGATCTGTTTTCTGATGCGAAGAAGAATTCTCCCTGTATAGTATTTATTGATGAGATAGATGCTGTCGCACGCAGAAGAGGCACCGGTCTTGGCGGCGGACATGATGAGAGGGAGCAGACCCTGAATCAGCTCTTAGTTGAGATGGACGGGTTCGGTGTGAATGAAGGTATTATAGTCATGGCCGCGACGAACAGGGTGGATATCCTGGATCCTGCCATATTAAGGCCCGGACGATTTGACAGAAAGGTAGGAGTGGGAGCTCCCGATGTCAGGGGACGGGAGGATATCCTCAAGGTACATGCAAAGAATAAACCCCTCGGAGATGATGTGGATCTTAACCAGATAGCAAAGACCACCGCAGGCTTTACGGGAGCTGATCTTGAAAATCTCCTGAACGAAGCGGCAATAAAAACTGCCAAGGAGGATCGCTCCTATATAACCCAGGAGGATATAAAGGCTTCGTTTGTCAAAGTTGGTATCGGAAGCGAAAAGAGGAGCAAGATCATATCGGACGAAGAAAAGAAGATCACAGCCTATCATGAAGCCGGACATGCAATACTGTTCCACGTGCTTCCGGGAGTGGGACCGGTTTACAGCATATCAATAATACCGACCGGCATGGGTGCTGCAGGGTATACGATGCCGTTGCCTGAAAAGGATGAGATGTTCCGCACGAGATCCAGAATGCTGAATCAGATAATAGTCGATCTAGGCGGAAGAGCCGCAGAGGAGCTTGTTTTTGGGACGGATGATGTCACAACCGGAGCATCCCAGGACTTTAAGCAGGCTACACAGCTTGCAAGAAGAATGGTGACTAAGTACGGTATGAGCGAGGATATCGGCGTTATGAGTTATAACGAGGAGGATGATGAAGTATTCATCGGCAAGGATCTTGCTCATGCAAGAAGCATATCTGAAGAAACCCTTCGGGAAATAGATCTTGAAGTAAAGCGGATAATAAGAGAATGCCATGAGAAGGCAAGAGCGATAATAAGAGAGCATAAGGACGTGCTGGAAAGGACGGCAGCCCTGCTTCTTGAGAAAGAAAAGATAGATATGGACGAGTTCAACGCCCTTTGGGAGGCCTGATATATGTGGGGATTGCACAAAAAACCTTTGTAAAACCGGTAAACCTTGTGGAAAATGCGAATTGTTGACATTCGCCGCCGGTGGTATATTATCAGCGTACCCCCAATACATGATGTCGTCCCAAGGGACGGCACCCCATAAGAAAGAAATACCTTCTCCAGAAATGCCCGATCACAAGATCGGGCATTTCTATCGTAAAAAAATTTTTCTTGACATATCCTAAAACCGGGTGTAGAGTATCACTAATTTCAAAAAGCACTTCGAGTTTTCTCGAGTCACTTTTCGGTGACAGGTCTTATCACAGACAGTGAAGGCCTGATATCAGATTTTGAAAGTATTATCAAAGCATTAGAGAGAATTTAATAATTATGAAAAACTGTATGTTTTTGGTCACGCTTTTTATCTGCGCTCTGACAGATATCGTGACCTACAGGATCAGAAATTCTGTCCTTGTCGTATCAGCTGTAATGCTGTTGCTCTTTGAACTTTTAATATCCTCTGAAGGATCTGCCGCAGCCGATCTGGTATCCGCAGGAACGGTACTTGTCATCCTGTTCCCCTTTTATCTTATGGGACTTATCGCTGCAGGAGATGTAAAGCTTCTGGCACTTAGCGCAATGTACCTTGGAACAACAGCCCTGTGCAGCATAGTCCCGGGAGCGATAGCAGCATCTATCGTGCTGGCATTTATCATAAGTGTGTCCAGGCATGAACCGATCATTAAAACCAGATATCCCTTTGCGTTCGCATTGTTCTTAGGCGCATATCCGCTGTGGTTTCAGGCATAGGAGGGTTTATGACATCTTTTGGAAAAACAAATATGGCGATCTATTTTGCCGACAAAGACTATCTTGAAAATTTCATGAATTATATCGGAGAAAGGGATACGGGATTTAACTGCTGCGGGTTTTCAAAGAGCGACAGTCTGAAGGAGTTTTCAAGGAAAAACGAGATAGCGGTTCTTCTCACGGATCTTTCCGGATTTGAAGGAGAAGCAAAGCATATAAGGTCTGAAATGACCGTGCTGCTTACGGAGGAAACGGATATGGAGACAGCTTCTGATGTTTACCCGGTAGGAATCCTCCAGCCTCTTGATGAGATCGTAAGACAGATTCTGAAGGCGGTTTCGAAAACGGACATTGCGGTAAGCCGGACGATTGCGGGAACGACGGGACAGATATATACGTTTTTTTCTCCCGTCGGCAGATCTTTGAAGACAACCCTTGCCATGACGGTGTCACAGCTTCTTTGTGAC
>JAFPZU010000038.1 GCA_017417105.1 Lachnospiraceae bacterium | reverse complement strand
ATCAAACCACCTCGTCATAACGGTTATCACGTCTTTAGACGCGTTCGTATCGGACAGAAGCTCTGCCTCTCCGTCATGCAGGCACAGCCCGTAGAAATGCTCGGAAACACCCTTCATGCTCTCAGGAACCGCAAAATCGATGGCGATCGGAGCATCCGTCTCCATGGCCGACTCCCAGCCTCCCTTATCCACCTGATAGAAAAGCCTGACGTTAAGGTATCTGCCGCCGCAGAGCCCCTCTACCTTATCCGAGATATTATACATATAGTCTGTTGCAAGGTTTATATCCTCCTCGGAAATCTCCGCTTCAGCCGGCTGTACATCAATCCAGAACTCAAGCTCACCGCCGTTTTCAACGATACTCCACTCTTCTGCCGGCAGTATCGCCTTTCCTGCCTCCATTATGTTCTTAACTGTAGCCTTAACCGGCGGATCGTCCTGATACCCGGGCACTGGTCCCGTGAGATTCTCCACATTCCCGTCAGACGCCGCAGCCATAGGATGCAGCTCCACGCCGCCCTCATCCAGAGCTTCGTCAAACACTTCATCCTCCAGCTCATCATCATAAGTATCCATGCTGTTACCGGATACGCTGTCCATATCATCCGTACCCGTATCCATCGAGGAATTAGAAGATGACGAAGACGTAGTTGTGGAGGAATCAGAACTACTGCTACTATTCCCTGCAGAATTCGAAGATGTCGTTGAAGATCCCGAACCCGAGGTTCCGGCAGTGCTCCCCGTCCTCGTGCTGCTGGACGTTGATGTGGTGCTGCCTGTTCCCGTCCTCGAACTGTTCGAATTACTCGCCGAAGTAGTCGTTCTGCTTGAATTGGAGGTTCCGGAATATGTCCCGGAGTTTCCGCTATATGAGTTATATGAACTGTAGGATGAGCTGCTTGAACTGCCACCCTTTATCACCCAGGAAGCCGATGCAGTATCTTTATAATTACCTTTCCCCTTGACCTGAACAGTATATGTTCCTCTGGACATTGCAGAGAGCTTCCCTGTATCAACCACTTCATAGTCTGTATCCTCTTTCAAGGACTTACCATCAAGCTTTACCGAGGAGATGGAGTTCTTTATAGTGCTTCCCGTATATTCATATGAACTGTTGTCAAAGGTTATTGTCGCACCATTGATTGACTTTGCGGTTATTGTATACTCAAAGGATCTTTTGTTTGTATAATTACCGATTCCGGTTATTGTCACCGTAGGTTTTCCTGCATCCACATTATCCTTGTACGTCAAGGTATAATCCGTTCCCTTTGTCATCTGGATCTTAGTACTGTTTATCCTAAATACGGGTGTAGGTTCACAGGCACTGCCGGAATACTCGTAAGAGGTTTTGTTGAACTTTATATCTACTACAAAAGACTTATCTACGGTTTCCCTCAGATCGAACGGCTCTATGGTAAACGACAGGCTTTTAGCCCCGGAATAGGCTCCTGTTCCAAGAATATTTACCGTCGCTATGCCTGCATCAATATTGTTCTGATACGTAACCGTATAATCCGTATCCTTTGTCAGCGTCTTTCCCATAAGCGTGACCGTAGGAGTAGGCGTACACGCAGTACCGTCATACGTATAACTGTCCTGAGACAGCTTTACTTCCGCATACTCAAGTGTTTTTATGGCCGAACTGTTTACGGTATCATTAAAAGTGATAACTTGATCGCCTGAGCCTCCTTCAATGGTCTTTTTTACTTCAAGCGTCCCGTCCCCTTTATCCGTTATAGCGACGTCCAATCTGTATTTTTTATCTTCGTAAGAAAACACTCCATCGCTTACTGACGTCTGTTTAATCCAATAATGCTTTTCAGCTGAACCTTGATACGTGTCTCCGGATTTCAGGTCCTCAAGAGTATAACTAAGTGAAAACTCCTCTGTGGCTTTATTGCTCCAGATCGTCCTATTCATCTTTGACGGATCAGAGCAGCTTTCAGAATCAAACAATCCTATCCCGATCCCGGATGACGGGAAGAAAGTTGATTCTGTCCCGCCTTCCCTTAATACTGCTGATACTGATACAGATGCTGAACCTGATGCGGAATAACTGTTATTAAACTCATCCAACGTTTTCTTTGTTATGACGGTATCTCCTTCGTAGATAGCGGAGTTTTCACTTACTCTTACCGTTATCTCCTTATCAGAATCGAAAGTGATCCCACCTGATTTATCAGAAGTGACATGCCTTACAGATATTGTATGATCCCCCGTTCCGGTGAGTGTAATCTCCTTCTCTTCTTTGGTTTTATTCTTACTCAGGATAAACTTAACATCGGGAACTGCTGTGTTATTATCATAAACCTCATACTGTGCCTCGCAATTATCAGGCCAATACCCATTCGACATCTTTGCCGAAACCTCAAGCGTAAGTCTTGCGGTCACAGCTTCATCCGCCCTAGCCGTAAGCCCCAGGCTTTTATTCGCGGCAAACACCACAAAACCCACTGCCACGATCAGCAGGAGCCTTATGATAATATTCAGTTTCCCGTTCTCTCTTTTTTTCAAATCGCTAATCCGTTTCTCTCCACAAAAACACAGGCGTTCTTTTT
>JAFPZU010000037.1 GCA_017417105.1 Lachnospiraceae bacterium | reverse complement strand
TCTTTTAGTTAAAATGCCAGATTGTCGTCAGATGCTAGGCGGAGGAAGGAGTCGTAGCGGGCTACGACGACTGACGACAACGAAGCAGCTGGCGGCAAGATGGTGTTTTAAGTAAAGAAGTCATTGAAACGCTACACTAGGGCACTTTTAGTACCATTCCGTCCTTGTAGTTATTTGTAGCCCTGATGAGTTTGGACTAATTGTTTTTGTGACTTTCATTCGTCCAAGAGGGGTTTTGATCCGAAACTGAAAATGCAGCCCTTTGAAAAGTTGGCGAATAGACGTCTTTTTCACTTATGAAAATTCATATGAAAAAAGCAGAAAATTTGTTTAAATTGCACAGTGAGTACCAGCCTACCGGCGACCAGCCACAGGCCATAAAAGAGCTTGTTGAAGGATTCAAGCAGGGCAATCAATTCCAGACTTTACTAGGGGTTACGGGTTCCGGCAAGACTTTTACGATGGCCAATGTCATAGCAGCCCTTAACATGCCCACTTTGGTAATATCGCACAATAAGACCCTCGCTGGCCAATTGTACAGTGAGTTCAAGGAGTTTTTCCCTGAAAACGCAGTCGAGTATTTTGTATCCTACTATGACTACTATCAGCCGGAAGCCTATGTTGCTTCTACTGATACGTATATTGAAAAGGATTCGTCGATAAATGATGAGATAGACAAGCTGAGGCTCTCGGCGACGGCGGCTCTTTCTGAGAGGAACGATGTGGTGGTTGTCGCATCCGTATCCTGCATATACGGTCTGGGTTCACCGGATGATTATATTCATATGATGATGTCACTAAGACCCGGAATGCAGAAGGATCGGGATGAGGTGATCCGCGAGCTGGTGGAGATCAGGTACGAGAGAGCCCAGACGGATTTCAAGAGATCCACTTTCAGGGTCCACGGGGACGTAGTGGATATCTTTCCCGCGGAAGCGGACGATACCGGAGTAAGGGTGGAGTTTTTCGGGGATGAGATCGACAGGATAGTCGAATTTGACGTGCTTACGGGACATCCGAAGGCCGAGCTAAAGCATATAGCTGTTTTTCCCGCCTCCCATTACGTGGTAACAAAAGACAAGATGGAGCGGGGCATAGCGGAGATAGAAAGAGAGCTCGAGGAGAGAATAGGTTTCTTCAAATCTGAAGACAAGCTGATAGAAGCTCAGCGCATTTCCGAGAGAACGAATTTTGATATAGAGATGATGCGGGAGACAGGGTTCTGTTCAGGTATCGAGAACTATTCAAGACCCCTGTCCGGAAGGGCTCCGGGCTCTGCCCCCATGACACTTATGGATTTCTTTCCCGATGATTTTCTGATAATAGTTGATGAGAGCCATATAACGATCCCTCAGATCGGAGGTATGTACAACGGAGACCAGGCCAGAAAGACTTCTCTTGTTGATTATGGCTTCAGGCTGCCCTCGGCAAAAGATAACAGACCCCTCTCCTTTGAGGAATGGGAAGGACGTATTGATAAACTGCTCTTTGTTTCCGCCACCCCTGCCTCCTATGAGGAAGAGCATGAACTGTTAAGAGCGGAGCAGATAATAAGACCGACAGGCCTCCTTGATCCCGAGATCTCGGTAAGACCTACCGAGGGACAGATCGACGATCTGGTTACAGAGATTAACAGGGAAATAAAGGAAAAAGGAAAGGTTCTTATTACGACCCTCACTAAAAGAATGGCTGAAGATCTGACTGATTATCTGAGGGAGACAGGCATCAGGGTAAAATATCTCCATTCCGATGTTGACACTTTGGAAAGAGCGGAGATAATAAGGGATATGAGACTGGATGTCTTTGACGTGCTTGTGGGAATCAACCTCTTAAGAGAGGGCTTGGATATACCTGAGATAACCCTTGTGGCGATCATTGATGCGGATAAAGAAGGATTCCTAAGGTCGGCGACCTCCCTTATTCAGACGGTGGGAAGAGCGGCGAGGAACTCCAGAGGTCATGTCATAATGTATGCGGATACCATTACAGGTTCCATGAGAGAATGCATAGATGAGACAGACAGAAGGAGAAAGCTTCAGCAAGCGTATAATGAGGAGCACGGAATAACTCCCCAGACCATACAGAAAGCGGTAAGGGATCTGATATCCATTTCAAAGTCTGTGGCAAAGAGTGAGTACGAGCTGGAAAAAGATCCCGAATCCATGGATAAAAAGGAACTGGAAAAGCTCATAGCCAAGGTGGAGAAGCAGATGAAGAAGGCGGCAGCCGAGCTTGATTTCGAAACGGCAGCAATGCTGAGGGATCAGATGATAGGGCTGAAAAAAGCGTATATAAAACAGGGAGAGGATTAACATGGCAAAGAAATTATCGGTTGTAGTACCTACATTCAATGAATCAGGGAATGTCGCGGAGCTTGCAAGGCAGGTAGGGGAAGCACTTGACGGAGTGGATTACAACATCTGGTTCATAGATGACTCCAATGACGATACGCCGAAGGTATTGGAAGAGCTCTGTAAGAATGATACCCACTGCCATTTCCATCACAGAGAGGGAGAAGCGCAGACAGGACTTGCGACGGCGGTCATAGAGGGCTTCAACATGGCAGACGGGGATTTCCTTGCCTGCATGGATGCGGATCTTCAGCATCCACCGGCTATATTAAGGCCTATGTACGCAGCCATGCTTTCAGGCGCTGATATCTGCATTCCTTCCAGGCTGATACGCGGAGGCTCTGACGGTGGACTTAACGTTATAAGGAAGTTCGTATCCGGCACGGCGCGCTGGATGGGAAAAGCGGCGCTTTCATCCTTAAGAAAGATATCGGATCCCACATCCGGACTTTTCATGTTTAAGAAGAGCATGCTTGAGGGAGCAGATCTTAAGCCCATAGGCTGGAAGATAATGATAGAGGTTCTCGCTATGTGCAGCTACAGGCTGGTTGTAGAGATACCGTATGAGTTCCAGGACAGGAATTCCGGAGAATCAAAAATATCAAAGAAGGTAACGCTTCAGTATATAGAGCAGCTTAAAAACCTCCGTACCAGGGGGATACGCCATGATTCAGTGATAGTGACAAGATGGTCGCCGGAATTTACTGAAAGCATGGTAAAAAAATATTGTGAAAAAAAGATGACAGGACAGACGGCAGATGAAAAAGCAGGAAACTGATGATAAGAAATTCATAAGGATCAGAGGTGCCAGAGAGCACAATCTGAAATCTCTTTCGGTAGATATACCCAGGAATGAATTGGTGGTTTTGACAGGACTTTCCGGATCGGGAAAGTCCTCTCTTGCCTTTGATACGATCTATGCCGAGGGGCAGCGGCGGTATATGCAGTCCCTTTCAAGCTATGCCCGGATGTTTCTGGGGCAGATGGATAAGCCGGATGTGGATTCCATAGACGGACTTCCTCCCGCGATATCCATAGATCAGAAATCAACGAACAGAAATCCCAGATCCACGGTTGGGACGGTCACGGAAATCTATGATTACTTAAGACTTCTGTATGCCCGCATAGGCATACCTCACTGTCCGAACTGCGGAAAACCGATCGAGAGACAGACCGCGGATCAGATGGCGGATATACTGATGAAGCTTCCCGAAAAGACGAAAATTCAGCTTCTGGCGCCGGTAGTAAGGGGCAAGAAGGGAAGGCACGAGAAGGTACTGGACCGTGCAAAAAAATCGGGATATGTGCGGGCTGTGATCGACGGCTCCTTATATGAGCTGTCCGAGGATATAGAGCTTGATAAAAACATAAGACATACCATAGAGATAGTAGTGGATCGTCTTGTGGTAAAGCCGGGAATAGAAACAAGACTTGCCGGGTCGATAGAGAACGTGCTTGAAGTATCGGAAGGACTTTTGAATGTTGATGTGGATCAGGGAAAAAAGACCCTGTCCTTTTCGAACAGCTTTTCCTGCCCGGACTGCGGCATATCGATACCGCCCATCGAACCCAGAAGCTTTTCCTTCAACAACCCCTTCGGGGCGTGTCCGACCTGCTCGGGTCTGGGCTACAAGATGGAGTTCGATGAGGATCTTATGATCCCGGATAAATCCCTTTCATTCAATGAGGGCTGCGTAAGCTGCATGGGCTGGATGAATTCTTCTGATCCCGGAAGCTACGGTCATGCCCTGCTTGAGGCGCTCGCAAAGAAATATAAGTTTTCTCTTGATACGCCCTATGAGGAGCTGCCGGAGAAGGTTCGCCATGTGTTTATCTACGGCACTGACGGCGAGATCCTGAAGGTACATTACAAAGGATTAAGATCCGAGGGTGTCTATGATGACTCCTTTGAAGGCCTTATCAAAAATATGGAAAGGCGGTACAGGGAGACTGCCTCCGAATCGGCAAAGGCGGAATATGAACAGTATATGAG
The DNA here is from genome assembly GCA_017417105.1 of Lachnospiraceae bacterium. GTDB lineage: Bacteria > Bacillota > Clostridia > Lachnospirales > Lachnospiraceae > NK4A144. The sequence continues at coordinate 41,171 of JAFPZU010000037.1, read as the reverse complement.
GTTTTCACCCTGTGAAACCTGCAAGGGACAGAGGCTGAAAAAAGAATCTCTGGCGGTAACGGTGGATGAAAAGAACATCTTTGAACTGACGGAAATGTCGGTAAAGGAGCTTCTGGCATATTTTGATACCATACCGGAGACCATAACGGAGCAGCAGCAGCTTATCGGACATCAGATAATAAAAGAGATCCACTCCAGAGTGCGGTTTATGAACGACGTGGGGCTTGATTATCTGACTCTTTCAAGGGCTACGGGAACCCTGTCAGGGGGAGAGGCGCAGAGGATAAGGCTTGCCACCCAGATCGGCAGCGGTCTTGTGGGAGTGGCCTATATTCTTGATGAGCCGTCCATAGGGCTGCATCAGAGGGATAATGACAAGCTGCTTGGAACGCTTAAAAGACTCAGGGATCTGGGAAATACCCTCATAGTGGTAGAGCATGATGAAGATACCATGAGAGAGGCAGACAGCATCATAGACATAGGCCCCGGCGCCGGGATGCATGGAGGAACTCTTGTGGCACAGGGTACGGCAGAGGAGATAGCAAAGGTAAAGGATTCCGTTACGGGAAAATATCTTTCCGGTAAGCTTTCAATACCGGTGCCAAAAAAACGGCGGACCCCGTCGGGCTGGATCGAGATAAAAAAAGCCAGGGAAAATAATCTTAAAGGAATAAACGTAAAGATACCGTTAGGTATCATGACAATAGTGACCGGGGTATCGGGATCCGGAAAGTCATCCCTTATTAACGAGATCCTGTATAAGACGGCGGCAAAAAAACTGAACCGGGCGCGGACTATACCGGGAGCTTCTGACGGGATCAAAGGACTGGATCAGCTGGACAAGGTCATTAATATCGATCAGTCGCCAATAGGCAGGACGCCCAGATCCAATCCGGCTACCTATACGGGAGTCTTCGACCTTATAAGGGATCTTTTTGCAAATACTCAGGAGGCAAGAGCCAGGGGATATCAGAAGGGCCGTTTCTCCTTTAACGTAAAGGGGGGAAGATGCGAGGCCTGCAGCGGAGACGGGATAATAAAAATAGAGATGCATTTCCTGCCGGATGTCTTTGTTCCCTGTGATGTATGTCACGGTAAGCGGTATAACAGGGAGACTTTGGATGTTACATATAAGGGAAAGACAATTTCGGATGTTCTTGATATGACGGTTGAGGAAACCCTCACTTTCTTTGACAATGTGCCGGCAATAAAGAACAAGATACAGACGCTTTTTGATGTGGGTCTTGGCTATGTCAAACTGGGACAGCCCTCCACGGAGCTTTCGGGAGGGGAAGCGCAGCGGATAAAGCTTGCCACGGAGCTTTCCAAAAAAGGTACGGGAAAAACCATCTATATTCTTGATGAGCCAACAACGGGACTGCATTTTGATGATGTGAGAAAGCTTGTAGAGATCCTCGACAGGCTTGCGGGAGCGGGAAACACCGTGGTCGTTATAGAACATAATCTGGACGTTATTAAGTGCGGGGATTATATTATAGATATGGGACCCGAAGGCGGAGACGGAGGGGGAACGGTGGTGACCCAGGGAACTCCGGAGCAGGTGGCGAAGGATAAAAAAAGCTACACCGGAAAATATATCGCAAAAATGTTAAAAAAGTGATCATCAGGGGTTAAGGAATTATCTAAGACATCCGATATACTATCTACATGGACGGATCTTATAAAGCACGGACGCAAAAAAATTACCTGCGCCCGTGTTTTTTACGGGAAAGCATGGGTTTTAGGGGGAATAAAAACTGCTTCCTGTCGGTGTTGAAAGTTTCGATGTTTTAGGTTATCCTATCAAGTTAGACAATAAAAATCAGGACAACGAAACGAGGACACAATGAGCGGAATAGATATAGGTATAGATCTCGGAACAGCGAGCGTGCTCGTATATATCAGAGGCAAGGGCGTAGTACTGAAGGAGCCCTCCGTAGTTGCATTTGACAGGGATACAAACAAGATAATGGCCATAGGCGAGGAAGCGAGGCTCATGCTTGGACGTACACCGGGTAACGTGGTTGCAATAAGGCCTATGAGACAGGGAGTCATCTCGAACTACACAGTCACTGAGAAGATGCTTAAGCATTTCATACAGAAGGCCGTGGGAAAGAGAACCTTCAGAAAGCCAAGGGTCTGCGTGGGAGTTCCTTCCGCGGCATCCGAGGTTGAAAGAAAGGCCGTTGAGGATGCGGCATATCAGGCGGGAGCCAGGGATGTAAAGATCATCGAGGAGCCCATAGCTGCCGCCATAGGAGCGGGGATAGATATCACAAAGCCCTGCGGCAATATGGTCGTTGATATAGGCGGAGGAACCTCGGATATAGCGGTCATATCTCTGGGAGGACCGGTGGAGTCCACGTCCATAAAGGTTGCGGGAGATGACTTTGATGATGCAATAGTGAGATATATGAGAAAGAAGCATAATCTTCTCATAGGAGAGCCCACCGCCGAGGATCTTAAGATACATATAGGATGTGTGTTCAGAAGACCCGAAGTGGATTACATGGACATAAGAGGCAGAAACCTCCTTACAGGACTTCCCGTTACGGTAAAGGTATCTTCGGAGGAAACCGAGGAAGCATTAAGGGAAGTAACGGCACAGATAGTTGAAGCGATACACGGGGTTTTGGAACGGACGCCTCCGGAGCTTGCGGCAGACATCGCTTCCAGGGGAATAGTCCTTACAGGCGGAGGAGCGATGCTTCGAGGCCTGGAGGAGCTTATAACCGAAAAGACGGGAATAAATACGATGACGGCGGAAGATCCGATGACCGCTGTGGCAGCGGGAACCGGCAAATACGTAGACACGATGGCAGGCTACAGAGAGGATGACGACTGATCTATGGTAAAAGGATTGTATACAGCGCATTCTGCGATGATAAACGAGCAGCACAGGATGGATACCCTTACAAATAATCTGGCGAATGTTTCCACCACCGGATATAAAAAAGAGGGAGCCACATCACAGACCTTTGCCGATGCGCTGGCAGTCAAACTTCAGGATTCCTCGGAATGGTACCTTTCCAGGCGGATGGGAAACATGCAGCCCGGAGTGAAGATCGGTGAAAACTATACTGACTGGTCCGAGGGAGGCTTCAGGGGCACTGAGAATACCTTTGACCTTGCGCTTTCGGATTCGGGATTTTTCCGGATAGAGTTTACCGATAAGGCAGGGAATACCAGTGAGAAGTATACAAGAGACGGATCCTTTACCCTTACCCTTGAGGGAACGCTCGTAACAAAGGACGGTGATTTTGTGCTTGATACGAACGGCAACCACATCACTGTTGACCCCCTGCAGCCGGCTACGATAGACCGTCAGGGAAACATCATTCAGGGTGATAACGGTCAGATAGTGGCCACCATAGGGATCGTTGATTTTGAGAGGAATCCCGAGGGTACGGATTATTATTACCTTGAAAAGTACGGCGAGAATATGTGGCAGACCATAGACGGCGCCACTGAGATCCCTTCAAATGCCCAGGTCTATTCGGGATATCTGGAGCAGTCAAATGTGGAGACTGTCCAGGAGATGGTGAATATGATAGCGATAAACAGGCAGTACGAGATAAACCAGAAGATAATAACCACTATGGATCAGTCACTTGATGTGGCAGTAAATCAGCTGGGTAAGCTCAGTTAAACAACAGGAGGTAAATGAGATATGGTAAGATCACTGTGGACCGCGGCTACCGGAATGATAGCTCAGCAGACGAATGTTGATACCATCGCAAACAATCTCGCCAATGTAAATACCGTAGGGTATAAGACCGAGACAAATGAGTTCAAAAGCCTCCTGTATCAGACCCTGCAGACAAAGACCACTACCGCAAACGGAGAGAATAAGCCAATAGGCGCCCAGGTAGGACTGGGTGTCAGGAATGCGGCCATAACCTCCCAGTTTACGACAGGCTCTTTTCTTGAATCGGAGAGCGCCACAAGCTTTGCCATTCAGGGAGACGGATTTTTCTCGGTAAGGGGAACCGACGGGAATACTTATTACACCAGAAACGGAGATTTTAATTTTAACTTAAGGAACGCCAACGGCGAGCTGGTTCTCTCAAATTCGGACGGCCTGCCGGTACTCAATACGAACGGACAGCCCATAGAGCTTCCGGGTACTATAAACGGACAGCAGGTGATAGCCAACAGGGTTACGGTGGATGCCAGTGGACAGCTGATGTATCCCGATGGGGACAACAATCCTCAGCCTATTGCCGGAATGATAATCGGGCTTACCCAGTTCCAGAATCCAAAGGGTCTTAACAAAGAGGGGGATTCACTGTATGCCGTGACTGCGGCGTCCGGTCAGCCGCTGAACGAGGCAACTAACAACAATCTGCAGAAATCAGTCATAAGACAGGGGTACCTTGAAGGATCCAATGTTCAGGTTGCTGATGAGATGGTAAATCTGATAGTGGCACAGAGAGCCTACGAGCTTAACTCAAAGGCGATAACAACCACCGATGATATGATGCAGACGGCGAACCAGCTTAAGAGATAAGGCAGATCTTTATGGATATTGACAGCAGCTATCTTACAACTTTATCAAGCCAGGCCGTATCAAATGCGAACACTTCCAAGCTGAAGAATACCCTCTCTCAGATAAAGGAAGGAGCCGGAGCAGGAAAGAACACCGAAACACTTTCGGCGGATGATGAAAAGCTCCTGGATGCCTGCAAGCAGTTTGAGAGCTATTTCGTGGAGCAGATGTATAAGCAGATGATGGCAACGGTGCCCGAGGATCCGCTGGATACGGGCACCAACAGCATGCTTGTTGATTATTACAAGGATAATCTTGTAAAGGAATATGCTTCCAAGACCACGGAGCAGGAGGGGCTTGGACTGGCGAATATGCTTTACGAGCAGATGAAGAGAAATATCGGTCAGACTCCTGAGGAGATAGATGCAAAGGCTGAAAGAGCTGCTGCAGAAAGCGGAGCTGCAGCGGATGCCGGCGAAAGAATGGTGGATGCTGACTGAGGATGCAGCTTAAAGGTATAATCGACCGAGTCATATTTCGAAATCCCGAAAATTCATATACCGTACTATCCCTTGATGCAGACGACGGCGGAGATTACGTCTGCGTGGGTGAGCTCCCGGCGCTTGAAGCCGGGGAGAGCATTTCATTAGAGGGAGATCTTAAAGAAAATTCCAAATACGGTATCCAGTTTTCTGTAAGTTCCTTTTCAATAGCCCCGTTAGATGACGAGAAATCCATATACCGCTATCTTTCTTCGGGAGCCGTAAAGGGCGTTAAATCCGGACTCGCAAGACGCATAACAGATAAATTCGGGCAGGATACCTTCCGCATAATGGAGGAGGAGCCGGAAAGGCTTGCAGAGATAAAGGGAATATCTCTCAGAAAAGCCATTGCGATAGCGGAAGCGTTCGAGGCAAAAGCAGGCAGCAGACAGGCTCTTTCGTTTTTGTCACAGTATGATATCTCTCCCGGTCTCGGGCAGAAGATCTACAATAAATACAAGGATCGGGTCTATGAGGTAATCCGTACAAATCCATACAGGCTCATAGAGGATATAGAAGGGATAGGTTTTATTTCCGCGGATCGCATAGCGTCAGAAGTGGGGATAGCAGGGGATTCCGATTACCGCATAAGCTCCGGGATCCTTTATCTTCTTTCGGAAGCATCAGGGTTCGGAAGCATGTGCATGGAAGAAGGAGAGCTTATATCAAAAGCGTCCGGGCTCATGAACGCGCAGGAGGATCTTGTAAAAGCAAAGCTCGGGGATCTGTCCGTAGAATCCAAGGTTATCATGGAAGAGGCAGAGGGAGAAAGATACGTTTTTTCCGAAAGGTCTTATTATGCCGAGGCGGAAACGGCGAGAATGCTGTGTGACCTGGATGTTCCGGATGAGGGAGACCTCAGTCTCATATATGATGAGATAAAAAAGATAGAAAAAAAATCGGAAATAACGCTGGAGGATTCCCAGAGGGAAGCCGTGACGGGGGCAATATCCCATACGGTATCCGTAATAACCGGAGGTCCGGGCACAGGAAAGACTACCATCACAAACCTGATCCTGCAGTATTTCAGAGAGAAGGGTTTTCACATAACCCTGGCAGCGCCTACGGGAAGAGCGGCCAAGAGGATGACGGAGTCCACGGGGTTTGAGGCAAAGACCATACACAGGCTTCTTGGAGCCGGAGCAGTTTCGTCCAAAAAGACATCGGGCTTTGAACATGACCGTGACAACCCGCTGGAGACGGATGTTATCGTGCTTGATGAGATGTCGATGGTGGATATTTATCTCTTTCGTTCCCTTTTAAGAGCGGTAGTGCCGGGTACCAGACTGATCCTTATCGGAGATTCAGATCAGCTTCCCTCCGTGGGTCCGGGGGCTGTGCTGAAGGACATAATACGTTCGGAAAGCTTTCATGTGACGAGACTTACCAGGATATACCGCCAGTCGGAGGCTTCCGCGATAGTAAGGAACGCCCATCTTATAATAAACGGACAGAAGCCGGAGCTTGATAAGAAAAGCGAGGATTTCTTTGTGCTGGAGAGGAGTGAGGCTGAGAGGATCATTCAGGGAATGATCTACCTTGGCGGAAAAAAGCTTCCTGAGCACTTAAACTGCACGCCGCTTGATATACAGATCATGACACCAATGCGAAAGGGGGCACTTGGAGTTGAAAATCTGAACCTGAGACTTCAGGAAGCACTGAATCCGGCTGATGGAAAAAAGAGGGAGCTTGGTACCGAAAACGGCATCTTAAGGACAGGCGACAAGGTCATGCAGACTAAGAATAACTATGATCTTGAGTGGAAGCTGACAGGAAAGAACGGGATAGTTCTTGAAACGGGAGAGGGGGTCTATAACGGGGATATAGGAAGGATCCTGTCCGTGTCATCGGATGCCGCCTACATAAGGTTTGATGACGGCAGGGAGGCCGAGTACAGGGGAGAAGCCCTGTCAGAGCTGGAGCTTGCCTATGCCATTACGATACATAAATCTCAGGGAAGCGAGTACAGAGCTGTCATTATCCCGCTCCTTACAGGACCCAGGATGCTTCTTAACAGAAATCTCCTGTACACAGCCATAACGAGAGCCAGGGATATGGTATGTATCTTAGGATCCATGAAGACGGTTGAAATGATGATAGAAAATGAAAGGGAGGAAAAAAGATATACCGGACTTAAAAGGAGGATACTGGAGATCAGGGCTCTGGAGCAGAATAATTGATGCGGTCTTTCCCAGAAGGTGCCCCTTTTGTGATGAGGTAACGGAATACGGGGAGCTTATATGCAGGGACTGCAGGGAAAGGATACCGTATATCGGTGAAGACTACTGCATGAAATGCGGAAAGCTGCTTGCAAAGGGGGACAGGGAATACTGTACGGACTGCAGGTCAACAGAGCATTTATTCCGAAGAGGAAGAGCACTTTACGTCTATAATGATATGACCAGAGGAGCCATAACCAGGCTTAAATACCACGGCCGCAGGGAATACGCCGATTATTTCGGGCATGACATATCAGATAGGCTTGGGAATTACCTTTCAGGATGCAGGCCTGACGTTCTTGTTCCTGTTCCGGTCTCTGATGAAAAACTCAGGAGCCGGGGATATAATCAGGCGAAGCTTCTTGCGGATGCGCTTTCGTCGCATACCGGCATACCTGTTGAGGATTCTCTGGTGGTAAGGTGCAAAAACACCAAACCCATGAAAGAACTGACCCGTATAGAGCGGATGAAAAACCTCAAAGGGGCTTTCAAAAAAGGTGCTCATGATGTAAAATGTAGGAACGTGATGATCGTCGATGATATATATACGACCGGAAGCACAATCGATGCTGTAAGCGTCGTATTAAAAGCAGCAGGAGCAGAGAATGTTTTCTATGTGACTCTTGCGGCAGGAACACCGATGTAAAAAGGAGAGGGACTATGAATGTTAAAAATTGCAGAAGATGCGGAAAGATATTTAATTATATCGGAGGACAGCCCATCTGTCCGACTTGCAGGGAAGATATCGAGAAGAAGTTCAATACGGTAAAGGAGTACATCCGGGAGAATCCTAAGGCGAGCATTCCCCAGATCTGTGAGGAGTGTGAAGTGGATACGAGCCAGCTTCAGCAGTGGATCAGGGAAGAGAGGCTCGTGTTTGCGGATGATTCACCGGTGGGCATACCCTGCGAGGGCTGCGGCACCATGATACATACCGGTAAGTATTGCGAAAAGTGTAAGGCTGATCTGGCAAACGGACTGAGCAAGTCAATAGCCAAGCCGGATGCACCGAAGCCGGAACCCAAGAAGGATCTTAGAAATAACCCTGCAATGAGGTTCTTAAAGTGAAAAACAGTCCGGACGGGACCAGAGTGATGCTTATGACCCGTATGGCTTCCTTCGAGGATAACGAAGGAAAGGAAGCCATACGGATCTGTAACTATTTCAGAAGCGATTATGTATGTCTGAACGTCCTCAGAGCCGTTGTTTCGGCTACGGTTTCTTTTTTTCTGGTTCTCGTGCTTTACGTTTATTATGATATAGACAGACTCCTCCAGGAGATATACACCATGGATCTTATGGCCATGGGACGCAAGCTGGTGACAGCGTATGTGATATTTGCCGGAGCCTTCGGGATCATTGCCTACGTTGTGTACTCATTCAGGTTTGACTGGGCGAAAAAGCATCTGAATGATTATAATTATGCCCTGAGGGAGCTGCAGAACATACAGGAAGTAAAGGATAATGGATAATATTTTTGAAGCAAGGGATTTTATAGAGGAGATAGTAAGCCGCTATGAGACACTGATCAGGGCGGCGGTTCGTTTTTTTCTGGCTCTTTTAGCGCTTTCGGTGGTGAATTCCAAACTGGGCTATATGGAAAGACTTGATTCTACAGCTGTGGTAGTGGCGGTATCACTACTTTGCGCCATAATGCCTGCCGGAATGATAGTGTTCTTTTCCTCGCTTTTTATCATTCTGCACTGTTATTCGCTTTCTCTTGAAGCAGCGATAGTGGTGCTGGCTGTATTTCTGCTGATGTTCCTGCTGTATTTCAGATTTACGCCGAAGGATACCATGGCGGTTCTTCTTACACCGTTATCTTATGTCTTCGGGGTGCCTCATATAATGCCCGTGATATACGGACTGAAGGGCTCCCCCCTGTCGGCTCTTTCTGTAGGATTCGGGGTGATAGCGTATTACACGGTGGATTTTGTCGCGGAATCGGAAGATAAGATAAAGGGCATGGCGGACGCCACGACAGTGGAACGGTTTCGGACCATACTTGACGGTGTGATAAAGAACAATACCATGGTCGCCTATGTGATAGCGTTTGCCGCCACGGTAGTGGCAGTCAGCGTCATAAGACGGCTTCCCATTGCACATGCCTGGACCATAGCAATAGCCATGGGTCTTGTGGTTGACATCATTGCCCTGCTGCTTTTGTCTGTCAGGCTTGACGCGGATATCAGCGTGGGGGGACTTATGATCGGGGCGCTTATATCAGCCGCAGTCGCATTTTTATTCAAACTCTTTACCTTCAGCGTGGATTACGCAAAGACGGAGAGGGTGCAGTTTGAGGATGATGAATACTATTATTACGTAAAGGCCGTGCCCAAGATAAGGTCTCATGGGGGCAGATCGAGGTCGAGATCAGGATCGGGATCAGGATCCCGGAGATCGGATGAAGATTTATAAAAGATGCAGCAGATCATATCCAAGATAGGAAACTTCATAAGTTTTGAATCCATTCCGGTTATGGGGCTTACCGACTATGTCGAGATACTCATAATCGCTTTTGTTGTCTATGAGGTAATGGTATGGATCAGAGAGACCAGAGCCTGGTCGCTTATGAGGGGTATCGTGGTGATCATAGTTTTTGTTCTCCTGGCGTACCTCATGCAGATGACGACTATACTGTGGCTTGTAAGAAACGGACTTAACGTCCTTCTTATGGCGCTCCTCGTCATCTTTCAGCCTGAGCTGCGCCGCGCCCTGGACTTTCTTGGAAGAAAAAATTTCATTGCATCTTTATTTACGTTCAGCGGATCAAATGTAAATGAGCGGTTTTCCGATAAGACGATGAACGAGATAATAAAGGCCTGTTACGAGATGGGCAGAGCGAGAACCGGCGCCCTCATCGTGATAAAGCAGAGCGATCCGCTCACGGAATATATAAGGACAGGCATAGAGGTCGATGCGGTGGTTACAAGCCAGCTGCTGATAAATATATTTGAACACAATACCCCGCTTCACGACGGTGCCGTGATAGTAGAAGGGGACAGGGTGGTTTCCGCTACCTGTTATCTGCCGCTTTCGGACAATATGGAGCTATCCAAGGAGCTTGGAACGAGACACAGGGCGGGTGTTGGAATTTCCGAGGCAACGGATTCCCTTACCATCATCGTATCTGAAGAAACGGGAAGAGTATCGATCGCGCAGAACGGTGCTCTTACAAGAAACGTGGATCAGGATACGCTTCGGGATGAGCTGATAAAGCTTCAGAATAAGACCATTGTTGATAAGAAGGGGAGGAGCGCGAGATGAAAAAAAGAATGTCGGGCTTCCTTAACATCTTCACAAAGAATGTATGGCTCAAGGTGCTGGCTCTCATCCTTGCCGTTATGATATGGCTGGTAGTGGTAAGCATAGATAATCCCGTAAAGGATCAGAATTTTACACAGATCCCGGTTACCGTTCTGAACGGACAGGTATTTGAGGCTGAAGGACAGGCCTATGAACTGTCGGATTCTTCGAGCTATGTGACGGTTGTGGCAAGGGCGGAAAGGTCGGTTTTGTCGCAGCTTTCAAGAGATGATTTTTCTGCATCCATAGACATGACAAACTATGCAAACGGAAGAGTGCCGATATCGGTAAAGGCTAACCGGCTGTCTGACAAGATCGTAAGCCTTACACCCAAAACAGCTTATGCCGTAGTGGATGTGGAAGAGCTTGGCACCAAACAGTTTTCCATAGACTATGAGATAACGGGAGATCCTGCGGAAGGCTATTCCGTAGGAGATGTATCCCTGACAAGCAACGTGGTCCGCGTACAGGGACCGGAATCCATAGTCGAGACCATAGACAGGGCGATAGTCAGGGTTTCCGTTCAGGGCATGACCCGTGATATGAGGACGGAGACACCAATAGTCTTTATTGACCGGAACGGTGATGACATGGATACGGGAAGACTTGAGCTTTCAAGGACCAGCGTATCTGTTTCCGTGGAGATCTGGGCAAACAGGGAGATTCCTGTAACCTACAGCTATACCGGCACTCCGGCGGAGGGATTTGCGACAACAGGCAATCTGAGCGCAACCATTGAAGCGATAGAGCTGAGCGGAGATCCCGAATCACTGTCAGGGGTGGGATCGATTACGATACCCTCTTCGGAGATCGATATAAGCGGAGCAACGGAAAACTATAAAACTACGGTTGATATATCCGCTTATCTTCCTGCAAAGACGAAGCCTGCAGATGAAGAGATGGATACGCATTCCACGGTCACGGTGGAAATAGTAGCCATGAACCTTAAGAATGTGGAGGTTCCTATCTCGAATATTTCCATAGAGAATGTTCCCGAGGGCTTTACGGCGGTCATAGGTGAGGGAGCTCTTTCGGTAGTCACCAGTGTGCGTGGACTTCCCGATGTGCTGGCATCTGTTGACGGATCCATGCTGACCGGAAAGATCAATATGGAAGATGTAAAAACAAAGAACGGACTGGAACAGTGGATCACCGGAATCTATGATGCGGACGTGACCTTTGCTTATCCTGAAGGAGTTTACGGAAGCGGTGTTACGGCTACAACAAAGGTCTTTTTAAGGGCCGGAGAAGAAGGTCTGATACATGTAGAAAATACCCCGGCAGCTGCGGAAACCGAACCGGCAGCAGCGCCGGAGGCACAGGGCGGAGAATAAAGAAATGGCAAGAATGTTTGGAACTGACGGAGTACGAGGAGTGGCAAATACGGAGCTGACACCGTACCTTGCGATGCAGCTCGGGGCAGCGGGAGCAACGGTGCTCACGAAGGAGCGCTCGTACCGTCCCACGATCATGGTAGGCTGTGATACCCGTATCTCGGGAGACATGCTGGCAAATGCCCTTATGGCGGGGATCTGCTCGGTTGGAGCAAATGCAGTATATGTAGGCGTGGTGCCGACCCCTGCGGTCGCATATCTTGCGAATAAGTACAAGGTTGATGCGGGAGTCGTGATCTCCGCATCCCATAACCCGGTGGAATTTAACGGGATCAAATTCTTCAACGGAGACGGCTACAAGCTGTCCGACGAACTGGAGGACGAGATCGAAAAACTTATAAAGGACGATCTTAAGGATGTACCGAGACCCAACGGTTCCAGAGTCGGAAAGATAAAATACCGTACCGATGCAAGAGAGGAATATATCAACCACTCCAAGAAGCAGATAGATACTGATCTTCGCGGCATGAAGATAGTTGTGGACTGCGCTGAGGGCGCATCTTACTACACATCGGTGGAAACCTTAAGGGATCTGGGCGCCGAGGTAATAGCCATACACAACAATCCTGACGGTACGAATATCAACGCCAACTGCGGGTCAACCCATATGGAGGAGCTTTGTGCCCGTGTCGTTATGGAAAAAGCAGATCTGGGTCTTGCCTTTGACGGGGATGCCGACAGGCTGCTGGCAGCCGATGAAAACGGTAAAATGGTGAACGGCGATGAGATAATGGCCATCGTCGGAAACTATATGAAATCCCAGGGAACGCTTGCAAAGGATACCATAGTCGTCACGGTAATGACAAACCTCGGTTTTAAGATAATGTGCGAAAAACAGGGAATCCATATCGAACAGACCAAGGTGGGAGACAGATACGTTCTTGAGAGAATGAAGGAGATAGGCGCGAATCTCGGAGGAGAGCAGAGCGGGCATATCATATTCCTTGATCAGAATACAACAGGTGACGGTCTGCTTTCGGCGCTCCATCTTCTGGAGGTTGTGAAAAAGACAGGGAAGAAGCTTTCAGAGCTGAAATCCGTCATGGAGGTTCTGCCTCAGTCCCTTAAGAATGCAAGGGTGCCGAGTCATAAGAAAGAAGCCTATATGGAGTACCCGGAGATAGTGGAAGCCATAGATGCCCTTGAATCAAAGTATAACGGTGAGGGCAGGGTTCTTATAAGACCCTCCGGAACAGAGCCTCTGGTCAGGGTCATGATAGAGGGCAGGGATCAGGCGGAGATAGACAAGGACGCAAAAGATCTTGCCGAGCTGATAGAGAAAACAGTTTTATAGATTATTGAACAATTATTTTAGATTTGGTATAGTATCATTAAGTTTTTTTGGGAGCAGATAAAATGGTTTCACAGAAAGTAACTATTAAAAATCCTACAGGGTTGCATTTGCGTCCGGCAGGAATACTGTGCAAAGAAGCAATGCAGTTTAAGTCGCTCATCACGTTTAAATTCAGGGAGAATACGGCAAACGCAAAGAGTGTTCTGTCGGTGTTGGGAGCCTGCGTAAAATGTGGCGACGAGATCGAGATATTCTGCGAAGGAGAGGATGAGGAGCTTGCCCTAAGGTCGCTTATAGGCGCAATAGATTCCGGCCTCGGAGAGTAATCTTATTTTTCATTGAACGATGGAAAGAAGCCTCTCTGATGTAACGTCAGAGAGGCCTTTTTACGGCAACTGTTCATGGCAGCTGTCCAAAGTAAATGTAACGGAGGCAGGATATGATGAATTACAAAAGATACAAAAGGAATCCCGTACTGGATTATCCGGAAAGAAAGTGGCCGGATAAGCAGATAGAAAAGGCTCCCGTATGGGTATCCGTTGATCTTCGGGACGGAAATCAGGCTTTAGTGGAGCCCATGGTGGTTTCCGAAAAGATAGAGATGTTCAATGAGCTGGTAAAGCTTGGCTTCAAGGAAATAGAGATAGGATTTCCCGCAGCCAGCCAGATCGAATTTGATTTTCTGCGGGAGCTCGTGGACAAAAACCTCATACCTGAGGATGTGACTGTCCAGGTTCTGACCCAGTGCCGTGAGAACCTTATAGACCGAACCTTCGAAGCTATAGAAGGCATGTCAAAGGCTATAGTTCATATCTACAATTCAACATCCACCCTTCAGAGGGATGTGGTGTTTAATATGGGCAGGGAAGAAATAAAGCAGCTGGCGGTGGACGGAACTCTTATGGTCAAAAAGAGGGCAGAGAGCTTTCCGGGAAAGATAATACTTGAATACTCCCCCGAAAGCTTTACGGGAACGGAGCCGGAGTATGCCCTGGAGGTATGCAACGCTGTTACTGAAGCCTGGGGCGCAACGCCTGACAATAAGGTCATAATAAATCTTCCCGCAACTGTAGAGATGACAACTCCCAATGTGTATGCGGATATCATAGAGTGGGAGGATCAGCATCTTGACAGGAGAGATTCGGTGATATTATCAGTCCATCCCCATAACGACAGGGGAACCGGCATTGCAGCTACCGAGCTTGCTATCCTTGCGGGCGCGGAGCGCGTAGAGGGTACCCTTTTTGGCAACGGGGAGAGAACGGGAAATGTGGACGTGCTTAATATAGCCTACAACATGTTTTCACAGGGAATCGACCCCGAGCTCGAGATTGGAAACATCAATGAGATAATCGAAATGTACGAAAGATGCACCAAGATGAAGATCGATCCCAGACATCCCTATGCGGGAAAGCTTGTGTTCACTGCTTTTTCCGGATCGCATCAGGATGCGATATCCAAGGGTGTGAAAGCCATGATGGAAAGGCATCCCGAAACCTGGGAGGTTCCTTATCTTCCTATCGATCCTGCAGACATAGGCAGGGAATACGAGCCTATAGTCCGTATCAACTCACAATCAGGTAAGGGCGGAGTGGCCTTTATCATGGATTCCTATTTCGGATTCAAGCTTCCCAAAGGCATGCATAAGGAATTCGCAAATGTGATCCAGGACATCTCGGAAAAGCAGGGGGAGGTTGCGCCGAAGGAAGTTATGGAAGCTTTCCGCAGGACTTATCTCGAAAAAAAGGAGCCTATCCATTTCAGAAAGCTGCAGATGTTCGACCTTTCCGGAGAAGAGGATACGGAGTTCGATACCGAGGTTGTGGTTCAGTACACGGATCATGGTATGCAAAAAGAATTCAAGGCTACCGGTAACGGACCTATAGATGCAGTAAAGCGCGGACTCTCCGCAGAGCTTGGGATAAATGTAAAGATAGTGGACTACGAGGAGCATGCCCTTACAGGCGGATCAAACGCTCAGGCAGCGGCCTATATTCACATGCTGTCCGTGGATGATAACCACGTGACGTATGGAGTAGGTGTATCCTCCAATATTACGAGGGCCTCCGTCAGAGCGATCTTTTCAGCCGTCAACCGCCTTTTCGGAGACAGGTTTGATGCCGAGTTTTCCAGAGCAAATCAGTAACAAGGTAAAGAAGTACACCGTCAGATAGATCGGGAAATAGTATTTGAAATAGGATGCCGGAGCCAGTAAAAAGACAATGGTGAAATGGGCAAAAAGACAGAGAGAGAGCAGGGTATAAAAGGCTCTCTCTTTTATATTAAAAAGACTCCAGATAAACATCAGGATAAGAAGGAGCATAGGCAGGTAAAGATTATAGGCAACTGTCTTTACAAGACTGACCGCAAGGGAGGCTGCCCCCTGGTCAAATACAGGATCGTAAACGGTTGCCGCATAGTCAAAGGAACCCCACTTTGTGGAAAAAAGCACCCCGGGATTATTTTTCATAAGTTCCTGCACTCCCTCAACAAAGGCCATATAGTCTTCATCGGTTGCATCATATCGTCTGCCGTCATATCCCTCGTAATAAAGGATCAGGGAGTCTTCGTAGTTAATATCCCCAAGGTAATCGTTTATTGCAGTGATCTTTTCCGTATCAAGATACCGGTCGACCTTCTCCCAGGAAGCGGCATTTGAAGGATCCGAAAGATCCAGGCCGTTCCGGTACATATTAGTAACGGTATAGGCATAAAACGGCAGCATGCGATTGGCTGCCTTGTCCCCCATACGGGAGGGAATAAGACCGTATTGGGGGATCGCCACCAGGTACTGAATAAAAAAGGATGCTGCCGTAAGGATCAGAATGTTTTTTATCCGGTTCTTCCTGTTTTCATATATTGAAGGGTAGCAGATGATCATAAGAAGTATCCCGAATAAAGCAAGATAAATACCCTCCGTTCTCCACTGGGTGAGGATGGCGATAAGCAACAGCATCGGAAGGGATCGTTTTAGGGAATACCGTACTCCTTCAAGCTTATCCATGAGCAGGGTAAACATCAGAAGGATATACAGAAAGATATATATGGGGATGCGGTGAGCCGATGTGGTATAGGCAAGGATGGGGGGGAGCAGAAACGCCAGATATATGACATAAGAGCGCTTTGACCCCTTCAGGTATCTCTTAAGCCTTGCAACGGAATAGCCCGCCGTAAAGCATTGAAGGATGACTTTTATTATTATCGGTCCCAGCCAGGAGGGGATCAGCATCATGGATACTATGTAATACCAGGTGGTAATATAATAAAACCAGGTATAATCCGCAAGCTTTGAAGCCTGCTCAAAGATCAGGGATTCGTCATTTGACAGGAAGCCCTCAGGCAGCTTGTAGATAAGGACGAGTATCATGGGAATAAAATATATCAGTGCGTATTTCAGGATCTGCCGGTGCAGGGACTCCCGGTCACATACCGCCTTTATCAGAAAAGATACGGCGATATATAAAGCCGCAAACATCAGAATCTTACAGGGTATATAGTTATGCGCCATTGACAGCGGAGATACCTTAAAGGTCACCCTGTCATAAAAGAAGGATGCTCCCGTCCAGCAGGCAGCTGTTAAAAAGGCGATTATATTCTTAATTCTCAAGAGATTCATTGGCAATATCCTTTTATTCCTGATTTTGTGATATCATTATACATTATTATGAAGAAAAGCATAGAAAAACAATTTGAAAGACTGGATAAGACCTACGGGAAAGATCTTAGGATATTTCTCCGGTATGAAAAACCGTACGAGCTTCTGATCGCTACCATCCTGTCGGCACAATGTACGGATAAGAGAGTAAATGAAGTCACAAAGGATCTCTTTACCAGATATCCCACACTGGAAGATTTTGCGAAAGCCGATATCCACGAGCTGGAGCAGGCTATAAAAAGCTGCGGGTTTTTCAATATGAAGGCTAAACATATCAAGGCGGCAGCAGGAAAGCTGCTCTCCGATTTTGGAGGGAGGCTGCCCTCAGACATAGAGTCACTCACGTCTCTTCCCGGGGTAGGAAGAAAGACGGCCAACGTTGTACGCACCCATATATTTCTTATTCCCTCCATAGTGGTGGATACCCATGTAAAGCGGGTCTCAGGGAGACTTGGCTGGACTAAAGAGACGGATCCTGTGAAGATCGAACATGACCTCATGAAAAAGATACCTGAAGATCGATGGTGCCTTATAAACCAGGATCTTATAGAACTGGGAAGAGCCATATGCCATGCGAGGAAACCGGAATGTGACGGATGCTTTATGGAGGATATCTGTCCGAAAAAAGGGGTGCGCTCTTGAGTACCTATGTCGTAAGCGATATACACGGAGCTTTGAGGCCTTTTACGGAGCTTATTTCAAAGATCGGCTTTGACGCATCTTCCGGTAAGGATGAGCTGTATCTTCTCGGTGACTATGCTGACTGGGGGACACATTCCGTAGAGACTGTAGGGTTTATTATGGACCTGGACAAATCGCCTCATGTCCATTGTCTTATGGGCAATCATGATCTGATGTTCCTTCACGGAATAGAGAAGGATAAAAAGGGGATATGTCCCGACAGCAACTGGTATGTGGCGAATAAAGGATCAAAAACCTGGGATGACTATGAAAAGCTTTCTAAGGAGCATAAGGATGCCATATACGAATGGCTGCTGTCCCTTGCATTTTCAATTGATATCACCGTAGGAAAAAAACTATATATGGCTGCTCATGCATATCCCTATTTCGGCAACAGGGGAAGGCTCGGAAGGATCTATACAAAGAGTGAGGCTGTATGGCACAGGGCAGGGATTGACGAAGATCCCTTCAGGAATTACCATGGCAGGAAGAGATATGATGCCCTTATAATAGGACATACGCCGACCTCATATTTCAGGTATCTTCGGGCGGGAAGGGTTACGGAGGAACCCAATACGGTTTTTTTCGGAAAGAAGATCATCGCAATAGACTGCGGAGCAAAAGCAATGGAATATCCTGAGTTTGGAAGGGAGTGCGAAGGCGCAAGGCTTGCAGCCCTGAGACTTGAGGATGAGAAGTGCTTCTATACGGAGTATAAGGAGGTAACAGAATGAATATCGTACTTTTATCCGGGGGATCCGGGAAACGGATGTGGCCCCTTTCCAATGACATCAGGTCAAAACAGTTTATAAAGCTGTTTAAGAACGATGAGGGCGAATACGAGTCCATGGTACAGCGGGTATACAGACAGATAAAGATGGTGGATAAGGATGCGAATATCACCATAGCGACAAGCAAAACGCAGGTATCCGCGATCCACAATCAGCTGGGAGAGACGGTTTCCGTATGTGTGGAGCCTACAAGAAGAGATACCTTTCCGGCCATAGCGCTGGCAGCGGCGTATCTTCATGATGAGCTGGGAGTTGGAGAGGACGAGGTAGTGATAATATGTCCGGTGGATCCCTATGTAGACAATTCTTATTATGAATCCGTGGTAAAGCTTGAGGATATCACAAAGAACGGGAATAAGAACATTTCTCTCATGGGGATAGAGCCTACCTATCCGTCAGAAAAGTATGGGTATATCATACCTGCCGGTACCGGTACGGTATCCGATGTTGCGGAATTTAAGGAGAAGCCGGACGTTGAGACGGCAAAGAAGTATATAAAACAAGGTGCTCTCTGGAACGCAGGCGTATTTGCATTTAAGCTCGGCTATATGCTGGAAAAAGCACACTCGCTAATAGATTTTATGGATTACAGTGATCTGTACGTCAAATATGCCGGATGTCCGAAGATATCCTTTGATTACGCGGTAGTCGAAAAAGAGAGCTCAATACAGGTTCTAAGGCATGCCGGAGAATGGAAGGACGTGGGAACCTGGAATATGATGGCGGAAGTCATGGCAGATGATATCAAAGGAAAGGCTTTGACCGACGATACCACAAAAGGGGTTAATATCATCAACGAACTCAACATTCCCATACTGGTGATGGGGGCAAAGGACATGATAGTTGCTGCATCGGGAGACGGTATCCTTATTGCTGATAAAGAACAGTCAAGCTATATGAAGCCCTACGTGGAAAAGATATCAACGGAAGTCCGGTTTGCCGAAAAGTCCTGGGGGTCTTATTCCGTGATAGATGCGGGAGACGGATATCTGAACGTCAAGGTTGTTCTGAATCCCGGAAACCGTATGGCCTATCATTCCCATGAATACAGGGATGAAGTGTGGACCGTCCTGTCCGGAAGGGGCAAAGCAATAATCGACGGCATGGAGCAGGTGGTGAATCCGGGAGACGTGGTCACCATGGCAGCCGGATGCCGCCATACCATCATAGCGGAGAGCGAGCTTACCATGCTTGAGGCACAGATAGGGGATGACATTACCGTATCAGACAAAAAGAAGTATGATATGCCTGTATGAATGAAAAACTGACACCTCTGCGCCTTAGTCCTGCCGGAAAGGGCTACCTGTGGGGCGGAGACAGACTGAAAAAAGAATATAATAAAAGGATCGATATCACGCCCCTTGCGGAATCGTGGGAGTGTTCCGTGCACCCTGACGGGATGAGTATCGTAAGCGGGGGAGAGTTCTCGGGAATGACGCTTGGTCAGGTGCTTGAAAAAAATCCGCAGTATCTGGGGAGCAAAAGCCGTGAGTTTCCGATCCTTGTAAAATTCATAGACGCGGCTTCGGATCTTTCGATCCAGGTGCATCCCGATGACAGCTATGCCAGGGAGAATGAGAACGACAACGGAAAGACGGAATTCTGGTATGTGCTGGATGCCGAAGAGGGAGCAGAGCTTATCTATGGCTTTGAGCACGCTATGGACCGGAAGAAGCTTTGGCGGGCAATAGAAGAGGGACGTCTTGAAACAATGCTTCATCATATCCCTGTACATAAGGGGGATGTCTTTTTAGTTAAGCCGGGAACTGTCCATGCCATAGGAAAGGGGATCGTCATAGTCGAGGTACAGGAGAGCTCAAATGTAACCTACAGGCTGTACGATTACGATCGAAGGGATAAGGACGGCAACAAAAGAGAGCTGCACTTTGATAAGGCAGCAGATGTCCTTAATATGAAACCGGTGGATATAATAAGGCAGCCTAACCGGATGGTCAGGTACTTTTTCGGCTGTGCCAGAGAGATACTCTGCAGATGCGAATATTTTGAGGTAGAGCGGATACAGGTCACGAAGGGCTTCTCCTTTTCCGTTCTGGAGACCTCTTTTCAGGTACTGCTCTGCATAGACGGAAACGGGGGTCTTGAAACAGATGAAACAAACAGACCCATCCGGTTTGATAAGGGAGGCTGTATCTTCCTTCCGGCGGGTCTGGGCAGATGTCATGTAATAGGTGAGTGCACTCTTTTGAAAGTAAGGTGTTAAGCCTTTTAAACCTCAAAGACCAGCTCTCCGTATGAAGGGAAGGGCCAGAGTTCTTTGTCTACTATAAGTTCAAGTCTGTCGGCAGGCTTTCTTAAGGACTCCATGTCGAGCATCACGGTATCTTTATAATAAAAGGCGGTCTCTTTTCCATCAGGCAGTGTCTCGGTTTTTTTCAGATCTCCCATAAGACGATCCAGAGAAGCTTTCAATTCGTTTATATTATCGGATACATCCTTAAGCATTTCTTTTTCAGTGGAGGTGTCGATCCCGGCACCGTTAAGTTCTCTTACCGAAGAGGCCAGATTTCCGGCGTATCTGACGCAGGCAGGCAGTATCTGTTTTGAGACCATTTCCACCATAGTGGCAGCTTCCACATGGATGGACTTGGAATAGGTCTCGTATACGACTTTTTCCCTTGATTTGAGCTCCGTCTTGGTGAAGATCCCGAATTTTTCAAAAAGAGAAACGGATTTTTCCGTGGTAAGGGCACTGGCAGCCTCAATCATGGAGGGCACGTTCGGAAGTCCCCTGCGGGAGGCTTCTTTTACCCAGGCTTCCGAGTATCCGTCACCGTTAAAGATTATCCGCTGGTGATCCGTGAGGTTTTTCTTGATAAGATCATGAACGGCGATCGTAAAATCAGGAGCCTGTTCAAGCTCGTTGGCAGCCTCTGAAAAGGCTTCTGCAACTATGGCATTTAATACGGTATTGGCTGCGGCTATGCTGTCGGAGCTTCCCACAGACCGGAATTCGAATTTATTACCTGTAAAAGCGAAAGGAGAGGTCCGGTTTCTGTCCGTGGCATCCATTTCCACATCCGGCAGGGCAATGGCGCCGGTATGGAGAGTTTCACCCTGTTTCGCGCTTGTGGCTTCACCGGTGGTTATCAGCTGGTCAACCACATCCTGAAGCTGCTCCCCAAGAAAGACAGACATTATTGCAGGCGGAGCCTCATTGGCTCCGAGACGGTGATCGTTTCCGACATCGGCAGCTGACTGTCTCAGAAGATCCGCATGGATATCGACGGCTTTTATTATGCAGGACAGAACCAGAAGGAACTGTACATTGTCGTTGGGAGTCTTTCCCGGATCCAAAAGATTAACGCCTTCATCGGTACTTAAAGACCAGTTATTATGCTTTCCGGAGCCTGTCAGTCCCGCGTAGGGCTTCTCATGGAGCAGACATCTCATGCCATGGTGTACTGCCACCCTTTTCATGGTTTCCATCACAAGCTGGTTGTGGTCTGCCGCGATATTGGCTGTTTCATATATGGGAGCCAGTTCATGCTGTGCCGGAGCTACCTCATTGTGCTGGGTCTTTGCGGTGACACCGAGCTTCCAGAGTTCGGTATTAAGATCTTTCATGAACTCACCGACTCTCTCCCTTATTACCCCGTAATAATGATCCTCCATCTCCTGTCCCCTGGGGGAAGGAGCGCCGAACAGGGTACGTCCGGTATACATCAGATCAGGTCTTTTCTTATACAGATTCTCGTCTACAAGGAAGTATTCCTGCTCGGGACCTACTGAAGTGGAAACTTTTTTTGCGGTATTGTTTCCAAAAAGTCTCACTATACGAAGAGCCTGTATGGACAGAGCATCCATGGATCTTAAAAGTGGGGTCTTTTTGTCGAGAGCCTCTCCTGTATAGGAGTTAAAGGCCGTAGGGATACAGAGGATCTTGCCGCAGCCCGATTCCTTTATGAAAGCGGGACTGGAGCAGTCCCAGGTGGTGTAGCCCCTTGCTTCAAAGGTGCTCCTTGTGCCTCCGGAGGGGAAGGAAGAGGCATCCGCTTCGCCTTTTACCAGCTCCTTCCCCGAAAACTCTGTCATTACCCGTCCTTCTTCGTCTTCGTGGGAGATAAAAGCGTCATGTTTTTCGGCTGTGATCCCTGTAAGAGGCTGGAACCAGTGAGTGAAGTGAGTCGCGCCTTTTTCTATGGCCCACTCCTTCATCGCGTGGGCTATCACATCTGCCGTGACCGGATCCAGTGAACGTCCCTCATCTATCACATGGCGTAATTCCCGATACGTCTTTTTGGGAAGACGCTGCCGCATGACATTATCATTAAAAACGTTCTGTCCGAAGATCTCGTCTATCCTTGTGGCGGTCTCTTCCCTTATCTCGGTAAATTTTTCAGTTTCAGCCATATCTGTTCCTCCGGTATCCTTATTCGGGATGAAGTAATTAAAAAAGTCGATCGCTCCGCAATCGCTGCCCCGTATTCGCAATCCGGGCTATTGCCCTTCTTGCTTATACAGGTCAGGTTTTCTAATTTTCGAGCGAACATTGAAAACACTTTTAGAGTATAATATCATATCATAAAAGACACAAAGGAAATATACAAACAAAAAAAGGAGGAAGGATCTTATGTCGATTCTTATAACGGGAGGAGCCGGATATATCGGCACACATACCCTGGTTGAACTTTTGAATGGAGGATATGACGTTGTTGTAATGGACAATTTCTCTAATTCCTCTCCGAAGTCACTGAAAGCCGTAGAAGAGATCACGGGAAAGAAGTTTAAATGGTATGAGGCAGATATAAACAGCAGAGAGGATCTTGAGAAGATCTTTTCCGAAAATCCGGATATAAAGGAGTGTATAAACTTTGCCTCCCTTAAAGCTGTGGGGGAGTCGGTTGAAAAACCCTGGGAGTATTACAACAATAATATCGGCGGAACGCTTACTCTGCTGGATGTAATGAGGAAGCACGGGGCAAAGAATTTTGTCTTTTCTTCATCAGCCACTGTATACGGTGATCCGGCATCTGTACCCATAACCGAGGATTGTCCGAAAGGAACCTGCACAAATCCTTACGGCTGGACGAAATGGATGCTGGAGCAGATCCTTATAGATATGCAAAAGGCTGATCCTGAATGGAATATGGTAATACTACGGTATTTCAACCCGATAGGAGCTCTTCCGTCGGGAGAGATAGGCGAAAACCCCAACGGCAGACCCAACAATCTGATGCCTTATATAACTCAGGTTGCCGTGGGCAAGTTGCCCGAGCTGGGAGTATTCGGCGATGATTATGACACCCCCGACGGAACCGGAGTAAGAGATTATATCCATGTGGTCGACCTTGCGAAGGCGCATGTCAAAGCCATCGACAAGCTCCGCACCAATCCGGGCTGCTTCATATGCAATCTTGGAACGGGACACGGCTATTCGGTACTTGATATAGTAAAGACCTTTGAAAAGGTAAATGATATAAAGATACCTTACAGCATAAAGCCAAGAAGAGCGGGGGATATAGCGGAATGCTATGCAAGTCCGGAAAAGGCAAAGACAGAGCTTGGCTGGGTTGCAGAGAACGGTATAGAAGAAATGTGCCGGGATTCATGGAACTGGCAGAAAGGCCATCCGAACGGATTTGAATAAAAGCTATGAGGGCGATTGATGTTCAAGGAAATCCATTACGACGTCAACGCCCTTATTTTCCTTGTCAAAGTGGATGCCGATAGCCATCTTTCCGTCATCGCTGAAGACCCTGACGACATGACACTCGGCTTTGGAAACAAGGGTGCCGGTATCCCGGGAGAAAAAATGTATTATGGCATTGTCTCCCGTAGCGGCGTCTATCTCATCCTTAAATACCAAAGCTGCTCCGGATTTTGACAGATCCTTAATCTTTGCAGCTCTGACACCGCAGTAGGAGCAATACAGAGCGGTATATGCAGTATCTTTTCTTTCGTATTGTCGTTTTTCGATCATTTTATTGAAAAAGAACTATTCCTACGCTACGCAAAAACTCAAGTGATAGTATACTTAACATGCTGCTTTTCCGCAAGTAGCTGGAAAAGTAAAAAAAACGAACCTCCCCAAAAATGAGGAGGCCCGTAACAAAAAAGGGGTAGGAAAGAATGCACTACTACTGTATAATATAGTAAATCGTTTTACCACATTACGATTAGATGATATCCCCTTGGTATACATCTTGTCAAGAGGGAAATATGAATTGCCTGTGCGTTGTTTAAGCGGTAAAAAAAGAAAGGGAGTAAACGCTAATGAATCCATATCTGCCTTCATGGGAATATGTACCTGATGGTGAGCCGCATGAATTTGAGGGAAGAGTATATCTTTACGGCTCTCATGATAAGTTCAAGGGCAGCGGGTACTGTCTGCTGGACTATGTTTGTTATTCGGCACCTTCAGAGGATCTTACCGACTGGCGTTATGAGGGGGTCATATATAAGAGGACTCAGGATCCGGAGAATAAGGACGGAGCCATGTGCCTTTATGCTCCGGACGTGACAAGGGGGGCTGACGGACGCTACTATCTGTACTATGTGCTTGATAAGCTGCCGGTGATCTCGGTAGCAGTCTGTGATACTCCGGCAGGAAGATATGAGTTCCTTGGGTATGTGCACTATCCCGATGGAAAAAGAGCCGGAGAAAGAGAAGGCGATGAGGCAATGTTCGACCCCGGTGTTATAACTGAGAGAGAGAAAACATATCTTTATTCCGGATTCTGTATGGCAGATGATAATAGCCGTCACGGAGCCATGGTACTGACCCTTGGCCCGGATATGCTGACGGTATCGGACGGTCCTTTGCATATAGTGCCAAGTAAGCCATACGCTTCAGGCACCGGCTTTGAAGGACATGAATTTTTTGAGGCTCCATCCATAAGAAAATATGACGGGATCTACTATTTTATCTATTCTTCCGTAAAGTACCATGAACTCTGTTATGCTACAAGCGCTTCACCTACGGAGGGTTTCATATATCGCGGAGTTATTGTCAGTAACTGCGACATGGGGATAGGCAGCTACAAAAGAGAGGAGATGCCATCTTACTACGGAGCAAATAATCATGGCAGCATCATACGTGTAGCTTCCGGTGACTATGTTTTCTATCACAGGCACACGGACGGGACGAACTTCAGCCGACAGGGGTGTATCGAAAGGATAAACATAGAAAAAGACGGCAATATAGCCCAGGCGGAGATGACCTCCGAAGGAGCGGCAAAGAAACATCTTGCCGGAGAAGGTGAGTATCCATCATATATAGCCTGTAATCTTTTCTGCGACAAAGAGCAGATATATACAGGTGATCCCGGAACTTTTCTCGGACCTGAATTCCCACGTATCACGCAGGATGGCGCGGATGACCCGCATGATCCCTGCTACATATCAAACATGGTGGATGGAACCGTTGCGGGTTACAAGTATTTTGACCTCGACAGGGTAAAACGGATAGCCGTCTGGGTGAGAGGCTTTGTTGACGGAGATCTGTCGGTAAGGCTTGCCATGGAAGGAGAGGCCCTGGGATCAGTACACATAGAAAAAGAAAACTACTGGGCCCGGCATGAGATCGTATTAAAAGAAACCTCCGCCGCCGCAGTTCCCCTGTATTTTGAATACAGAGGAAAAGGGGCGCTGCAATTTCTGAGGTTTGCTTTCATTAAGGAATAAAAACGGACAATCCGGCTTTTTACAGGCCTGAAAATATGATGTTTCTAAGCCGTCTGGTCAGAGAATAAGTACCTGAATTTGTTCTCTGGAGAGCTATTAAGATGGTGGCATTTTTCTTCGGAATATTGGCAAAATAGGGACCAAGCCAGCCGTCCCAGCCGTACTCGCCGGAAACCATGAGCGTATCGCAGACTTCAGGGAGGGTCCCGATCCGGAGGAGATTCCCGTATGAAAAACCCGAAAGGTCAAAGGCTTTGTGGAAGTCTGCTTTTATTCTTTCAGGGGAAGTCCTTTTTACCATAAAGTCAACGGTTTCGGATGAAAGTATCCGTCTGCCGTTTGACGCCAGTCCTTTATTCAAAAGCATGCCGGCAAATTTTCCGTAGTCCATAAGGGTTGAGGCAAGGCCGGCGCCGCAGGACTCAAAAGCATTGGGAGAATCCATCCGGCTCTTTATCCCGAGATTGTTTCCCAGATATTCGGGAACAGGATCATCCGTAATAGGCCTTTCATTGGGGGGAAGATCAGGCAGGTGGCTTGCCGGTACATATGACCTTGCAAGACGCGGCTGCTTATCTTTAGGAACATAAAAACCCGTATCCTCCATTTCAAGAGGATCAAAAAGCTCTTTTTTCAAAAACTCCGAACATTTCATACCGGTTACGATCTCCATGACTGCGCCCAGTACATCTGCGGAGGTCCCGTAGAGATATCCACAGCCCGGATCAAAGGCAAGGGTACAGTTACCCAGCGCCCCGGCAACCTCCAGGGTTGTCATTTCATCAGCGCTGCCAAGTCTCCTGTCGATCTCTTCAAAGACCATATCAGCATCGACCCCGGCAAGGGAAGTTCTGTCAGGATAGGAAAGTCCGCTTGTCATATCCAGAAGATCCCCTATAGTGACGGGTCTTGTCACCGGGTGTTTATTGCCCTCAGCATCATAGTATCTTTGATCCTTAAAAGAAGGAATATAGCCGGATACGGGATCGAGCCTGTCAATAAGACCCCGTTCGATAAGCAGCATAATGGCAGCTGATGTCACAGGCTTTGTCATGGAAAAAAGCCGGATGATAGTCTCCGGGGAATAAGGGATACCGGCTTTTATATCTGCCAGCCCCCTGTCGACCCGAAGGAACGGAGAGCCGTCCTTAATGACAAGGACCGAGGCTCCGGAAATGTCATTATTATTTATGTAAGTATCGAGAACAGATGTGATAAGCTCCTTCATGATCTCCCTCCCTGTCTGTCAGGCTTTCATTCTTTTGAATTCGGTAGGCGTATAGCCTTTTATAAGCTTAAACATGCGGACGAAGGCCGGCGGGCTTGAAAATCCCGAGCGTATGGCTATCTCAGTGATGGAAGCAGACGGTTCCGATAAAAGCTTCTCCGCATTTTCTATCCGCTTCATATTAACATACCTGTAGAAAGTTTTGCCGGTGAACTGCTTGAAAAGTCTGGCAAAGTGGTATTTTGAAAAACCTGACCTCTTTGCGATCTCCTCAAGTGACAGATCCTCAGCGAAATGCTCTCCTATGTAGCTGCATACATTGGTGAATTTTTCTGCGTATTCCTGCTGCTTGCTGCGGGATACATCCATGCTGTCAGCTGAGGAGCAGTATTTTCTGCCGATGGTGACAAGCATCTCTATAAGCATGGAATAGATGCTCGCTCCTGCAAGAGGAGTCTTGCTCTGATATTCTTTTTCTATTTCCAGCATAAGGGACCGGAGTCTGGGCTCTATGTCCGGATCCTTGTCCTTTGTGATAAGAATTGCCGGAGAGAGCAGAGTCATATAGGAAGATAGCTCCGGCAGGTTCGATATCAGTGAATAGTCCGGCTGGAGTATAAGTCTTTCTCCCGAGTCCGGGGCGTGGAGATGATGTATCGTACAGGAAGAGATCAAGGCGATGTCGCCCTCATGTAATTCATAGCTGCGATCCTTCATTTCCACCAGGTACCAGTTCTTAAGCGGCATTATGATCTCCATGTTGGAATGCCAGTGCGGAGGATAGTCGGTAGCCTCAACGTTATGATAAAGGCGGAACAGGGGTCTGTCCCTGAAATTAACGGTCTCATGATAGCCGTTCAGTGTTTCGATCATATGAAATCCTCGTGTTATTGTCGTTTTAAGGTAAGACTTTTTATTACCTGTTTACTGTATTGTTAAATTTGGCAAGCAATAATTGCTGATATATCCTAAACAATAAAATTTGTTGCCAAAAATTGCTAACTGCTGAACAAGAACGATTTTATCACATTTTTCGGATAAAACAAGTTAATAATTGCTTAGAAATATTGAAAAAATGACGGATAATATGAAGAAATACAACCCAAATCGGTCAAAATGTATATAGAAAATCGATTTACAAAAAAGCAAGAAAAGCAAGAATAGCAATTTTTAATATAAGATAAGCAATAATTATGAAGATTGAAGACCGCAATTATCTTATTCTGATATTACGGACAGCTCCTCAGGGCAGGAGCAAAATATTTCACTTATTATTCAGGAGGGAGTAACAAATGAAGAAAAAGGTTTTGTCAATACTATTGACAGTAGCAATGACAGCTTCACTTCTTGCAGGATGTGGCAGCGCAGGATCAGGCGCAGCAAACAGCGGCGCGGCAGATGCCGGTGCAGCAGATAGCGCAGCAGCAGATGCCGGATCAACAGGTGATGCGGCAGCAAGCGGAGATGTTGAAGAGATCACATGGATGTTCTGGGATGACCTTGAGGCTACCGAGGATCTTATCTCAAAAGGCTATAAAGAAGTAATAGACAGATTCAATCAGGATTATGCAGGCAAATATCACGTGACGCCGGTTACAACGAACCTTGAGGAGTACTATACAAAGCTCAATGCTCTCGTAGCTTCCGGCGAGGCTCCCGATGTATTCATCGTAAGCCCCGGCCCGAACCTTACAACTTATGTAGAGCCCGGCGTGGCAGCAGACCTTACACCTTATCTTGATGCAGATTGGAAGGGTTCATTCTCAAGTGATGCAGTATTTGCACAGCAGACCTATGACGGCAAGATCTATGCAGTACCGCTCAACATAGCAGCAGCCTGTGTCTTCTATAATAAAGAGATGTTCGAAGAGGCAGGGGCAGCAGTTCCCAAGACCTGGGATGAGCTCATCGATGCATGCGAGAAGATCAAGGCTAAAGGACATACGCCCATAACCATCAGCGCAGGAACAGCTTGGTGCCTTTCAATGCTTGCAGGCTATCTCTGCGACAGGGAAGGCGTAGATCTTAAGAAGATCGATTCCGGAGAAGAGAGCTGGAACAACCCGAAGACTCTTGACGCAGCAAACAAGATGATCGAGCTTTCACAGTATTTCCAGCCTACAGCAGCCGGTGATACAAACGACGTTGCTACCGCAGGTCTTTACAACGGAGAGGCAGCTATCCTTATCCAGGGTTCATGGGCTATAGGACAGATCAACGGTGAAAATCCCGATTTCGAGCAGAAGTGCGGAGTATTCCAGTTCCCTGAGATCCCCGGCGGAAACGATCCCAACAGGGTTATCGCAAAGTCCGACTCACTTGCAATGAGCGCTACAACAAAGCATCCTGAGGCATCAATAGCTCTGATGAAGTATTTCACAGACGACACAGCTCAGAAGTATACGGCTGAGGTCGGCGGCAAGATCCCCGTAACCAATGTTCAGTACGATGCGACAAAGGCTCCCGCTCAGCTTGCAGACGTTATGGATATCTTCTCAAACGCAAGCTCGACCTTCGGTTTCTACAACGAGTCACTCTTCTCGACAGAGGCAGGCTCAACCTTTGATGACAACATGGTTGCGATCTATCTCGGAGAGAAAACGCCTGAGCAGGCATTTGATGACCTTGATGCCTGGTATGCGGCAAACAAAAAGTAATAAGAAACACCTGAATTAAACCACGGGTGGCGGTGTCGCCCGAAGCGATACCGCTGCCCGTTTGTTTTGGGGATACGACAACAAGAAGAAAAGATAAGAAGGAGGAAAGAATGGAAAAATTACTCAGGGATAAAAAAGCCATAGCGGTTTTCGTGCTGCCGGCCTTTATCCTGTTCACACTGATCCTTTTCGTTCCCATTTGCCAGTCGGTATATTATTCATTTTGTGATTATGATGCCCTTACAAGCCCCAAATTTGTGGGCCTGAAAAACTATCAGAACCTGATAGTGGATGATACGATGAAGATCGCCGTGAAGAATTCTTTATTCTTTCTGATCTATTCTTGTGTTACGCAGCTTGTAATGGGACTTATCCTTGCAGGTCTTCTGACAAACATCGAAAAGGGAAGAAATGTTTTCAAGAACATCATCTACCTGCCCTGTGTGCTTTCATCTGCAGCCCTCGGCCTTTTGTGGATGTTCATCTTCAGTCCCAAGCTCGGAATAAACCAGATCCTGGCAAAATTCGGAATGCAGGGACCTCTCTGGCTGATGGATATAAAAGGCTACATTACTCTTCCAATGTGGGTCATAGCCTTCGTTGCCCTCTGGCAGTATGTCGGTCAGTCAATGATGCTTTACATGGCACAGATTTCCGGAATAAGTAAATCCCTGTATGAGGCCTCCTATATAGACGGATGTAATAAGGTCAAGTCCTTCTGGCATATTACCCTGCCCCTTATAAAACCCATGGTAGGCACGGCAATGTCTCTTAATGCAATTGGCTCGCTCAAGTTTTTCGATCTTATCTTCAACATGACTGAAGGCGGACCCAATCATAAGACCGAGGTGCTTGCGACACATCTTTATCAGCAGGGCTTCAAGTATTTCAAGTACGGCTATGCCAGCGCCATTGGAACCGTTCTTCTGATACTTTGCCTGATCATGACCTTCGTGATCAACAAACTGTTCCAGAGCGAAAACTACGAGATGTAAGGGGGAGAAGGAAATGAACGAAAAGAAAAAAGGCAAGATCAGCATAGTAAAGATCCTCATATATGCCTTCTTCGTTATAATGTCTGTCATATATCTGGCACCGCTCCTTTGGGTATTTTCGGTCTCTTTCAAGACCAACGGGGAGATATTCACTGATCCATTTGCGCTGCCGGAGAGCTTATTCATAGACAACTATGTATTTTCATGGACGGCCGGTAAGCTTGGGATCGCAATGATGAATTCGTTCTTTGTCTGCGTGATAACACTGCTCCTCAGTATGTTCTTAGGGTCGACCGTTTCGTTTGCCATAGGAAGGATGAAGTGGAAACTTTCAGGGTTTGTTATGGTCTATTTCATGATGGGAATGATGATCCCTGTACACTGCGTACTGATACCGCTTTTCACCAGATTTGCCAAGGTGGGGCTTTCGAATAACCTGTGGGGACTGATACTTCCGTATCTTACTTTCTCCCTGCCGACTACCATCTTCATCATGACGGGCTTTTTCAAAAGCCTGCCTAACGAACTTGTAGAGTCGGCATGCATAGACGGGTGCTCCATCTACCAGATATTTGCGCAGATCTGCCTGCCGCTTTCCAAGACCGGGCTCTTTGTCACGGGACTCATGACATTCGTTGCAAACTGGAATGAGCTGCTTCTGGCCATGGTATTCATTTCGGATGATACAAAAAAGACACTTCCGGTTTCGCTGTCGAAATTCGTGGGACCGTACAATACAAACTATTCGCAGATGTTCGCGGCTATCGTGATAGCCATTGTGCCTACGATAATCGTCTACTGCGCATTCAGTAACCAGATCGTAGAGGGACTTACCGCCGGTGCGGTAAAGGGTTAAGAAAATGAGAAGAAAAAACGAAAGAAAACCACTAGTTACAAATATCTATACGGCGGATCCGTCCGCGCACGTGTTTAATGGGAAGATCTACATATATCCTTCACATGACGTAGAGAGGGATGTGCCGGATGATGATGACGGAGATCAGTATATGATGGAGGATTATCATGTACTGTCGATGGACAGCCTTGATTCCGAGTGTGTAGACAACGGCCTTGCGCTTTCCCAGGATGATGTGCCCTGGGTTTCAAAGCAGATGTGGGCTCCGGATGCGATCTATAAGAATGGGAAGTACTATCTCATATTTCCCGCCAAAGACAAGGAAGGGATATTCAGACTGGGAGTTGCCGAATCAGACTCTCCGACGGGACCGTTCAAACCCCAGAAGGATTTCATAAAGGGCAGCTACAGCATAGACCCGGCGGTATTCTTGGATGAAGACGGAAGGACGTATTGCTACTATGGCGGTCTCTGGGGAGGCCAGCTTGAAATGTGGCAGACCGGAAGCTTTAACAGGGATGAGGCAAGACCTTCCGGCGATGATCCGGCACTTGGTCCCATGTTTGCCGAGTTTTCGGAAGACATGACGGAATTCATAACAAAACCCAGGCATCTTGAGATCCTTGACGAGAACGGGGAGCCCCTGAAAGCTTCCGATGAGGACAGAAGGTATTTTGAGGGACCCTGGATGCATAAACTGAACGGGAAGTATTATCTTTCTTATTCCACGGGGACGACTCATTATCTCTGCTATGCAGAAAGTGATAAGCCTGACGGACCGTTCACCTACAAGGGAAGGGTGATGGAGCCGGTTCTCGGGTGGACCACACATCATTCAATAGTGAATATAGACAGGGAATGGTATCTCTTCTACCATGACTGCGAGCTTTCCGGAGGGGTAACACACGAGCGGTGTGTGAAATACACAAAGCTTGATGTGGACAGCGAGGGAAACATCAGAACCATACACCCATACGAGGAAGCAGAATAAAATCGAGTAACAAGACAGAAAACAAAAGCCTGTACCGGAAACGGTATGGGCTTTGTCGTTTATTAGACTGGATGTGTCCTTAAACCTATTGTATAATGGTAAAGTTATGGACGAGAAGAACAATTACAATAATTATAACGGCTACGGCGGCGGAAACCATGACGGAGATCAGGGAGGCGGCTATAACCGGGGTAACGGAAATAACGGGGGAAACAGAGGAGGCCCCGGCAAGGATCCCCGGGGCAGGCAGACAATATATGTCCTTATCATAGC
This sequence comes from Lachnospiraceae bacterium, assembly GCA_017417105.1. Classification (GTDB taxonomy): domain Bacteria; phylum Bacillota; class Clostridia; order Lachnospirales; family Lachnospiraceae; genus NK4A144. The sequence goes on along the minus strand of JAFPZU010000037.1, from coordinate 8,156 downwards.
AACCCTCTTTACCCTGCTCGGCATGAGTTTTATGACGAAGGCCGTTTCAAATTCCACTACTGAGGAGATACCCTACAGCCAGTTCCTTAACATGCTGGATGAAGATCAGATCTCGGAAGTGGAGATAACGGATGAACAGATAAATATCACACCGAAGTCAGAGGACGGCAAAGCGTCCCTTTTGATGAAGTATTATACCGGATTGGTAGACGATCCGGATCTCGTATCGAGACTTGAAAAGGCCGGGGTCAGCTACAGCCATAAGATCCCCGACAGATCCAGCGCGATAATAGCAGCGATAATTAATTTCGGACTTCCGCTCGTACTGGTTTGGGGTCTTCTGACTCTTTTCATGAGGAGAATGGGAGGCTCCGGAGGCGGTATCCTTGGAGTGGGAAAGAGCGCATCCAAGGCCTATGTTACAAAGGATACCGGGATCTCTTTCAAGGATGTCGCGGGTCAGGACGAAGCAAAAGAGAGCCTTCAGGAGATGGTGGATTTTCTGCATAATCCCCAGAAGTATTCCCAGATAGGAGCAAGGCTTCCCAAAGGAGCCCTTTTAGTCGGACCTCCCGGAACGGGAAAGACTCTGCTTGCCAAAGCTGTGGCAGGGGAGGCACAGGTGCCTTTTTATTCCCTGGCCGGATCCGATTTCGTGGAAATGTTTGTCGGAGTCGGCGCATCAAGAGTCCGGGATCTTTTCAGTGATGCCGAAAAAAATGCCCCATGTATTATTTTCATAGACGAGATAGATGCAATAGGAAAAAGCCGTGATTCAAGATACGGCGGCGGTAATGACGAAAGGGAACAGACATTAAATCAGTTATTGTCCGAAATGGATGGTTTTGATTCCTCCAAGGGAATACTGGTACTGGGAGCAACGAACAGACCGGATTCTCTGGATAAGGCGCTTTTAAGACCCGGAAGGTTTGACAGAAGGGTTATAGTGGATAAACCTGATCTGAAGGGAAGGATAGATACGCTGAAGGTTCATGCCAAGGATGTCAAACTGGATGAATCCGTTGATTTTGAGGCTGTGGCTCTTGCAACCTCCGGCGCAGTGGGATCCGATCTTGCAAATATGGTGAACGAGGCTGCCATAAATGCGGTAAAGTCAGGCCGGCAGTATGTGAACCAGAAAGATCTCATGGATTCCGTTGAGGTTGTGCTGGTAGGAAAGGAAAAGAAGGACCGCATCATGAGCAAGGAGGAGCGCAGGATAGTATCCTATCATGAGATAGGTCATGCTTTGGTTTCAGCCCTCCAGAAAAACTCCGAGCCGGTGCAGAAGATCACCATTGTTCCGAGAACGATGGGGGCTTTGGGGTATGTGATGAATGTTCCCGAAGAAGAGAAGTATCTGAATACCGCGGCGGAGCTGCATGCTCTGCTGGTTGAGACTCTGGGCGGCAGGGCTGCCGAAGAGATAGTTTTCGATACGGTCACCACAGGTGCGGCCAACGATATAGAAAAGGCAACAAAAACGGCGAGAGCCATGGTGACACAGTACGGCATGAGCAAGAAGTTCGGACTTATGGGACTTGAGACAATACAGGATCAGTATCTTGAGGGCAGGACCGTTATGAACTGCTCGGATGAAACTGCTGCAGCCGTTGACGAGGAGGTTATGAAGATCCTCAAGGAAGCTTACAAGGAGGCGAAGTCTCTTCTTAAGGCAAACAGAGAGCTGCTGGATAAGCTTGCGGAATTCCTCATAGAAAAGGAAACGATCACCGGTAAGGAGTTTATGGAGATATACCGCAAGGAAAAGGGTCTTACCGAGGAAGAGACTTCCGGAAGAACAAAAGAGCGGATCTCAATGAAACCCGTAAAAGGCGCCGTAAAAGAAGATCAGGAAAACCAGATAACCGGGGAAGATGTTGCTGCATCAGATAAAGAGAATGAAAGCGAGTATCCTAAGTGGCGCAGATTTGATGTTGAGGTAAATGATAACACCCCGGCAAGTACGGACCCGAAGCCTGAACCGTATGGAAATACCATGGATAAACAAGGAAATCTACCCGGGGAAGCTGAGTCGGAGCCGGCACCCTATGACGGCATGGGAGCTGTAGTAAAGGGAAGAAAGCATGAACAGTAAATACAAATTTGTGGACATCCACATGGAGCCGCTTGATGTTATAAACGGCTTTGAGGTGCGTCCCGGATTATATAGTCTGAACGGGGCGACTGCTATCCCCACCGGAGTGAATTTCACGATACAAACGCACCAGGGCACTTCTGTTGAGCTTCTGCTTTTTCACAGTGAAGAGACGGAGCCTTACGGTGTTATAAAGATTCCGGAGGAGTATAAGATAGGGAATGTCTATTCCATGATAGTCTTTGATCTTGATATACAGGATCTGGAATACGCTTACAGGATAGACGGACCCTACGATCCTGCCAGGGGTCTTATATTTGACAGGAAAAAGATCCTGCTGGATCCTTACGCCAAGGCTGTAACGGGACAGGCAGAGTGGGGAACGCCTAAAGATTATGTGTATCACGCAAGGGTTGTCAGGGAAAATTTTGACTGGAGCAACAGTGTTCAGATTCTGACCCCGATAGAAGACCTTATCATATATGAGATGCACGTGCGCGGATTCACCAGGGATCGATCCAGCAAGGTTAAGCATCCCGGAACCTTTGATGCGATAAGGGAGAAGATCCCTTACCTTAAGGAGCTGGGAGTCACTGCAGTGGAACTGATGCCGATATTTGAGTTTGACGAGATGCTCTCAAGACGTGATTTTCACGGCAGGGATCTCATGGACTATTGGGGATATAACACTGTCAGTTACTTTGCTCCCAACACAAGTTATGCCTCTACAAGGGAGCATAATCATGAGGGTGAGGAATTAAAGACCATGATCCGGGCTCTGCATGAGAACGGGATAGAGGTTTTTCTTGACGTTGTATTCAATCATACGGCGGAGGGAAATGAATACGGTCCATATTTTTCTTTTAAGGGTATAGACAATAATATTTATTATATGCTGACTCCCGAGGGTTATTATTACAACTTCTCAGGCTGCGGCAACACCCTGAACTGCAATCATCCGATAGTACAGCAGATGATAACCGAGTGTTTAAGGTATTGGGTAACAAACTACAGAGTGGACGGATTCCGGTTCGATCTTGCAACGATCCTCGGACGAAATGAAGACGGCTCTCCTATGAGCAAGCCGCCTCTTCTGCAGGAGCTTGCGTTTGACGGCATACTTGGGACCGTGAAGCTTATTGCCGAGGCCTGGGATGCCGGCGGCATGTATCAGGTAGGCTCCTTTCCGTCCTGGAACCGTTGGATGGAATGGAACGGAAGATACAGAGATGACATGAGAGCGTTCCTTAAGGGCGATAACGGGAAGGCAGGCGCTGCGGCAAACCGTATCACCGGATCCCCCGATCTTTACGATCCTGTTGCGAGAGGATTTAATCCTTCCGTAAATTTCCTGAACTGCCACGACGGATTCACTTTGCATGATCTTTATACCTATAATGAAAAGCATAATGAAGACAATGACTGGGGAGGAACCGACGGTGACGATCACAATCTTTCCTGGAATTGCGGTATAGAGGGAGAGACGACGGACAAAGAAGTTCAGCGTCTTCGGGACAGGATGATAAAGAATGCTTTTGCCTGTCTTATGACCAGCCGGGGTACGCCCATGTTTTTTATGGGAGATGAATTCGGTAATTCCCAGGGAGGCAATAACAACGCATACTGTCAGGACAACAATATCTCCTGGCTGAACTGGGATGACCTTAAGACGAATAAGAAGCTTTTTGAATTTTTTAAATTCATGATAGCATTTCGCAAGGCGCATCCTGCGATCAGAAAACAGCTGGGCCATCCGAAGACAGGATTTCCGAAGATCTCCTGTCATGGAGCGAAACCCTGGGAGCCGGACTATGCCGAGGACAGTCATTACATGGGAGTGATGTTCGCAGGCTCCTATGACAGGGAGAAGCCGGATGATGTGGTATACATTGCGATAAACACTTATTGGGAAGATGTGGGGATCCTCCTTCCGGAGATTCCGTTTGGCACGACGTGGCAGATAGAGGTGGATACCTACGAAAAGGAGCCCATATATAAGGAACCTCTGGAAACAGACAGAAATATTAATATGTCACCCAGATCGGTAAAGATATTTACTTTGAAATCTTAGGACACCACCATTTGGTGCCGGAGAGGATGATATGCCTGAAGTAGTTATAATGAAAGAGATCCGCGGCAGGAATGAGGAATATGCGGACGCCAACAGGGAGAAATTTAAGACTGACCGGGTGCTAGCGGTAAATATCATGGGTGCACCGGGAGCCGGAAAGACATCTTTTCTTATGGCGCTGTGCAAAAAGCTTAAAGAAAGAGGGATACGTTCCGCGGTTATAGAAGGAGATCTTTATTCTTCCATCGATACGGAGGAGTTTATCTCGGAAGGGTTTGATTCCGTTCAGATAAACACGGAAGGAGAGTGCCACATAGATGCCAACGTAATAAGACAAGGGTATGACAGTCTGGGATTTTCCGGGGGAGTGGTGTTCATTGAAAATGTCGGAAATCTTATCTGTCCGGCGGAATTTGATCTCGGAGAAGGATTAAAGGTAATAACAGCTTCAGTTCTCGAAGGAGATGACAAGCCGTATAAATACGTCCCGATGTATTCTTATGTAGATGCGGTGGTTCTTACAAAATGTGACCTTAAGGACGCCGTTGGTTTTGATACGGAATATTTTACCAAAGGACTCAGAGCGTTGAATGATGCGCCGGTTTATGAGACATCAGTAAAAGATCAGGATCGGGCAGAGGGAATAGAAGAGGTTGCGGATCTTATAGAGGCAAAGTACAGGGCTGTCTGACGATCCGGTTTTGGGAAGGTACAGGGTATTTGGAGGACTGGGAGTTCTTTTTGCGAAAAGCAATCTTTTCGGACTTTCTGAGGGATAAGCATCGTGACGCGCAGGAAAAAATGAGCGAGCTTATTATCAGAAAGAACGGTGGGAAGCTCTATCGTTATCGTCCGCTGGATGATGCCGAAGTGGAGCTTATTCGTAATGGGAACATATACTTTTGCAGAGCCGTCAGGTTTGAAGGAGCGGGGGATGTGGTGATGAGATTCCGCAGCTATCTGTCCTGTTTCACCGATGATCTGAAAAGCGAAGCCATGTGGTACAAATACGCAGATCACAGTACAGGCATGTGCCTTGAATACAATTTCGAGGATATGCAGAAATTTGCTGAAAAAAATGAGCTTGTACTGCTCCCGGTGATATATGACGATGAGGAACATGAGGAACTGGGGGGGACCGTAGGCAACGTTCTGTCCATGATGACCAAGAGTACGGATACTGCGGGTGAATTTGAATGGAGACTTTGGAAGTATGATAAGATGAGCTCAGATATTGGAAAGATCTTATCCGGAGTTCATCCGAAAAAGATCCATCTCGGGGAGATGGCAAGTCTCGATTCCGGCACCGGCAGTGAACTTTCAAGGATATGTGAGGAGAAAAATATAGACATTCAGGTAAAGGAAAGGAGTTTATTCTGATATGGCAAAGAATATGACACTGCTCATAATGGCGGCAGGCATGGGAAGCCGTTACGGCGGGATGAAGCAGATAGACCATATGGATGATGAGGGACATAAGATACTGGATTTTTCAATCTATGATGCAATACAGGCCGGCTTTGACAAGGCGGTTTTTGTTATAAAAAAAGAGAATCAGGATGTGTTCCGGTCAGAGTTTGGTGACCGATTAAACGGACATATAAAAGTTGAATATGCTTTTCAGGATCTTTCGGACATACCGGAGGGATTTGAGGTTCCTGCTGACAGAGCGAAGCCCTGGGGAACAGCGCACGCTGTCAGGGCGGCGAGGAGTATAGTGAAGGAACCCTTTGCCGTAATAAATGCAGATGATTTCTATGGAAGAGGCGCTTTTGAAAAGGCAGCGGGGTTTCTGTCCTCGGAGAATAAGGGATCGGATATAAGCCACTACGCCATGGTGGGATACGAGCTTAAGAATACCCTTACGGAGAACGGAACTGTATCAAGAGGGATATGCAGGGTATCTGATGAAGGACTTCTTGAGGAGGTCGTGGAGAGGACAAAGATAAGAAAAACGGATGCCGGAGCGGAGTATACAGAAGATGACGGAAAAACCTGGGAGGCACTTTCCGCTGATTCTGCGACCAGCATGAATTTCTGGTGCTTTACCCCGGACTTTATGGATATGACGGAAAAGTATTTTACGGAATTTATGAAAGAGAACGTACCAAAGGATCCTATGAAGGCGGAGTGCTACCTGCCGGCGGTCGTATCCTCGATGCTGACGGAAGGAAAATGTGATGTGACAGTACTGAAGACGTCCGAGGTGTGGCACGGGGTTACTTACAAGGAGGATAAGCCTGCACTTATGGAAGCAATAAAGGAGATGAAGAAAGACGGCACGTATCCTGACAGGCTATGGAACTGATGACAAGTTTCAGCGTGAACAGGGACACTGATCAAAGGATCGGGAAGGAATAAACATGGAAAAAGAAAATGTTCTGGTTCTGGATTTTGGAGGACAGTATAATCAGCTGATCGCAAGACGGGTTAGGGAATGCCATGTATACTGCGAGGTTCATTCGTCAGATATGCCGCTTGATGAGATACGAAAGATGGCTCCCAAAGGCATAATACTGACGGGCGGTCCCAACTCTGTATATGATGACGCTTCGCCCCATGCGGATCAGGAACTTTTCTCTCTGGGTATTCCTATCCTTGGTATCTGTTACGGAGCCCAGATCCTTGCTTATCAGTTAGGCGGGAAGGTTTCCACGGCGCCGGTTTCGGAATACGGCAAGACGGAAACCGTTGTCGATAATTCAGTTTCTCTTTTTAAGTCCTGGATCGAAACCTCTGTTGCCTGGATGAGCCACACAGACTACATTGAAACTGTGCCTCCCGGATTTAAGGTTACGGGACACACCGGAAACTGTCCGGTTGCTGCCATGCAGGATGAAGAGCATGGGTTTTATGCAGTTCAGTTTCACCCGGAGGTTGTTCACACGGATGAGGGTATGAAGCTTTTCAGAAACTTTGTTTATGATATCTGCGGATGTACCGGAAACTGGGAGATGTCTTCATTTATAGATACGACGGTAGGGCAGATAAGAGAGAAGGTGGGAGAGGGCAGGGTTTTGCTTGGTCTGTCCGGCGGAGTGGATTCGTCGGTGGCAGCGGCTTTATTATCAAAGGCCATAGGCAAACAGCTCACCTGCGTGTTTGTGGATCACGGTCTTCTCAGAAAAAACGAGGGAGATGAGGTCGAGGCTGTATTCGGGAATAATGGACTTTTTGAGCTTGACTTTATCCGGGTCAATGCAGCGGGGCATTTCTATGAAAAGCTTTCCGGGATCACGGAGCCGGAGCAGAAAAGGAAGATCATCGGAGCCGAATTCATAAATGTTTTTGAAACTGAAGCAAAGAAGATCGGAAAAGTTGATTTTCTGGCTCAGGGGACGATCTATCCTGACGTAATAGAATCCGGGCTTGGGAAATCGGCTACCATAAAATCCCATCATAACGTGGGGGGACTGCCGGAGCATGTGGATTTTAAGGAGATCATAGAACCTTTAAGGATGCTGTTTAAGGATGAGGTAAGACAGGTTGGCCTGAAACTGGGTCTTCCGGAGCATCTTGTATACCGCCAGCCTTTCCCGGGACCCGGTCTTGGGATACGTATAATAGGAGAGGTGAATGAGGAGAAGGTAAAGATAGTTCAGGAGGCGGATGCCATCTACAGGGAAGAGATCGACAGGGCGATAAAGGATGATCCTGACTGGAAGCCTTCCCAGTACTATGCGGCACTTACCAACATGAGATCCGTAGGCGTTATGGGTGACGGCAGAACCTACGACTATGCCGTAGCGCTAAGGGCCGTTATAACATCAGACTTCATGACAGCCACCGCAGCGCCGATCCCCTGGGACATCCTTACCCGGATAGCGGATCGCATAGTAAACGAGGTGAAAGGCGTAAACCGGGTCCTCTACGACTGCACATCCAAACCCCCGGCTACTATAGAACTCGAATAATACCGACAATCCCTGCAAGCTAAGTAAAATCAAGGCTTGCAGGGATTTTTATTTTGGCTCTGGGTACAATTTG
>JAFPZU010000036.1 GCA_017417105.1 Lachnospiraceae bacterium | reverse complement strand
GCGAAATAAATAATTTCGCTTACTATAAAGCCTCCGGCGGATGCGCCCGGATTTTGCAAGGAAATATGCCGCTTTCAGCGGCCAAAATCCGGCGCAGTAAACGACAAAACGAAAAGAGTTTTGTCGTTTACTATAATATATGGCATCCGGAGCGAAATATATTTGGGAGAATCATATCTTAATATGAGGAAAATGAGATCGTCCGTGAGGATGCTGGCAGTTTTATTGTCAGCAGTTCTTGTGTTTACGTTTTTATTATCCGATACTGCCCTGGCGGATGAGAATACACCTGCAGTATCTGAAAATGGAATAACTGAAGAAGCCGGAGAGCCGTTATTACCTGAAGAGGAGGCGGAGACCGAACCGGAGGAGAACTACGGGACGGACGCAGAAGAAGCCGCTGAGACTGATGGGATTTATGCGGAGCCGGAAGATGCAGCCTACGGTACGGCGGAAGAAGAGAATGCTGTATCAGACAATGCGGCAGATACTTACGAAAACGGCGATATCGATGCAATAAACATATTGGACGAAGATATAGTTACTCTGGATGAATCACGGTATCCTGACAGCAATGAGCTTCTTGAGGGGTTCCTTGAAGAAAAATTTGAAGAGGAAGCCGAAGAGAACGGTATCGAGCTTGATGAGGGGATTTTGGAGGAAGAAAACGTTTCTTCCATGAGACTTTTTGCGGCGATCCCAAGATCCGTATTTCTTTCCGAAAATGAACGAAAGATGTATGAGCTTGCGGTTTCGCAGATTAAGAAGATCGCAGCAGGGGAGGAAACCGGCACCCAGTTGTCGCTGAGCGGTAATTATACCTATACTGCGGAGGAGCTGGGGGTTTCGAAGATAGAGTATACGGTTTCGGGAAGCAGAATAACCCCAAGTGATGAAGTAAAGACGGCTTTCAGAAACAAGGTCGGGAAGCTTATAGATGCTCTCCTTGCCGATAATCCATATGATCTTTTCTGGTATGATAAGACTTTAGGCTCTTCTTATGCCTACGCCGTTGATGTGGATGAGAACGGGCAGTGGATCACATACAAAAGTCTTACACTTAAGATGAGGGTTACCCAAGAGTGTTCCGGAACGGGAGCGGCGGGAGCCTTAGAAACCAACAAAGATACCATACTTGCCGTAAACAGTACGCCGTCAAGAGCTATGTCGGTGGTAAAGGCAGCATCCTCCGCCGTTTCCGACTATGATAAGCTTGTATACTACAGAGACTGGATCTGCGATGCGGTCTCCTATAATTATGATGCAGTAAATGATAAAAGTACGCCCTACGGCGGTCCCTGGCAGCTGATCTGGGTCTTTGACGGTGATCCGGAAACCAAAGTCGTGTGCGAGGGGTATTCAAAGGCCTTTAAATGGCTATGTGATCTCTCTTCGTTTGATTCGGATACCATTGGCTGCTACCTGATGACGGGAAAGCTGGGGGGAGCCGGTCATATGTGGAACAATGTCCTCATGGATGACGGTCTGCATTATATGGTGGATATTACAAATTACGATATCAATACATCGAGAACTAACCTGTTTCTCGGAGGTTATACTTCAAAAATCAGCAACAACTCATATTACTACGGGGGCTCGGGTTATACTTATGCTCAGGATACGATCGATGTCTTTACGTCTGCTGAGCTTGCGATGTCTCCTACGGCTTATGTACCTCATGTTTATGACTGGGGCGACTTAGACAGCGAGATCGTAAAGAATATGGGCTTCAAAGCTCCGGGAGATGTCCCGAAGGGGCTTTGGATTTACGGTCTTGAGAAGGAGAAGCCCTACACCGGAAGCGCGGTCAGGCAGACAGATATGCGAGTCTTCATGCATATAAAGGAACTTGCCTACGGCACGGATTATTCGGTTAAATATACAGCCAATACAAATGCCGGGACGGTTACAATGACCATTACGGGGATCGGAAACTACGAGAGTACGAGAACAGATACCTTTGAGATCCTGCCTTTAAGCCTTTCGTCTGATGACCTTTCGGCTCCTGATATCACTCTTGACTACACGGGCAAGATCCAGAAAGGGACTACCTCCGTCACCTATCGTACAGCAGGCGGAACTATAGTATTAAAGAAAAATACGGATTTTACGTATATATATGATACAGCGTCTTCTTACACAGGATATCCTGATAAGAATGCGGAGTATACCGTAACGATACAGGGCAGGGGAAACTTTAAGGATGAGATGACATTTAAGGAAACTATCCTGGCTCCCGACCCTTCGCTTATCAGCGCGTCAAAATTCGCTGTATCCGGGGTTTCATCAAAAACCCTGTCCTACGACAAGGAGGGAAATATCGTTCCGGCTGCTCAGAACCCGGTCGTTAAGTACAAGGGCGCTATCCTTACTGAAAATAAGGATTATATATTAGGTTATCTTAATAATGACTCCATCGGCACCGCCACCCTGCTCATAACGGGAACGGGAGACTACACAGGTACCAGACAGGTTTCTTTCAAGATAAACACGCTACCCATGTCAAAGGTTTCGATCACGGGAATCAGTTCGTCCTTTGATTATACCGGTTCGGCGATAGAGCAGAGCGGCTATTCCTTAAATGGCGGGACCCTGGTCGAAGGCAGGGATTACACCGTTTCTTACAGTAACAACGTAAATGCAGGGAAAAACAAGGCGGTCATAACCTTTACGGGCAAGGGAATATATTCGGGAAGCCGGAAAAAGAAATTCACTATCAACGCCATACAGTTTAACCAGGAAGATTTCAGTGTAACTCTTAATGATCCCGTACCTTATACCAAGGGAGGCGCAAAGCCGGCTCCGGAAATTGAGTATAATGGCGAAACGCTTGTATCCGGAAGAGATTATTCCCTGAAATACAGGAATAATTCAGCGGTGAATGACGGATCAGATGAGAGTAAGATGCCATGTGTCATCATAACCGGAAAGGGAAACTACAGCGGATCCCTGACTGAGTATTTTACCATAGATCCGGCTGACATCTCTGAGGCAACCATGACTGCTACAGATATTGTATATAAGAATAAGCCCAATATCTGTAAGCCTAAGATAAAGATCTATGACACGAACGGTGTGCTTCTGACTGCCGGCAGGGACTATGAAAGAAATGTTCGCTATGAATATGCAGACGGAAAGGAAGTATCCCCTGAGGACTACATCCCAGCAGGTACCGAGATCACTGCGATAGCAACGGGAAAAGGTTACTATGAGGATTCCGAGGTCTCTACGGAGTTCAGATTTGTACAGTATGATATTTCGAAGGTCAAAAAGGTAACTATT
>JAFPZU010000035.1 GCA_017417105.1 Lachnospiraceae bacterium | reverse complement strand
GGCGGATGTTGCCGAAGATCAGGGAAAGAAGATTGACGCGAAGGCAATAGAAGAAAAGCTGGGCATTCCCGTAGTACCTTTCTCCGCAACAGACATTAAATCTTATGACAGCTTCTATAAAACACTTGAAAAAGCTCTTTCAAAGAATTCAAAGATCAATGTAAGCGATTTGGCGACACAGTATGAGAGTATTAAGGGATATCAGGATATCTGCGAGCTTATACCGGAAAATGCTATTGAAGGTTATTCCCCTATGTGGCTTGCGGTAAAGGTTCTTGAAAAGGACGAGGTGGTCATAGCAAAACTTAAAAACACTCTGGACGCATATACTTTCAGCAGAATAGAAGAGGCAGCGGTGAACACCAGCGGAGCGGTGGCCACGGGAGGATGCAAGTTCAGATGGATAGACGAGCTGCTGGGAGAGACCGCTTCTGCAAAGGACAATACAGTAAAATTAAGCGGACTCGACCGGATATATATAAATAAGTTCTGGGGTAAGGCGGCAGTCATACTGACTGTGCTGCTGGGACTCATAGCATCGTTTATACCGGCGCTTCCTCTAATGGGAGTGGGGGAGGCTGTACTTGCCCTTAAAGCTCCTGTGATGAACGGGCTTTCATCCATAGGCTGCCCCGAATTTATCATCCTCATTATAGGTGATGTGATAATCCAGTCATTCTCATATATCTTCAAAATGCTGGGCTTTGTCTTCGGAGTGACGCTTGTATTCGGACTTCTTGAAGAAGTGGGAGTAATGGCGCGGATTTCCTATGTGTTTGACAACACCATGGGAAAACTGGGACTTCAGGGGAAGTCGGTAATGCCTTTTCTTGTAAGCTTTGGCTGTACCATGGGAGGTGCAGCGGGAGCCAGAGTTATAGATAACTGGGGACAGAAGGTGTTGACCATTGCATTGGCATGGGCTGTTCCCTGCGGAGCCGCCTGGGCGACCATCCCCATGCTCGCAGCGATCTTTTTCGGCCCCGGAGCGGTGGGAGTCATTGTGGCTATACTGCTTACCATGCTGGTCCATATGTGGATCACTGCAAAGGTTTTCGGAGGGCAGTTGGTTAAAAAGGAAGACCGCTACGGTATGATCATGGAACTCCCTCCCTATCACAAACCCAAGTGGGGCGCTCTGTTCAGATATGTGCTGGGAAGAACAAAAGAAACCTTCGTAAGAGTCACAAAGGTTATTCTCTTAGTATGCGGCATTTTCTGGCTGCTTTCCTACTCCCCTTCCGGAAACGGAGGAATCCTGTACAGTATCGGAGTGGCAATAGAGCCTGTAACAAAATTCTTCGGTCTTCCCTGGCAGCTGTTCCTTTCATATATTGCATCTGCAGTGGGTAAAGAAGGGGCTGTGGGAGTAATAAGCGCTCTGTACAGCGGCGGTTCATACGGGACTGCATTCACTCAGGCTATGAGCGGGGGAGCGGACACTTCCAATTTGAGCAGTCTCTTGCTTGCGAATGTCACAAAGCCCGAGGCGCTTGCCTTCATATTTGCAATGACCTTTAATATGCCCTGTGTTGTGGCGCTGGCTGCCACATTCCAGGAGACGCATTCCGCAAAATGGACTGCCAGGATAGTGATCTATTATACGGTGGTTTCACTTATATTGGCGTTTATTGCCTATCACATCGGAATGCTTATCTGGTGACCAACATGGAAGAATTATTGAAACTGCTTAAGGACGGACACGCAAGAACCCTTGAAATGCTTGCGTCCGAACTGGGGACTGATACGGAAGATATAAAACGTAAACTGGAATACCTGGAAAATATGGGCGTTATCAGGAAGGTTTCCCTTTCTCCCTGCGGTGCGGGAAAATGCGCGGAGTGCGCCATGCACTCCGGAACCGCACCGTGTAAAGGCTGTCTTCCGGAGGAAGGATTTAAGAATATGGGTGAAATGTGGGAAGTAAGTAAGGGGTTTATTTAGGAAATTTGTCAGGCGGAAATGAACAGATCGGCGGAGGATTATATCAAAACCATATATATATTAAAAAAACGGACAGACTGCATTCATTCAGTGGATGTTGCCAGGGAACTGGGATTTTCAAAGGCCAGCGTTTCACTTGCCATGTCAAATTTAAGGAAGAAAGATATCATCATCATGAAAAAGGATGGTGAGATAGAGTTTACTCCAGCGGGTAAAAGGATCGCCGAAGAAATATACGACAGATATGTTATGCTGAGCTCGTTTTTACAGGATGTGGCCGGGGTTGATGAAACCACGGCAAAGGAGGATGCCTGGAAGATAGGGTATTATATCAGCGATCTGACTTATGAAGGCATCAAACAGTTTCATAAGAAAATTGCAGATCAGAGCCTTAGTTGCATTTCGGAGTAGCGTAGTTAACGGGAATGAATATATACTTCCTTCAGTTAGCAAATGCTAACCGAAATCAATAAAAGGAGGCAATTGATATAAATGAGTAAACAAAATGAAGCAAAGGACAGTCTTTTATACGGGGATGTATTTAAGACAATGATCTCGCTAAGTGTACCGGCGATACTCGGAATGGTGGTCATAGGTTTATATAACTTTATGGACGCCGTTTTTGTCGGAAGGATGGTGGGCCCGGAGGCCATGACAGCGGTAAAGGTCTCATATCCTTTTACACTGCTCAATACAGGAGTTGCGACTCTTATCGGAACAGGTTCGGCATCAGTTCTCTCCCGTGCCATCGGAAAGAACGATAAGGAAACAACGGACAGGATCATGGGAAATCTCACAGCTCTTATCCTGATCCTTTCAGTCTTGATAACTGCCGTCGGAATGATCTTTACCACTAATCTGCTGACACTTTCCGGAGCAAAGGGAAACATTCTTTATGAAGCCGAAAGGTACTTAAAGATAGTGTTCATCGGTTCAGTCTTTGTTAATTTTTCCCAGGCTGCCAACATGGTAATGAGGGGCGAAGGCAAGCTGAAAATGGCTATGTCCATTATGGCGGCCGGAGCTATCATCAATATAATACTGGACCCGGTTATGATCTATTTTATGAAGGACGGGAACGGGATCTTAGGAGCTGCCTACGCCACTGTGACGGCACAGGTGATACAGGCTTTCTACACCCTCTGGTACTTTGTAAAGAAGAGCGATACAGTACGGATAAACGGAGTGAAGGTAGATGGAGCGCTGGTCAAGCCTGTTATCAGTGTGGGGGTTTCAGCGATGCTCATGCAGGTTATGACCATGGTTCAGCAGACCATCATGTATAATACCGTAGAACGCTGGGGCAGCGGAAACTGGCAGACCATACTCGGAGCTTCCTTAAGCCCTCAGGCGTTTGCATTTATCCCGCTGTGGGGAATAAGCCAGGGGTTTCAGCCGGCTGTCGGTACCAATTACGGTGCTAAAAACTATGACAGGGTGAGAGCTTTTACAAAGACCTTCATGATAGCGGCGACGGTTCTTGCGCTTGTGTTCTACGTTCCTATAATGATAGCCCCCGGGGCAATGCTTTCCATGTTTATCACCGATCCCGCTATAGTTGCGGAAGGAGCTCCCATGCTCAGGGTGCTGTTTTCAATGTACATAGCTTATGGCGTACTTATCCTTTCCATAACATTTTTCCAGGCTGTGGGAAAGGGCGGTGCCGCTGCGATTATGGCGTTGCTCAGGCAGGTTTTCCTTTTCCTGCCTCTGGTAGTGATACTTCCGGGATTCTTTACACATAATGTCGAGGGAGTATTCTACGCCCAGCTTATAACCGATCTCATTGTACTGGTAATAGGAACATGCCTTATGGCAGCATCTTTTAAGAGTATGAGAGCGGAAGAAAAAGAGAACAGAGCAAAGAGTAAATTTAACAAAGTAGCTGCAGCATGACCTGCCTGGTTTGATGAAAGAGAAAAAGACTGTTTCAAGTGAAGAAAATTACAGGGATTCCGGTGAACTTTTTAACCGGTATATGCAGCTGGTGTCATCAAGGGATTCCGAACAGACCTACAGGCTTAAAAGCGATACCGGCGAAGGTATAATGCGCAGGTATAATGTATCAAAAGGTGTTTATTATATTTATTCGGAAATAGAAAGATACTATCCAATTTATCAGGAACAGAAACAGTTTATAAGGTATGTAGAGATAATGTATATGGTGGAGGGGCACGCCGATTTTGAAATGGAAAACAGGCGGTGCGCCTCTGCCGATACCGGGGATGTATGTATATTCAACAGCAGGATTGCCACTAAGAACTGCATAGTAGGGGCAATGGGAATGCGATGTATAAGCATTGTGGTCTGTGTTGATGAATTCGCGGATGAAATAAACCGGATCTTTTGTACCGGAGAATTTGATAAGGATAAGATGTATGCAGGGGTTATGAATGCAGACAGCTGTATATGCTTCCCGGCAACTGAGATGCTAAAGGTAATATTTAATGAACTTATGCATCTTCCGGATACATACGGTGAATACTACAGGAAGTTGCTGACTTATCAGGTGATCATCGCGACAATGGATATCAGGGGACGGAAGACCGGTGACCGGCAATACTTCAGCAAAGACACTGAGAATAAGGTCCATCAGGCGAGAAAGATCCTGGGGAAGGATATTTCTTCCGACATATCGATCGAGGATCTTTCCGGGCAGGTAAAGCTTAACAGGACCACACTGCAGAAGGTCTTCAAGCAGATGTATGGGATGACCATATTTGAATACAGGACCCAGATCAGGATACAGGAGGCAAAAAACCTTATCCTTAAAAACAGGTATTCCATAACGGAGATCGCAGGTATGTGCGGGTATAGCAATGCCAGTAAGTTTTCTGCTGTCTTTAAGAAGATCACCGGAATCAGCCCCCATGAGTTTTGATATATTTTTTTTGTACTGTAGTTAGCAACCGCTAATCACATAAGCGGCGGATCGATTGAATAAGGAGGAGAAAAATGAAAAAACGAGGATTACTGTCCTGGGTACTTGAGTTTGCAGGAAGGAAACGCTGGTACTTCGGAGGAAGCGTGGTACTGGCGATACTGGG
>JAFPZU010000034.1 GCA_017417105.1 Lachnospiraceae bacterium | reverse complement strand
TAAGCGAAATAAATAATTTCGCTTACTATAAAGCCTCCGGCGGATGCGCCCGGATTTTGCAAGGAAATATGCCGCTTTCAGCGGCCAAAATCCGGCGCAGTAAACGACAAAACGAAAAGAGTTTTGTCGTTTACTATAAAACGAAAAAACCCGGACAGTTGTTTCTGTCCGGGTAAATAAATCCCGCTTTTTATCTTTTTCCCTGATGGTGCTCATTGAGGATTATGGAAAGATCGTGGGTGGGAACGGTAGACAGGTAATACTCCGGATCATTGATACTTCCGTGATACTGTCCCAATAGCCACTTCCAGTCTGCCGCATTGATCTTCATTGACGCGCCCGTCTTATCCGTATAGGTTACGGTACCCTTGTCGTCATAGGGAAAACCCCACTTTGTTACTCCGGCTCCTCCGCTGACCTCTTCTAAAGCCTCATCACTAATCCTTTCGATCTCACTCATCTTTTCTTACCTCCTTAATAGAAACAATACATATATCTTATCTGCTTTGCGCTATAAGATCCTTTATCTGCTGGTCGGAAAGCCTGATACCGCCTGCCACCTTATAGCTTTCCACCATTCCGGTAGCCACATTCTTTTCTATTGGCATCGTCTTTCCTGTCGATAACTCCGCCATATATATTTTTGCGCCGTTTTTACCTGTCTCAACGATAACTCCCGCCCTATTAAGCTGCGCGTCACTGTATGAAACTCCTCCTGCCACGTTATCCAGCAGGTCATCAGATAATCTTTCCATCATATTTTCCATCCTCCTTAATAAGCTATCTGTATTTTTATACGATCGAATCGTTAAAATGGCAACACTTTTTTATTCTTCGTACTCTTCGTAGTCGTTATGCAGGGTCGGATAGGGTCCGTCAAAGCCTGCTTCCGCCCACAGAAAGGCTGCAAGGGATATAAGCACCACAAGAACAGCCCAGATATAAACACGTCTTGAGAAAAAATCCCTCAGGCTTTGTCCTGCTTTAGCATCATAAATCCGGACCACTAAAGTCGTTCCCAAAGTTATGAATAAAGCCGTAAGATAACAGATCCACGCTTTCTCCAGTTTCCACACTCCCGTTATGATAAATACGGAATTGATCGCAGCTATAAACACATAATGAATACAGTAATACCTGTTTATATTGACGGAAATGAAATTTATCGGCTTCATTGCCTCCTTTGACAGCCTAAAGGTTATGAAATAGCAAAGGCATATCACTCCCACGTTGCAGAAAAGCTGGGGCAGGGCATCATAAATGCTCATACAGCAGAAAGTCTGCCAAACATTAAACACCGTAAAAAACTCCTGATCCACCGCAAGTCCGACATAGAAATAAAACACCGCTACTATGCTGCAGGGGACCAAAAGCCACGCATAAAACCTCGTCTTATCCTTCACATGCTGCAGTATATCCCCGAAAACCATTCCGAATGCCGGATAGATCATCCAGTGCAGCAGCGGGAAATAGCTCTCTGCCCTTGTAAAGATGAATAATCCAATAAACTGATCCAGAAGATAGCTGCCTGTAGATATCTTAAGAGCCAGCAGCATGGCCATAATATTACACCCTATAGATATAAGGAATACGTGCCAGGACTTCAACTTAAGGCAGGTAAAAAGCGCCATGACGATCATGAAAAGCCCCGCAAACTGGAGGATATCACTTGAAAAAACAAGGAGTACCGCGCCACGGGCATTCCGATCTCCTGTCAGAAGGTAAATTATGGTATAAGGTATGACTGACCTTACGATATTTAAGACCTGTCCTGTCAGAAGAAGCATAAGTCCTCTGTTTACCATCGTCTTCGGAGTCCTGCTCTTCCAGAATAAAATCCCGCATCCCATGCATATCATAAATCCCTGGGCGCCGACAGACTGTGCAAGAATGTCATCTATGATGACAGACGGAAGATGATTCTCATAAATAAAGAGGTCATCTATACAGTGTGTGATTATCATCATGATGATCGAATAGGCTTTTAAGAGATCGATCTCCCTCTGCCTGCCGGTATTCACTCTGTCTTTTGAAAAGATCCGCTCCATCATTTTTTAAGCCTTCACACCTTCACACTGCATGACGGCTTCTTTTTTGAGGCTCACCATGTCCACCTTTCCGGTAGCGAGCACCGGGAATTCCTTAAAGAAAAGGTAATGGGACGGTATCTTGAACTGGGCTATACGTTCCTTTAAGAACTCAGCTGCCTTCTCTTTATCAAAAGAAGCTCCTTCCTCCATCCTTATGCAGGCGCAGACCTCCTCACCGTAAAAGTCACTGGGCACCCCTACGACCCTTACATCCAAAACCCCGGGAATAAGACTTACAGCATCGGCAACATCCTGGGGCATGATATTCTCCCCGCCTCTTATGATAAGCTCCTTCAGCCTTCCCGAAAAACAAAGATAGCCGTCTTCTCTCAGATAGCCCAGATCCCCGGTATGAAGCCACCCTTCACCGTCTATGGACTGATCTTCAATCCTGACCCTGTAATACCCCGTCATCAGGTTTTCGCCCCTTATCAGTATCTCCCCGGTCTGTCCCGGAGCGCACTCTTTACCGGTATCCGGATCCTGCACTATAAGCTTTATATGATCCATGGGCTTACCCACGGTCTTTATGCAGTTCTCAAGCGTATCCCCGTAGGGCAGCGTTGTTGCCGGAGCTGCCTCGCTCAACCCGTAGGCTGAAAGGAAGTTATCATTCGGCATCGCCTTGTGGAACATCTCTATCTGCTCCGGCGTCGCTGCAGCCCCGGAAAGGATCGTACAGCGGACACTTGATACTTTTTCAGAAGTAAACTCCTTATTCTTAAGGATCATGAGCATCATGGTCGGTACCGCATGGAATACCGTGCATTTTTCCCTGTCGATAAGCTCTATAAGCGTAGCGGCATGTATATCCTTTGGAAGATACATTAAAGAGCCTCCCAGTATATTGGCAAAAAGCCCTGCCACAAGACCGAATATATGAAAAAGAGGCAGTATGAGACAGGTTTTATCATCTGCGTTAAGCCTCTGGCTGTCCCTGCTCTCACCCGCTGCCACGAGCACGTTATAGGCGGAAAGCAAAGCGCATTTGGGTCTTCCCGTGGAGCCTGAGGTAAACAGCATAAGGGCAGGATCGTCCGGCTCGCATCTTGTGGGAAGAGTCTTGTACAGAAGTTCTCTGTCAGATCCTTCCGCGGATTTTACTGCCGTGCCTCTTATATCTATAAATTTCTTTATCCTGCAGCTTTCCGCTGACTTTACTTCCGTAATAAAAGAATCTGTATCCTTTATAACCTTCGAGCCTCCAAAACACAGGAATTCAATGTCTGCTATATCCGAATGCACGGCAAGTTCCATTGGCCGCAGGTTCGGGTTTAGCAAAATGCAGATGGCTCCAAGCTTCTGCAGTGCAAAAAATGTTACTATCCAGTCTGCGGAATTCACCCCGTAGAGCCCTGCATGGCTTCCCTTACCGATCCCCGATTGCAAAAGATCCTGCGCCACTTTCGTGGCGCAGGAATCTATCTCATCCCATGCATAAGGTATATCACCGTCGTAAAAAACTTTCTTATCAGGGGCTTCCCCCGCCATAAGCTCTATAAGATCCCGAAACGATACCTTTTTATGGTCAATCATTTATCGAACTGCTCTTCCTTTCTGCGCATTTCCGCTCTCTGGCGTCTCCTCATCTTTCTCATCCTCTGCTGATGCGCGATAAGTATCAGCAGGCAGGTTATGGCGATCGCCAGAGCTATTGTAGCACCTAAAGCAAACCATGTCACGAGATCCCTTGAGGATGCAACCTCTTTCGCTATCGCGTAGGAAGAGAAGCGGTCTGTCTTGAAGGTTATGGTCTTTGGATCATCATCAAGATCCGGCAGGACAGTCAGCTCTCCGTCATGTACCCGAAGGACGGAATATTTCTGATTCGCCTTATAGATCTCATCCGGTACCTCGATAATTACTGTCATGGCTTCAGGAAGTGTTTTCACCTTCTGTGTATCTCCTGCCACGCTCTTTATCATGGTAAGGTCAAAATACTGAAGGGGCTTCTGTCCTATGGCATTCTTCATTATCTTTTCCGTTTCACTGTCCACGGAATCCTGCTTTGTGAGGCTTACATCCACATCACCGTAGCTTCCGTCAACTATCGCAACCACCTCATCGGTAGTCAGAAGCCTCTGTACCACAACGTCCAGATTCGGAAGGCTGGGGTTGATGTCATCATCAGATACCATCATAAGCTCATCCGCGCTTAAATTCTGATAATCGATACCCTGCTTGGTTATGGGCTCCATTGTATTTGAAACGGAAGCTTCAAGTGTTCCTGCATAGAAAGCTGCATCAAGTATGGGAGCATTATCTCCGGCAGCTGCCATAGCCCTTGCCTCCTCCATGGAGACGCCCATGAGCTTTGCTACATCGGAGGTTTCCTCTTCTTCCTCCTCTTCTACTCCCAGTTCCTCATCGGAGGGAACGTTTATCTCATCAAGTCCTTCCATCTCTTCAACGAATTCATCACCCGTTTCGCCGGATATTGCATTCTCAAGCTTGACTGTCGAATCCGTCTTTGCCGTATTGGTTTCAGTCTTCTCTATCTTCTCAACCTTCTTGTCCTGTACCTGCTTTCCTGCAGCCTGCGCCTTTGCCTTTCCGGCATCCGTCAGTACAAATGCAGCCGCTATCGCGTGATTGCCCTGTACATTTGAGAAGGTGTAGCTGTTAACAGGCCCTACCTGGACATTATCAACGGCAACAGCCAGTATCGCGTAGCCAGATTTCGGAGTTATCTTGTAAGTAACGTTTGATCCCTGGGCTACGGCAGCCTTTCCGCTGGGGCTTATGGATCCTCCCGTCGTTGCAACACCCGCTGATATCTCATAGGTTGTGACACCTGTCTTTATGAAGACAGCCGTACAGCTGTAATCCTGTTCAAGCCTGTCTATCTTTACGGTAGCATCACGGTTTACGATCTGACCGTTAACCTCCCATCCTACAAAGGAGTAACCTGAAGCAGGCTTTGCAGTTACCGTGGTTCCCTGATTTATTGCGAAAGTTCCGCCGCCTGATACCGTACCTCCTTCAGCAGGCCTTGCCGAAAGGGTCAGGGTGTGGCTCGTCCTGTCAAATATGGCGGTTATCTTCCTGTCATCCCTTAAATCCTTAAGCTTAAGTGAAGCATCACGGCTTATGATCTTTCCGTCTTCCTTCCAGCCGGTAAATACATAGCCGCTGTAAGCCTTTGCGGATATCGTAGTGCTGTCGCCGTAGTTTATCTTTCCGCCGCCTGCAACGGTACCGCCGTCGTCAGTATTTCTTTCTACCTTGACCGTTACATAATTTCTTTCGAACTTTGCCTTGACGGACATATTCGACTGAACGTTATTTATCGTATAGTTGGTAGAAGTTGACACCTTCTTGTCATTTACTATCCATCCCACGAAATAGTAATTCTTGTTGGGTACTGCCGAAACGGTTACCGATCCGCCTGCTTTGACAGCACCGCCTCCCGTTACATTTCCGCCTTCGCCGGGACTTGCGGAAACACTTACGTTATAGCCGCTCTTCTGGGTGTACACGGTAGCATATCCCTTCTTTGAGGTGTTCGCAACGGAAGTAGCTATTACCGTAAGCTGGCTTGAGTTCTCATTTTCTGCAATTGTCAGGATCCCGTCCTGATCTATCCTTGTTTTAGAGGATTTATTATTCTGTACCGACCACAGCACATCATCATCAAAATCACCCGTACCGCGTACCTCGGCGAAGAACATCTCATCGTTTCCGGTAGCGAGAGTTATTTTTGAAGGAGTTACCTCAACCGATTTAACGACTGCAGACTTTTCCGTTACCTTTCCGGTAAGCTTTACGGAAATTCCTTTTTTATAGGAGGGATCCGTAGTGCTGTCCGCAAACATGAGCGTGCCGGAATAAGTACCGGCGCCAAGTGACGAGGACATGGAAACCTCAAATTTTGCGGTCTCCCCGGGATCAAGCACGGGATCATCGCTTACCATTGCTCTCTTGAACGCTCCGTCCGGATCATTCTCCTGCGAGATCAGATAAACGGTGGTCTTGCCCGTATTGGTTACCTGAAGCATCTCCACATCCCTGTAATCCCCTGCAACCGCCGTTCCAAAATCGATCTTCTTTACATTAGCAGTAAGGCTGTAGCCTTTTGCAGCAGCATCCTCCGCTGCCTTCTTCTCGGCCGCTTCCTTGCTCTTTGCCTCCTGCTCTTCGGCAAGCCTTTTTGCTTCCTTTGCAGCCTCGTCAAGTTCAGCCTGCTTTGCTGCCTCTTCTGCCTCCTTGGCAGCCTTTTCATAGGCTTCCTCGAGCTTTCTCTGCTCTTCCCTTTCTCTTTCTTCCTGTGCCTGTCTCTCGGCTTCTCTGCTTGCGGCTTCAGCTGCGGCTCTGTCATCCTCCCAGCCGCCATCATCATCATCATCATCGCCGTCATCCCAGCCGCCGTCTTCCCAGCCGCCGTCTTCAAATTCAGGCTCATCAGCTAAGACTACCTGTATTGCCGCGATATTTGCGAAAAATATCGAAAGCGACAGGATCATCGCTATTACAAGTGAGATCTTCTTCCTTAATTTCATAATCTTTCCCTCCTGTTTTTTTAGTCGCTACATGATTATATACGAAAAACTCCGACTTTTGTTACAATTATTTTTGCGTCACGGAATGAAACCGGGAATGTAAGCCTCAAAACATTACTGCCTGACCCCGGAATCATCAATATCAAAGAGCAGCATGGTAATATCATCAAATTGCTCCGCATCCTGCGCAAAGGCATCCAGATCTTCCATTACCCGCTTAAGAACTGCATCACCCGGAAGTTCCGCATTCCGGTCAAGGCACTCAATCAGCCTGTCCGTGCCGTAGGTCAGACCGCTCTCATCCGAGGCATCCAAAACCCCGTCCGTATAAAGGAACAGTCTGTCTCCTGCATTAAACTCAATCGTCCTTTCATTGTACGGAGTATCTTTAACCACGCCGATCAGCATGTCATGCTCCTCTTTTAAGAGCTCATACTTCCCCTTTTCCTTCCTGTACACCACGGGATTCTCATGACCCGCATTTACATAGCGAAGCTTCCTTTCAGACAAGGAATATATGCCGAAGAAAGCCGTGACAAACATACATTCATCGTTATTCGGTATCAGTCTGTTATTCACCTTGGACAGCACACTTGCAGGAGATAAAGTATCCTGTGCTATACTCTTTATCAGCGTCTTTGATACGACCATGAACAGTGCTGCGGGGACTCCCTTATCAGAAACGTCCGCTACGGTCAGTCCTATGTGGTCTTCATCTATGGCAAAGTAATCATAGAAATCGCCTCCTACCTCCCTGGCAGGCCTCGTTACGGCTGATATGGAAAAACCGGATCTGTCATCAAAGCCCGTAAGGTTTACAGGCAGCATCTTTGTCTGTATCCTGGCTGCCATATCAAGCTCTGCCGACACCCTCTCCTGCTTTCTTGCCATATACTCCAGATCCCGCATATATTTATAAATATCCGTTTCCATATCCGACATGGAGTCTGCAAGCAGCTGCAGCTCATCCTTTGAACGGATGTTAAGATCACTGAAGATATGGCTTTCATTTCTCTTATCCTCTTTTAATCTGAACTCCCTTGCAGCTCCGGCAAGGCTTCTTAAGGGACGAATGACAAGACGGCTCATCCCTTTCACCGAAACCGTAACAAAGATCAATGATATGAGCAACAGGATGCCGCCGAAAATACCGGCAAATTTCAGGTTGTCATTGGTAAGCTTCATCCACTTTTCCGCTATGGCGATGTACCCTGCTATCTCTTTTTTATCACTTCCCGGACGGTAAAAGGGCGCTTCCGTCATGATAATAAACCCGTCATAATCATCATATACCACTTCATACGGAAGGGAGTACAAAGCTTTCCAGTCCCTTATCCTTCCCTCCCATCCCATGGCATACCTTCTGTCTTCCTTAATGTCGGTGTCAATCATGATGCAGCTCTTTCCCGTATCGGGATATTCAAGATGTATATTGATCCAGCATAACCCGTTTTCTTCCTCTACCTGTTCAAGTCTTTCCTGCAGCTCCTCGTATTTCTTATCTTTAAGGCTGTCAAACTCCTTAAGATACTCACCGCTGTTTACCTCATTCCCGTATTTTTCCCTGAGGCTTTCGTATTTTTTCCCTGTTTCGTATAAAGTCTTTGTCACATAATCCTGATCCAGGGTTACGGCAAGACTCCGGGCGAGACCGTAATTATTTTTAACTATGGAAACAAGCGCCAGGGATTTATTTACGGAACTGGCAAAGAGAAGCGCTGATACAAAAAACAACGCGGAAAAAAACAATACGGTGAGGACGACCTTGATTCTTATTGAAATAACGATCTTATTTATTTTCTGCTCTTTTTCTTTCATTACTTATTATTTCCAAAAAGTCCGGCCGGATCATACGAGACCTCGCCGCAGGATATCTTTATAAGAATGTCCGCATATGCATCCGCCGTATTCACTGCATTGCTGACGCAGATATTCATCTCATCATACAATGCGTCACCTTGAAGCTCTGCGGGAAGGGGCACTGTCAGTTTGTAGGTAAGAAACCTTCCTTCTCTGTCAACGCTGTAGCTTCCGCAGGGAAGCGCGAAGTTGATATGGGACATGGCTTCATAAAGAGCCGGCAGGTTTTCTTCGGGTATATCATCCATAAGCGTCAGGACAGCACAGAAATACTGAACTCTTTCCTCTCCGGTGGAAAACGGCATAAAGAAAAATTCACCCGCAGCGCCTTCCCTTTCTTCGTCTCCGACCGTATCAAGCAGGACCGTAAGTATCTCCGGTTCTTCCTTATTTTCCGGTTCATGGATCTCACAGGCGATCATCTCCTCCTGCAAAGAATCCCTGAGCCTTATCAAAAGTTCATTTCTTTCTTTAATCATTTTACCGGTATCCATTCTATCCTCCTCCATTATCTTATCTTCCGTTCATTCTTCTGGCGAGCAGCGAAGGCTCCGGTATCCCCTTTTTCTCGTCATAGGGAAGACCAAAGCTTTTTATCAGCTGAATATAAGCGCTCCTTACCTCTCCGGAAACTCTCTCCTCTGCGGATCCGTAGAGTCCGGTACAGATAAGATCCGCGTATTTTTTTGCGATCTGATCACAGGCCGAAATGACGTCCGCATACCCGGCCGTTGCCGCAAGCACCCTTCGCATCCTGGTCTTAAACTCATCCATATTATAGACGGTCTCTCCTCTGCTTTTAAGCTCATCCACTGCATCGCTTAAGAAACTGTCGAAATTAAAATATGTATCAAACATCTGCTCCCTTATCCCTGTAAGGCTCATGGAGCTTAGTGTGCCGGCAGCCATTGTAACGGCCGTTCCTCCAAAGCCTATATAGGTTCCTGCAACAGGCACTATAAAGCCCGCAACGGACATCATGGATCCCACTGCCGAAATGCCGGCATACGTTCCTTTCCGGTGGCTTACATCCTTTGAAAGCTTCAGCATATTCCTTTCATATCTGTCCCTTATAAACTCCTTTTCCCTGCGCTGCTTCTCCTCAGAAGTCTCCTTACCTTCCCTGAGTTTCCTTTCCTCCCGGGACTCAGCCATAAGCTTCAGCCTTTCCATATACCTGGAATGTATCCGTTTCTTCAGGAATTCTTTTGCATTATCGGAGTTTTTCTGATCCAGCTTGCCGGACACAGCTGTGTATACGTTTATCGCCGTCGTTATCCCCGCCGAAGCGATGCCAAGCCCCTTCACGACATCGCTTGCCACGGGACTTCCCTCAATCGCCTTAGCGGCAAAGTCAGCATACTGCTTTCCGGTTTCAATGCCGTTTACTACCGTTGCGCCCGTGGCTGCAGCCGACTGGAGTATGCCGGCGATTCCCGCGGCTTTGTCAAAGGCGTGCATGTTGTCCCAGTTCTGCGTCAGATTATAGATCCCGTAGCAGGCGCCAAGCACGCTTCCCAGGGCAGAGATCGTTGATGATGTTATCGATCCCGCATACAGCTTTGTCTTCATAAGACTGCTGTCTTTAAGTCTCCATTCTATAGGCTTATAAGGAGTGCCTTTGATCGCGC
>JAFPZU010000033.1 GCA_017417105.1 Lachnospiraceae bacterium | reverse complement strand
TCAGCGCACAGCCAGTGCGCTGAATTGCAACGCGCACGCCGCCATGCAGAATCGGCTTCGCCGATGGGCGGCGTGCCGGCTAGCCAAGTGTATTGGGCCGCAGCCCCGCGGCAAGCGCGTGGCTCGGCGCTGAACAGTAACCAAACCGCAACAATACTTGAAAATAAACGGCATTTATCTTATCATAGAGTAGGAAAATTATCAATGATTCAGGGGGATTACGCATGAAACGTATACTTGTGGCGGATGATATGCCCACGGTCATAGAGCAGGCGAAGGATATCATGGGACTTAGATATGAGATCCTTACCGCAGAGTCCGGGACAGAGCTTATGGAGAAAGCGAAGAGCCAGGCTCCGGATGTGATACTGCTCGATATGTATATGGACGGTGAGATGTCCGAGGACATACTTTCAAAGCTCAAGGCAGATCCGGAGACAAAGAAGATACCGGTGATCATAACCGCTTCCGATGCTTCTGTCATGACAATAAGCCGCTACTATACGCTGGGTGCGGCGGATTTTGTTAAGAAACCGTTCCTTGAGAATATCGTTTTCAGAAGGATAGATTCGGTCTGCGCCCTTAAAGACGACGGACACTACGATCTTATCTGATAAGGGAAGGACGGATCCTTGCGTGAGACCTTAAAAAACTGGTTCGGCTCCGCCAATCCATTGCAGGCGGTGAATTTTAACATCGCGATGGTCTTTATCTGCATTTCCTATGCATGCGCCTTTGCAAGCGGGTTATACCTGCACCTTAACCGGGGATTTTATTATGCTTCGGGAATAGGCATGGTCCTGCTTTCCTTTTTTATCGGCTACGCTTCCCAGAGCGGGAAATATCAGATCGCTGCCTTTGCGATAACCATGATAATGGAGCTTGTGATACTGCCGGGGTGCTATATCTTTGACGGCAGATTCTGGTCCTTTATTCTCGTATATTATTTTCTTGTTTTTCTTATGACGGTCTTTGTACAGGACGGGAAGCTTCGGACAATAGCCTGTGTCGTTTTCTGGATATCGTGGATATCGGTAGTTATTTATGGGTATTATCATGCGAATGCTACCCACCAGAGCCTTTACGGCGGTATGAATACCCTGATAGACGTGGTCATTCCGCTGGCTATCTGCGCTGTTTTGTCGCTTTTTTGCACCATAGCATCCATAAGGTACTACAACCTGGAGAGCATAAGGGTGGAGCAGAGCCGGATCGCGGCGGATGAGACGGAGAAGTCAAAGGATATCTTCTTAATGAACATGTCCCATGAGATAAGGACTCCCATGAACGCCATAATGAGCGCCGGAGAGATAATGCTTTCAAAGGATGTTTCCTATGACACGAGGCATAATGTGGTGCATATAACCACCGCCTGCCGCGCGCTTATCTCAACGCTGGATGATCTTCTGGTCTTTTCAAGAGCCGAGGAGAAAAAGATCGTAATGCAGGAGGGGGACTACGATCTGTCTTTATTCCTTGACGATATCATAAACATGATCTCGGTGCGCCTCATGGGAAGCGATGTGAAGTTCTATGTCTATATCGATCCTTATATCCCGAGGGGGCTCCATGGTGATGTGGTAAGACTCAGACAGGTTTTCATCAATATCCTGAACAATGCGGTCAAATATACCAAGACCGGACATATAATCTTAAGGGTCGTCATGAGTGACGTAACTGAAGACAGGATGATCCTGCATGCGGATGTGGAGGATACCGGTATAGGAATAAAAGCGGATGTGCTCCCCACACTTTTTGAGGATTTCACCCGTGTAGCCGACAATATGAACGAAAGCCTTAAGATCGAGGGCTCGGGGCTGGGGCTTTCCATTACTAAGAATATATTGAATTCCTGCGGCGGAGATATAAAGGTTAAAAGCGAGTACAATAAGGGCTCTGTATTTTCTTTTGAAGTTCCCCAGAAGATTTCTGACAGAGAGCCTTTGGCGAAGCTTAAGAATGCAGGTGAGACCGGGGTCATAATCTGCGATGATGATCCTGATATGTCAAATATCCTTATGGATACGCTAAGAGCCATGAGGCTTAAATGTACCATAGCTTCATCAACGGAGGAGCTGAATAAGGCCATTCAGGAGGGGATATACACCCATCTTTTCATCACTCCGGAATGCCTTCTTGCATCCTGCGATCTGCCGTCTCTTATGAGCGCAAATCTAACAGTTGTTATGATGCAGAATGTGGATGATTCCAATGAGGAGGACGGGGATGCAAGGATCACAAAGCCCGTGAACTGCCTGAATGTGGCTCATTTCTTTGAAAACAGCGAAAAAGACAGAGCAAAGAAAAAGGTGGAGGCTTCTGAGGAAGAGGGAAGGAAGATCCTGGTTAAGGGGGCAAGGGCTCTGGTTGTGGAAGATAATCTGACAAACCTCATGGTGGCTGAGAGGCTTCTAAGCCGCATGGGCTTTGAGATAGCCACCGCAAACAGCGGAAATTCCGCCGTAAGCCTTGCTAAGGTCATGAGCTTTGATATATTATTCATCGATTATATGATGACCGGGATGAACGGAATAGATACTTTAAGAGCCATAAAAAGGCTGCCTGATGAATGGACGAATAATGTTCCCAGCATCGTTATGACTGCTGATGCCCACGAGGGGGCGAAACAGATGCTGATCAATGCAGGCTTTGATGACTATCTTTCAAAGCCCGTTGATATGGAGGAGATGGAATACATGGTTGAAAGATACCTGCCGGGAGAGCTTCTTACGGTATGAACTGGCTAAAGGACAGGTTATTAAGTGCATATTATTTTGATGAAAACCTTGAGCTTAATGTAAGGGTTCTGAAGCTTATCGGCTTTTATACCTGGATAGCCGTTCTGTGCAGCGTGCCCTGTTTTCTGATAGCGGGGTATAATCTGTCGGCCTATATCGTAAGCGGAGCTTCCTTTGTCCTGCTTTTTGCAAGCTTCGGTGTCTTTCTGTATACGAAGGATACGAACCTTGCCTCCATAGTTTTCTGCTATGTTGTAAATCTTGTGGTGATCCCGTTGTTTTTCCTGTATGCCGGGGGGATTTACGGAGGCGTTGAATTCATGATGCTCTGCGGCATGATGGACGGTGTTCTGCTTCTTTACGGAATGGTAAGGATCATCTCTGAGATCATATATTTTTCCTGGTACGCGGCGATCATGCTCTACAGCACAATTCATCCGGAGGTTGTACAGAATATTCCCTCGGGAAACGTTGCTGTCTTCAGTATATGCATGTGTGTAGGGTTCAGTACGGTGATCTTCCTTGTAATAACCGATTATGAAAGGTATCTCCTTAAGGCAAAGCAGAAAAACGTTGAGGAGACAGTAAGGCAGAGGATGATGAGCGCCGAGACAAAGAGCAGGTTTTTGTCAAATGTCTCCCATGAGCTTCGGACTCCCATGAACGCCATAATCGGAATGAGCGGCATCATTCAGAATACGGATGTGGACGGGGAACTCACCGAGGAGATATCCATAATAACCCATAATGCCAGGGATCTTCTTTCCACCATAAACAGCATCCTTGATTACTCAAGGCTTGAGTCCGGAAAGCTGTCGCTTTCTTATGACCAGTTTGAATTCAGCCAGATGATACGTGAGATAATTCAGGAAGCTGCCATAAGGGCTGAGGAGAAGGGCATAGATTTTTTCGTTGATATAGATCCCGATACGCCAAACATACTTTACGGGGATTATATCCAGCTTGAGATGATAATACAGGATCTGATCCATGATGCCATTGACTCCGTGACTGACGGAAGGGTGCATTTCAGGATCAGGGGAAAGTACTCAAAGGATATGAGCAAGGCGATATTTTCTGCCGAAATCTCGGATACGGGAGAGGGGATATCGGAAGAGGATCTGAAGTCCATTTATTCAAGCTTTGAGACCTACGATTCGAGACAGGACAGCAGGATAAAGAGGCTGGGACTTAAGTATTCCGTTTTCCGCGGGATATTAAAGCTCATGAACGGGGACTTTATGATCAAGAGCCTTAAGGATGTGGGTACCACGCTTTTTATATCCTTTGAGGTGTTTACGGTGGAGAGGATAGTGCTTGCCGATAAGAGCTTCACGACGGGAAAGAAGGTGCTGCTTTATGCTTACGGAGAGAAAGGGGCTTCATATCTCGACGAAGTCTTTGATTCCTTCGGGGTGATACTTGAAACTGCCTATATGCCCGATGCGTTCGCAAAGATGTATCAGGAGGCGGAGTACAGGTATATCTTCATCTCCGAAAACGGCTATGCGGATCTTTCGGACATCATAAAGGATGAGGACAGAGAGAAGGTATTTATTATAACCGACAGAATGGGAACTCCGGCAGACTTTGACGGTCTGCGCATAGTAAGGAGACCCTTAAATTCCCTTAATCTATCGGATATCTTCTTTGAAAGATGGGAAGACATGGATTATATGGATTACATGGGGGCAAGACTTGGGGAAGGCTTTATGACGCCGGATGCAAAGATCCTGGTGGTTGACGACAATATGGTCAATCTGCGTGTTGCGGAATCCATGCTTCAAAAATACAAGGCCAGGGTTAAGATAACCGAAAGCGGTTATTCCGCACTAGAAGCTCTTAAGACGGAGAGCTTTGACCTGGTACTCATGGATCAGGTGATGCCGGGCATGGACGGCTTTGAAGCAATGAAGCTTATAAGGAGCAGCCTTGTGATCCGTGGCGCAAGACGGATCCCCATAGTCTGCATGACAGCGGACAGCGGAGGGGACATAAGGGAGAAGGTTTTAACGGCAGGATTTAATGATTATCTTTCAAAGCCCGTGAAGGAATCAGAGCTTGAGAGGATCCTTTTAACCCACCTGCCGGAGGATAGGATCGAGATGGCGGTTCCTGATGCCGGATGAGATGAGGCTTAATAAATATCTGGCCCGTTTTGCCGGGGTCTCAAGGCGGGAGGCCGACAGGCTCATTGAAGAGGGAAAGGTCAGGGTTAACGGGAAGAGGGCGGAGCTTGGACTTCCCGTTTCTTTAGAAGATGATATATATTTGGGGGATAATAAGATAGAACCCCGTCTTTTAAGGCATTATTACCTTATATACAAGCCCGTGGGATATATCTCCTCTACGGTTAAGCAGGATAAAGAGGATAAGCTTGTAACGGAGCTTATAAAAAACGGGGACGGGACAAGGCTTTTTCCCGTAGGAAGACTGGATAAGGACTCCGAGGGACTTATGCTTTTAACCGACGACGGGGAGCTTATGGACCGGGTTTTGAGAGCGAGAAACGGTCATGAGAAAGAATACCGGGTCAGCTTTTATGAGGAGGTTTCTGACCGGGTAATAAAGGAGGTTTCTGACGGAGGGCTTGATATAGGAGAGGGAAGGCCTACCAGAAAGTGCAGGATAAAGCGGGCAGCCTCCGATGAGCTTCTTATCATCCTGACAGAAGGGATGAACCGGCAGATAAGGCGGGTATTCGCCATTTACGGCCTTGAAGTAAAGAAGCTTTGCAGGGTAAGATTTATGAATCTTACGATAGAAGGGCTTAAACCCGGAGAATTCAGGGTTCTAAGTGATAAAGAGATCGATGAGATGAAAGCGATGGCAGGTAATGACTGAAAAAGAAATAAAGGATAAATACAGGGAACTATCCGATAACATACGTTATCATATGGATAAATATTATAATGAAGACACTCCCGAGATAAGCGATGCGGAGTACGACTCCCTTATGAGGGAGCTTAAAGCCCTGGAAAAGGAATATCCTTATCTTGTTACGAAGGATTCTCCCACAAGGATCATAGGGGGCAGTACAAAGCGGACTGCAGGAGTTAATGTTGAGCACGATGTTCCCATGCTTTCCATAGAGGATGTGTTCTCCAAAGAGGAGGTCTTATCCTGGGTTCATGAAGTAAGGGCGCTGCATCCTGAGATAAAATTCTGCGTGGAGCATAAGATAGACGGCCTTTCCATGAGCATAAGATATGAAAAGGGTGAAATGATCCTTGCCGAGACCAGAGGCGACGGCAGGATCGGCGAGGATGTGACCGCAAATGCCAGGGTAGTAAAGGATGTGGCGGTCAGGCTTCAGGGGATTGAGACAGATATCGAGCTTCGCGGCGAAGTCTATATGTCACACGCTGACTTTGACAGGGTGAACGAAAAGATGGAGCTTTCGGGAAAGAAACCCTTTGCAAATCCCAGAAACTGCGCTGCGGGAACCTTAAGGCAGCTTGACTCTGCGGTTGTCATGGAAAGAGGGCTTTCCATGTTCGTATTCAATGTACAGAGGGCAGAGGATGTATCCTTTATGACTTCCCATCACGAAGCACTTGGGAAGCTTGAAGAAGCCGGGGTCAAAACGGTTCCATCCATACTCTGCGAAACGGATGAAGAGATAATAAACGCGATAGACAGCATCGGGGATAAGAGAGGGGATTACCCCTATGACATAGACGGCGCTGTGATAAAGATAGACGATATAGCCTTAAGGGAGGATTTTCCCGCAGGGAGCAAGTACAGCGCAGGCCATATCGCTTATAAGTATCCTCCGGAGGAAAAGGAGAGCGTAATAAGAAATATAGAGCTGTCCGTTGGGATGACGGGACGTATCAACCCCACGGCGGTCTTTGATCCCATAAGGCTTTGCGGCACCCAGGTTTCAAGGGCTACGCTTCATAATCAGGACTTCATATCAGAGCTTGGCATAGGACTTGGAAGGACGGTAGTGGTCTACAAATCCGGAGAGATAATACCCAAGATCAAAGAGGTGGTGGTTTCAAAGAATCCTCCGGGCTCGGAAGTCTATAAGATACCAATGGTCTGTCCGGTCTGCGGCCATGAGGCGGTGCGTGAAGAGGATACGGCGGATATAAGATGTACAAATCCTGCCTGCAGCGCCAAACTTACAAAGAGGATAATAAATTTTGTAAGCCGGGATGCTTATGATATCAAGGGCTTCGGTGACGAATACGTTAAGGCTTTGATCGAGCGGAAATACATTACCGGGATAGCGGATATCTTCAGGCTTAAGGAGAAGAGGGACAGACTGGTTTCCGACGGTATCATAGGAAAGGAAAAGAACACCGACAAGCTCCTTGGCATCATAGAGGAATCAAAGAAGAATCCTCCGGAGAGGCTTCTTACCGGGCTTTCCGTAGGAAATGTCGGCAGAACCTCAGCAAGGACCATCATGCGCCACTTCGGGTCTTTCGATGCCCTGATGAAAGCAACGGAAGAAGAGCTTAAGAAAGTTCCGGATGTAGGTGAAATAACTGCCGTTTCTATTTATGAATTCTTCCATGATGAGACAATCTGTAAGATGATGGAAGACCTTAAAGCACTGGGGCTTAATATGGAAGAAGAAGCAAGGGAAGAGGTCGGGCAGAGCCTTTCCGGCAGAACCTATGTCATAACCGGAGATCTTTCCCACTTTGCAAACAGAAACGAGCTTACAGATTTCATAGAGGCAAGAGG
The DNA here is from genome assembly GCA_017417105.1 of Lachnospiraceae bacterium. Taxonomy (GTDB): domain Bacteria; phylum Bacillota; class Clostridia; order Lachnospirales; family Lachnospiraceae; genus NK4A144. Next base: position 2,937 of record JAFPZU010000033.1, on the reverse strand, counting down.
CGGGAAAGTATCGGGTTCGGTCTCAAAAAAGACCTATGCCCTTATCAATAATGACGTTACTTCGAATTCGGGAAAGAATAAAAAGGCAAAGGAGCTTGGCATACCGGTTATATCCGAGGAGCAGCTTCTTGGAGAGGCAGGGGAATGAGAAGAGCATTAGAGTCTCTCAATATGTTCATGCTGGATTACCTCATAGTTCCCATATGGGCGGTGTTTTCTGCCTTTGGGAACATGAATTCGGCAAAGGTCATGTTTTTCATAACACTTGTGTTTTTGATCATCAATTACTTCAGTACCAGAAGCACTGTAAGGCTCTTCTTTCTGGATATGAACCTGGCGGCAGCCGGGGTTGCGGGAATAATCCTTAATTCCTTTCTTTATATAAGGTTTGTCTATGCCGATCCCCAGGTAGTGGCCGATATGGTGACCCTTATCTTCAGCTTCACTTTTTTCAGCATATTGTTCTGCATGCTGTGTCTTCTTGTAAAGAGTCTTGTGCACAGGAGAAATCTTCGTATAATAAGCCGTATGGCTGACGGGGATTATGACACTGACGACGAAGAATATGATGAGGATGACGAAGACGATTATGAGGATGAAGAAGATGAAGATGAGGATGAAGACGAGGATGACGAAGAGGACTATGATGAGGATGAAGAGTACGAAAAGCGGGCAGGGCTTATCTCTTCCATACAGGGGCTTTTGAAAGCGACCCGGGAAGAGGACGAAGAGGATGAAGAAGAGATCGAAACAGAAGTGCCGGAAGAAGAGGATGACGACAGTGACCGGAAATCGGATGAATCAAAGTTCAGGGTTATAAAGAAATAGAAAAAAACGATTAATTAAGGAGCGGAAAAATGGAAGAGCAGAAAAATGCAAACAATGAACAGAATGTAACAGAAGGTGCGGAAAATTCCGAAAATCAGGCTGATAAGACTGCTTCGGAGAAAAACGAACAGGAGAGCGTGATAAATTCAGCAGGCAATCCGGAAGAAAAGGAAGAGAGCGTTGAGGAGCTTTTAAAGCAGATACTCAAATCCGAAAAGAAAGAAGTGAGATATGCAAAAGCTGCGGCCTTTTTCACTTTCGGGCTCTTTATGGTTCTTTTGATAGCGGTAGTTATTCTTGTTCCAAAGGTAGTGGAGACACTTACCAGCATAAACAATACGGCGATCTCGGTGGAGGCTACCATAACCGAGGCTGCAAAGGCGATAGAGAATGCTGAACAGACCATAGAGAATATAGACGCCATGAGCGGCTCCCTTACAACGACTTCAGATACAATGAACACCATGCTGGTAGAAAACTCCCAGAATCTTATGGAGGCTGTGGATAAGATGAATAAGATCGATTTTGAAGGCCTGAATCAGGCGATAAATGATCTGGAGGATGCCGTCGGACCGTTTGCAAAGCTTATGAACAGGCTTAAGTGATCTGATAATTAATCTATAGTAAGCGAAATAAATAATTTCGCTTACTATAAAGCCTCCGGCGGATGCGTCCGGATTTTGCAAGGAAATATGCCGCTTTCAGCGGCCAAAATCCGGCGCAGTAAACGACAAAACGAAAAGAGTTTTGTCGTTTACCATATCTATGGATTCAACAAGCTGGTAAAGCTGCTTTTGGAGTGCAATCCGAATACCTGCGAGATGCTGGGGTTTGATGAGGAGCAATATCTGATAAGTATGATCTGCATATGAAGGTGGAACGGTATGTGTCTGACGAGGACGGAGTACCGGCTAAAGATGAAGAATTTATCAGGAAGTGAGAGTTGAAATGCGGGAAGCCGTTTTTGAATACATCAAAAAGAAATATAAGGTGTCTCCGGAATATCCATGGGCAAAGTATGACAGTAATGCGGTTTTTCGACATACAGACAACAAGAAGTGGTTTGCTCTCGTGATGGATGTCCAGAGGGATATTTGCGGTCAGAGGTCCGAGAGGGATACCGCATTCGCTGAGTGAGGCACTAAAGATGTAATGGAAGGATAGTTGTTTGTTATGTCTGACAAAAATGTGAGTAAGTTCATATCGCTTATCCTGCGGCATAAGCCGGAAACAATCGGCATCACTCTTGATGAACACGGCTGGGCTGATGTTTCTGAACTGATCGCAGGGGTAAGTAAGACGCATCCTCTGAATATGGAGGATCTTGAAAGGATTGTTGCTGAGGATGAGAAACAGAGGTATTCCTTAAATGAAGATAAGACTTTGATCCGGGCGAACCAGGGACACTCAATACCGGTTGATGTTGGGCTGGAGCAGGTGGAACCGCCGGAGATCCTTTATCATGGTACGGCGACGAAATATGAAGAAGCCATTGATCGTGAGGGGCTGATACCGAAGTCCAGATTATATGTGCATCTTTCTGGAAAAGAAGAAACGGCACGTAAGGTCGGGATTCGGCATGGGAAGCTTGTGCTATATCGGATCAGAAGCGGTGAGATGCATCGGGATGGATATGTTTTCTACAGATCGGTTAACGGCGTGTGGCTGATCAAGGCTGTGCCGGTAAAATATATGGAAAAGATATCGGAATAGAGAATATGAGCCCCGGATTTGCCGGAGAATAAGGATTATTAAGGATTAAGGTGAGGATTTCTCTGCTGACCGTTATTTATTTGAAAAAGTTGTAATAAAACAGTTGACAAGTCGGAAGCGAGGTGTTATTATGCACATGTAACACAAATCATTACAAGATAACCAAGGAGGTTTCCATTATGAAGATTGCAGTTGTAGCAGCAAACGGTCGTGTAGCACAGAAGGTTGTTAAAGAAGCACAGGAGCGCGGATTTGATGTAACCGCATATGCACGTGAGGACGAGAATAAGTCCGGCGCAGCCACATACATTAAGAAAGATATTCTGGATCTGACAAAGGAAGATCTGGCAGGCTTTGACGCTGTTGTTGATGGCTTTGGAGCATGGGAAGAAGATA
>JAFPZU010000004.1 GCA_017417105.1 Lachnospiraceae bacterium | reverse complement strand
TAAGCGAAATAAATAATTTCGCTTACTATAAAGCCTCCGGCGGATGCGCCCGGATTTTGCAAGGAAATATGCCGCTTTCAGCGGCCAAAATCCGGCGCAGTAAACGACAAAACGAAAAGAGTTTTGTCGTTTACTATAAATTGGCCTCAATATGCATATAACGCAGGGTTGAAGAAAAATGGTGAGAAGAGGATCCCTGAAAAAGGTACTTACAAAAGATATGTTCAGGATAACACAATATTGGTATTAGTGACATATCAAAGCGTATATTCTATAATAAGGATTATACTCGCGAAACCAAATTAGTTTTCGGTTTAGAAATAGTTCCGTGGTACATACAGTTAAACCGGAATGCCTGACTTCGGCAACCATTGAGTTTAACCGGTATGTTTTTGATCATTATGACAAGGGTTGAATTATGAATGACTATGAGGATTTGTTAATCGCATTAGCCATCCCGATAGCGGTCACTGTTGTTTTTGTGGTAGTGATCGGTCTTATGCTTCGGAGCAGGAGAACCAAAAGCCTGCATCGGAGATATCTGCTGCAGATGTTACGTGTTCTGGCTATATTTGTTTGTCTGGCGGATCTTCTGTCTATTGTGGATCCTTCACTCAGCATTAATCAGATACTCCTAAGGGGATCTGCGCTTGTCGTTGCCATAGTCGGTTTCGCTGCCCAGCCTGCCATATCCGATCTGATCTGCGGACTCCTGATCAGCATCAATAAACCCTTTGAGATAGGAGACAGGATAATAATCGAGGGTCTGGATCCCGGTATAGTAGAGGATATCACCCTGAGGCATACTGTGCTGAGAATATATGATGACCTCAGGATAATCGTGCCAAACAGTGAGCTTAACTCAAAGACTGTCACGAATACCAGTTACCATACGGTTGACAGGAGGGGGATACATCTTAAGTATTCCGTAAGCTATGATACCGATGTGAATAAGGCGATGGAGATCATAAGGGACTGTGTAGCGGAAAGCCCGTATACCTTAAGTGTGGAAAATAACGGTATCGTGGAGGACTCAGGGCCTGTTTATTTCCTTTCTTTTGCCGACAGCGCACTGGTTCTCGATACCACCATCTGGGTTACAAGGAGTACAAACAGTTATACAGCCATTACGGATATCAACTTAAGGGTTAACAGAGCCTTTAATGAAAACGGTATAGAAATACCTTACAACTACATGAATGTAGTGGAGTATAAGGGTGAAAAGAAGAGCGGGGAAGCAGAGGAGCCGCTGCCTAAAAAAACAACACCATCCAAGAGGCATTTCCGTACCAACACGATCAAGCTGAAAATATCGGAGATGCATATGGCAGACTCCGTAAGTGCGACACAGCGCTATGCTTCCAGGCGCTATGCAGCGAAGCAGAGACTTGAAGACCACGAAGCAATGCAGCTGGAGCTTTTGTGCGAGGAGGCTTTAAGGCTCGTGCTTGCCATAATGGAGGATGTCAAGGCTGATCTTTGGATAGAGGGCAGCGGACAGATCTACAGGATACACATAAGGTTCAATGCAAAGATCGGGAGTGCAGAGTATCGCAGGCTTCTCGGGATCTCCTCTGATGGCAGGAATGAGGCTGTACAGGGCATAAACGGATGGCTTCTTGATAAGATCAGAATGGGAACCGGAAAGCTTGCCGGGAGCCTGGACGGCGGCAACGAAAGACTGGAATGGACCCTTAAAGAGGATCCCGAGATAAAGGCCAACATTGGAGAAACGATACTGACTTCCATAGCCAATGATATAAAGGTAAGCATAGATAATGAAAGGGTAGAGCTCACGATAATAAGAGAGATACCGTTTTAGGAGCTTAAGCATGTATTGCAGAATAAGAAATGAAATTCTTACACACATCTGACTGGCATTTGGGGATGACATTCCGTGGAGGGGTGTCGTATGCCAGGGATCAGAAATACGTTATTGAAAATATATGCCGGATCGCATTGGATGAGAAGGTTGACGGAATACTTATTGCCGGAGATGTATTTGACAAAAGCATCGCATCTTATGAGGCGCTTAATGTCTATGACGAGGTTATGACCCGTATCTGCGTTTCTTATGAGATTCCGGTCTATCTGATTGCAGGGAATCATGATGGGGCTGAAAGGCTGTCTCAATGTAATGAGCTTCTTAAGAAAAGCGGTTTATATATTGCAGGTTCTCTTTCGGATAAGCCGCAGGTGGTTAACACGAAAGACGCAGATATTTACCTGCTGCCCTGGATTTCTACCGACAGGGTAAAGGCTGCATATCCTGATGAGGCTGAAAAGATCAGTTCGATGGAAGATGCTTATAAAACAGTTCTTGATAAGTATCGGGAATCATTTGTGAAAGATCATAAGAACATCCTTGTCGCGCACGCTTTTATTGTCAATGCTAAAACATCTACAAGCGACAGAGCTGCAGAAGTCGGTAAGGCAGCAATGGTCGGATCCCATGTGTTTGAAGGATTCGACTACGTTGCACTGGGCCATCTTCACGGACCGCAGCAGATAAATAAGAAAATCAGGTATAGCGGTTCACCGATGGCTTATTCCTTTGGCAAGGAGGAAAAGCAGGAAAAGAGTGTAACCATATTTGATACCGAATCCGGCGGGCAGACCGTAATACCCATACCCCAGCTTCATAAGAGGACTACTCTTACAGGAACCTTTGAGGAGCTTATGAAGGCAGACTTTGATGATGATATCAGGGACGGATATGTTCGTCTTGAGGTTACGGACAGCTATGTGGGGATGGATTCCATGGCTGCTTTCAGGGAGAAGTATAAGAATCTTCTGGAAGTGGCAGGTAAGGGATTTGAGCGGGATGATGCCAGGATCACCATGACGATCGAGGAGATCGAGAATGCCGATACTGATCCTGAGACGGTATTTGAGCAGTACTGCAAGGATATGTTGGGTGAATCGCCCAGTGAACATCTTATCTCACTGTTTAAGGATGCAACAGAAAAATATGCTAAGGGGGTAGTCTTAGAATGAGGCCGGTAAAAGTCGAGTTCCAGGCTTTTGGCCCGTATGCAGGATATGAGAAGGTTGACTTTGAGGCTCTTTCCCGGGAAGGACTGTTTCTTATATGCGGTAAAACAGGTATGGGAAAGACCATGATCCTTGATGCCATGACGTTTGCGCTGTTCGGTAAGAGCAGCGGACACGGAAGGGATGACTTTGAATCCATGCGCTGCACAAATGCGGATTTTGATACTGATACCTTCGTAAGGTTCGAATTTGAGAATAACGGAGATTTCTTTCTTTTCGAACGAAGACTGGAGAGGAAAAGAAAGAATCTTTCAGCTGCTTATAATGTATCGCTTAAAGGAGAGGACGGAATATGGCATCCTCTTATGGAGAATGCAAAGGAAAAGGCTGTAAATGACAAAGCTGTAGAACTGATCGGGCTGGAATACGAGCAGTTCCGGCGGGTTTACGTACTTCCTCAGGGGCAGTTTGAACGTCTGCTTACTTCCAATTCGGATGAGAAAGAGAAGATCCTTACAAGTATCTTTGGTGAGGACAAGTGGCAGGTAATTGCAAATCATTTCTATGACAGGGCAGAGGGACGCAGAAATGAGTTAAGGGGTATCCGGGAAAGGATACAGAACAGTCTTGCCGAGGAAAGCTGTGATTCCATAGCGCAGCTTGAGTCAGCTGTAACCCGCAGGAAGGATCAGGCAGAAAGACTTGATGATGAGTATCGGAAGGCAGATTATGATAAGATCATAAAAGAACAGCAGGAAATTCTTGCAATTGCAAGGCGTTTTAGCGACCTTCACAAGGCGGAAGAGAAGGTCAAAGAGCTTGAATCAAAAAAAGAAGAGCGGGCTCGATGGGAAAAGTCGTTAAATGATGCCAGGCGTGCTGATAAAGTAAGGATATTCATAGAAGCTCTTGAAGCATCAGCAGAGTCTTATAAGAAGAGAAAAAAAGAGGAAGAGGCGGCAGGAAGAACGGCGGATAATAAGAAGAAGGTCTTCGAAGAAGCTTCAGAAAAGTTAAGGCTTCATGTGGATAAGGAACAGGACATAGAGGATCTTAAGTCCAAAAAGATCATATATGAAGGCAAACGTAAGGATTATCATGGTCTTGAGGAAGCAGAACGGGAGCTTAAGGATAAGAAAAAGGCCGCTTCGAATGCTGCAGAGTCTGAAAAAAAGGCTAAGGAAGCCGGTGACCTGATAGCTGAAGCGATAGTTAAGCTTCGGAATGAGTATACGACGCTGCAGGCGGAACATGAAGATCTCTTAAATGCTTACCTTACCGGAATTACGGGTGAGCTTGCAGGACAGCTGAAGAGGGGGGAGCCCTGCCCTGTCTGCGGAAGTACGGAGCATCCGCATAAAGCAAAGGCCGCTGAAAACAGCATTACCAGGGCAAAGGTGGATTCAAAGAAGAAAGATGCTGAACAGAAGTATCAGGAATTGCAGGAGATGATCACTGATCAGGAGAAGGCAAAAAAACTTGTCGAAGAAAAACATGCTGCAGTTGAGAAGGCCAATACCGAGGTCACTACTTTTTCCGAACGGTTAGACAGCAGAAAGAAGAACCTTTTAGAAGGTGTTGCAACAGCGAAAAAACTTGAGGAAGAGATAGCAAAGCTGACGGCGTCTGTCGAGGAGTATGAGAAATTGAAGCAGGAACTGCTTGAGACCCAGAAATCTGCCAAGGATGCTTATCTCGAATCCAAAACAAAGACAGGCTCGGCTGAAAAGGAAACCGAAGCAGCCGATAAAGCCCATAAAGAGGCTGAGGAGGCGCTTGAGAAAGCACTGAAGTACAATAAGTTTGAGTCTCAGACTGATGCGGAAGAGCTTATGATGGATGATGGGGAGATGGAAGACCTGTCTTCGCAGATCGCGGCATATGATGCCGGTGTTAATACTGCAAAGGAGAGCTTGAAGTCGATAAAAGCAGAGCTTAGGGGCAGGAAGGAGCCGGACGAAGAAAAGTGTCGGGAAATACTTAAGAGCGCCGGTGATGCACAGGGCGAATACAGAGAGAAAAAGGGTATATTATCGAAGGAAATCGAGAGGCTGGACAATAAAGTAAAGGCTCTTAAAAAAGAAGGAGACGGAATCGAAGAGAAGATCCGGGAAGCGGAGGAAGACTTTGCGTTTGCCAAAAAACTTCGCGGGGATTCAGGTACCGGACTTCAAAGATATGTACTTGGGATCATGTTTTCTTCGGTTGTTGCAGCTGCAAACAGGATGCTTGAGATGGTTCACGGAGGAAGATATCGTTTATATCGCTCTGATGAAAAGGCACAGGGAACCAATAAGCGCGGATTGGAGCTTAAGGTTTTTGACAGGTACAGCGAGGAGCATGACGGGCGTTTTGTCAGTACACTCTCCGGGGGGGAGAAATTTCTTGCTTCACTTGCGTTATCGATCGGTATGTCCACCGTGGCACAGAAAAGCGGGATAAAGATCGAGGCTTTGTTCATTGATGAGGGATTCGGATCACTGGATGATGACTCCATCGGGGATGCAATGAATGTTCTTAACAGCATTCAGGAAGCAAACGGGCTTGTGGGCATAATATCCCATGTACAGCTCCTGCAGGATCAGATACCGTCAAAGCTTCGCGTAGAAAGAGACAAGCGCGGCAGCCACATAGTTCAGACTGTTGGATAAGGCTGACTTCTCTATCCATTCCCCGGAATTGTGGTATAATGGATTCTCCGGGATTAAGGAATTCTGAAAAAAGATATCGAACACTGTGGAAACGCTGCTGAAGGAGGATGGGAAGAATGGGTGCGTATCGGTTAATATCGGATTACATGGTGCCGGTCATCGTTGTGTTGGGAATTGTCCTGACTGTTCTTCTCATCGGGAATTACGTGTCGATAAAAAGCCATTATGAGCAGATCGAATCCATTATGAACCTCAAAAAGCGCAAATCTTTAATCGACAAGGAAACGCATGAGATAATCGAAAGCGTGGAGGATACCAAGGCGACTCCCGAGGATGTGAGGGAGTATGAAAAAGCATTCAGCAGGACATGTTCATGGCATGAGGCTTTTTCGCAGCTCATATCGCTGTTTCCTCTTTTTGGGATACTTGGTACCGTGGCGGGGCTTATCATGAAGCTTCAAGGGTCCCAGACTGATATAAATCTTTTGTACAATTCCCTGTATCTTGCGCTTCAGTCAACATTTGTGGGTCTTATCTTTGCGATAGCCCTGAAATTCTTCGATACGGTTTTTCCGGCAAGAGTCATAAGCGAGACTGAGATCATCCTGAATGATTACGACAAGATGGTCAATAACGCCGCCATCTATGAAAAGATATCTGAATGATGTTTCATAGGGGCTTATGATCGTGAGACGGTTTAAGAACAAAGGAAACATCATCATAGATCTGACATCCATGCTGGATGTCATATTTATCGTGCTGCTTGTGGTCATGAGCATGAATCAGGAACAGGAGAGCAAAATGAGGGCCGTGGAGGAAGAATCCAGGCAGCAGTCCATAAGCTATAACAATGCCAGGGAGCTGTATGAGGATCAGTCGGACTCCATTGGCAATATGTCGGAGTATATTGCCTTTATCAGTATTAATGCAAGTTTCGACGAAGACCTTGTTACGAGGCATATAAGTGTCATGAATTCGGATAAGAAATCCGAACCTCCCGTGATCCCTGAGCTGAAACGGACAAAGACGGCAGAGTCCTTTGACGCCCTTACGGAATATCTGGAGGGATACATTCAGGAAAACCCAGAAAGAGTCGTGGTGCTTTCCCTTAACGAGGGGGATGAGGATATTCTTTACCGCGACGAGAAGGAGATCAAGGGCATATTCTACAGGCTTAAGGCTGAACACGGTGATAACGTAAGGATCAAGGGGTCGGTATGATTCCAGTCATTATGATGATAGTTGGGGGCATTCTTATCCTGCTCTCGCTGATAGGGCTTATACAATTTGTATTTGAGCCGTTCCAAAGGACATATCGGATAGTCATAAAGCGTGCAGACGATTATGCGCACTATACTTCTCCGCGCAATTTTGCCATGCTCCAGAAGGCCAGAAGAACCTACCTTACGGGGATACTGGTCATGTTTGTCACGGGTTTTATTCTGTCATACGCAGGGGCTTTTCTTCAGTTTGGAGAGAGGGGATTCGGCTTCCTGTTTTCGACAAAGGCACTGGAGAGAGCTTCAGATACGGATTCCGATGTCACCGGAGAACTTGAAAACCGGATAGATGAAAACGGAAATTACACGGATCCTTCAGGAAACTCATATTCAAATTTTATAGTTGTAAAAGGCCATGTCGTGGCGTTTAAGGAGCAGGAATTTAAGGATATGGGAGAATTCCGATCCTTTATCGGAGATATAGGCGATATGGGGACAGTGTATATTGTTGATGATTATGCAGCTTCTTCCACCTATAAGGAAGTAATGGATATGCTGGAAGAATACGGATTTGATTATGAACCGAAATAAGGGACTGTTCAAAATGCTTATTATCGCAGTGCTTTTAGCCGGGGCGCTGATCATTGGAGGATGGGGACAAAAGCCTGTGGAACTATCCCTTTCGGGTCTTATTGACCTTGATAAGGCAATAGATCTTTCTGTCAGAGGCATTAATGAAGCCGGAGAAAATAACGAGGCGGTTTCCGATAACAGTGCAGACGATGGAACAGCAGATGATAAAAAACAGAAAGACACCGATGACGACGCCGAATCAGCGAAGAAGGTGATCGTACGGGTCACGGGAAGGGAGATAAAGTGCGATGGCAATACCTATTCTTCTTACGACAAACTGATCGGGTATATTAATACAAAATATAAGGGGAATCTTTCTGTCAGGCTGACAGATGACTACGCGGTGGCCGGGGTCTATCACAGTGTTGATGATGCGCTTGATTCCTGGTGCAGGGAAAAGGGATATGCTTATGAGGCGGATTGAGGGATTCCTTACAAAAAGGGCATATCTTTGGATATCCTTGATAATCATCTGCGTGGGCATGGTCTTATGCGGGTTTGATTTCTTTAATAATAAGGTCATTATGGACACGGAAGAAAGAAGGATCTATCAGGTGTCTGACCCCGGGGCGTTAGGCGATGCATTTGAAAAGAATAAAGACAGATATAACGGAAACTGCTTTCTTCTCTACGGAAATGTGGTGAATAAAAAGAGCAGTTATAAGGAATTTGATCTGGAAACTGATGGAGGAGGGAAGAGCATAACCTGCAGTATTACGGATAAGCAGCAGACAGAGAATATCAGGAATCTCAAAGAGGGGGACAGGGTAAAGGTATACGGGAAAGTTTCTTACGGCCTGACGGGCAGACTGAACGTTAAGATTGATAAAGTTGAAAATGCCGGAGATGAAGCCGTTTCTTATGATACATATACTCTCATTGGGGGTCAGCCTGTCAGGAAAAGCGGGATGGCTGAAAAAAGGTTTTATTCGAAAAACAAGGACAGATCTCTTGAAGCGAGATTTTATATTCCGTCGGAATGGAAGGCAGTAGAACATGATGTCGTAGAGGAAAAACTTGGAAGCATGGAGGGATACCAGTACTGTCTCAACAACCTTGGCAAAAGGGAGGCATATGCCGAGAGTCTTTTCATAAGTTACTATGATAAGTCGGATGTTGATATAAATGACCGGGATAAGGATAAGCTCATAGAAGAGGCCATAATACGTGACATACTGTATCCTAAGGATGAAAACAAAGTGATAACGGGATTTCCGCTTAAGAGTATAAAAACCTACTATGGTGCAAAGTATAAGTATTACAGAAGTTCATATAAAACGGCAACCGGTGAAAAATACAGTGTGGAAATGATCTTTCAGGAAACGGAGAATGGATTTGCCGTTGTCACATATGTTTATAAGCATGAGAACCATATAGATGATGTCATGCTTGTACTGAGGCTCATGGAAGCAGGCTGAGGGGCATGCCTCAGATCAGGTTCCTCAGCTTTTTCCGGAGGGTATTTCTGTCAATCGTATACTGGCTCCTGAGTGCGTCGGTGTACTCTGCGAATGACCTGTACAGCAGGGGATGGTTGAAGATCAGCGAAAAATGCGGTCTTAAGGCACTTGTGACCTTTACAAAGTCGGATCCTATAACCAGCTTCATATTCTTAAACGGCGTTTCCGGCAGGAGATAAAGCCTGTAACCCGTATCGGATTCCAACAGGTGGATAAGAGCCATGATATGAAGCCTGTACTGCTTTGCCGAATAATGAAGTTCCGAAACCCCCGGCATCGATTCGATAGGCATGACCCCGGCATCCAGAGCCGAGATGTCAGCCAGGGGAAGAAATTCATGAAAACGGTGGTTCTCAAGACATTTTTCTAAGGTGGAATGCCTGTACTTCCATTCTTCGGCAAGGGTCGGGCTCTCAAAGCTTTTTACGAGATTTTCCGGCATGGTTGCAACCGAGAGCGTCGGCTGAATCACTGTCAGGTTTCCCGAAGGCGGCGTTTTGAAAGAGGGATCGGTAAGCTTGACAAGTGAAGCAGAGCTTTCAAGGAGCATATCGTAGGATGCTTCGCAGATCTTAAGGATCCCGGGATCAGTATAGTAGTGGTATATGCCCTGATCCTCCGCGCATGTTACATGAAAAGCTGCAATACAGGCTTTTCCCGGATTAAGAAAAAGAGTATGCGAAAAACGCTCTCCGACCTGTTTCCTGCAGTAGAAGGACTGCACGAGGCCTGTGGCATACAGTGGCAGCCAGCTTATTATCGCGTCACTCATCTCGTCAAAGCTGCGGTCAATATTGTGAATGATCCGGATGTGAATCCTTTTTTTCAGGCATTCCTGCATAAGCCGGGTCCATTTGGATCTGAAAACAGGATCGGATACCATCCACTCCATACTCTCGTCAGAATAAAGTTTCAGTTCTCCCGTACCGGAGCGGGCAGCGTCCAGGAGAAACCTTATCACTGCCTCACGAAGACCCTCTGTCCCGAAATATATACTCTTCTCCCCGGGAAGCTCGCTGCTGTCCGGAAGACTGTCAGCGAAAGCGGGCGGGGTGGCAGAGGCGAAAGCCTGGAAAGCGTCCATCAGTTTTTCCACGGAAGCGGAATAGGAGTCCTGAAGTGAATCATAATCATAAAGCCAAAAACTGAAAGAATGCTCGTTGACATCCTCAAGCGGAACCTTCATAAGGCCTGCAAGTTCATCCGTCTTTTTGTTCCTGGTTATATTCTGCCACAGGGTATCAAGGATACGGGTTGCGATCTCAGGGTTTGACAGCGGATTGCGAAGACCCGAGCGGTAGCGGCTTATGAGAGAGGAATCCACGTTTACAAGCTGGCTTAACCTTATGTTTGAATAGCCGGTAAGCTCTACAACGGAATTAAAACGGTCACTGAAGGTTTCAAGAGAGAACGTACGGATCCTGGCTTTTTTGGATATGTCCGGCTGTTCCTTTGAAATCTCCTTATAAAGCCACTCTTTTACGCTTTTTTTTATCTCTTCCGCGGTACCGTCCGGATCTCCTCCCGTAATGCTGCAGAGCTCATCCAGGGCGTTTATATTGTCCGCATAAAGATAGAGGCCGTTTATGAGTTTCTTTGAAGCATCGGAGTCTGCCCAGGGAAAACGCCTGCCGTTTCTGAAACGGCTGACATTTGTACGGTCAAGGTCACCATATTTTGCGATGTCCACATTACTGGCGTCAAGCTTAGTTATAATATAGTCAAGTTTTTCGTGCAGCTTCATAACCGTCTTCCTCCGACTGAAACATATGTTAAGGTACTATCCTACCCTATACGTGCCAGGTGAGTCAATGACTACTTTTTGTCACGCTATCCGTTTTCCGTAAAATATGTGATATATTGGAAACGGTTGTAGTAAAGATCTGCAGTTATCATTATATACAGGCGGTGGGAAATGATTACATTAAACAACCGGACTCTGTGTGAAAACTGTTTTTCAGAAACAACGGTGGAACCTTGTCCGCATTGCGGATTCGTAAAAAGCGCATACAGGGCGGATTCGGCATTACGTATCTCGGGTTTGATCTGAAGCTTGATGCAAGGATAGCCGTGAAGGAATACTATCCGATAGGACTTGCGTTAAGAAATCCCGGAAGCACTATGGTTACGGTTTCAAACGCCGAACAGGGTGAATCTTTCAAGACCGGAGCTGAAAAATTCTATAACGAAGCGAAGATGGTGGCCAAATTTAACGGCAATCCCAATATAGTCAGCGTCCACGATTTCTTTTATGAGAATGATACGGTATATTTCGTAATGGGATATCTGCAGGGACAGACGTTGAAGTCGTACATGAAGAAAAAGACGGTTACGGAAGGGCAGGCTGTGAATATATTCCAGCAGATCTCAAACGCGCTGCTTGCTTCTCACGGGATGAATATACTGCACCGCGACATTTCACCGGACAATATAATGCTCTGTGACGACGGGAGCATAAGGCTTCTGGACTTCGGCGCCGCAAGGCAGGTGATGGCGGAGCAGTCCCAGAGCCTTTCCGTAATACTGAAGCAGGGGTTTGCTCCCCTGGAGCAGTATCAGCAAAAGGGCAAACAGGGAGCCTGGACCGATATCTACGCCCTGGGGGCTACCATATATAATGCTCTAACGACGGATATGCTCACCGATCCTATTATTCATCCTTCTTGGGATAGCTGCGATATTCATGATAGGAGTGCTGGCGCTAAACAGCAGTATTGATAAGGACTGGGATAATTTCACCTCTTCCTTCGGTGTTACGTATCTTGACATGAGTAACATGGAAGATGAGAACGGAACGCCAGTCGGAGTCAGGGTAGGAGACGTTCTCCCCGGCGGCGCTGCGGAGAAAGCCGGTCTGCAGGAAGGTGATATCATAACCGAATTTGACGGTAATACGGTAACAACAAAGGTAAAACTTGAAACTGCCGTTAATTCCCATGAAAGCGGGTATATGGCGGATATTACGGTTCAAAGGGAAGTGGACGGAGAGTATCAGACTCTTACCGGAACCATAACTCTTAACGGACCGTCAAAGTGATGAGGGGCTGAGCCTGTAGCTTTTTTCGAAAAAATAATCTCCGCCGGAGGCGGGGCGGATCCTGACTAAGATGTCATCATCCGCTTCTCCTTCGGCGGAGATATTTACGTTATCGAAAGAGCGGGCATTATCAAGCATCAAGGCTATGGTGCCTTCCGGGACATATCCTTTCCTAAGGGTTAAGTCGAAGATAAAGTCGGGATCATTCAGGTCGGACAGAACACCCGCACAGTCAGCAGCCATCGGGAAGACGGCTTTCTTTTTTTCAATATAGTATTCATAGTTTTTATTCCAGAGGGCTTCGTCACAGGGGGCGGGATCCGGTACATAAGAGTGCTCAGTAAGATATTTCCCGTAAAAGTCCGTGATCTTTCTGGCGCCGGTCATATTAAGATGTGCCACGTCTCCGGAGTCTGCATAGATATCCACAAGGTCTGATTCCCTGAGGTCTATGAATTCTATCCCAAGTTTGCTGAAGGTCTTTTCAAAATCAACATTGCCGGTTTTATTCTCAAACCACATGGCGTAAGGATTCATGACACAGATAAGCTTTATTCCCTTTTCGTCGCAAAGTGACTTTATCTTTCCAAGGTATTCTTCGGGGCGTTTTGCCATATCGTGTTTTTTTGACATCTTACCCGAAGGGGGCTTTACCGTATAGGAAGCAAGGAGCGGTTCCGCGCCTCCAAACCCGTTATATTCAGGAAAGAAATCACCGCGTTCAAGTTCATTCCATCTGGAATGATAAAGGGAGAAATCAAAGAGATATCCGAACCTTGTTTCCCTGCTGTCGAAGAGGCAGTTCACGGCCTCGATCTTATTTTTTGAAAGGGGGAGCATGTCAAAATACTGATGTGGAAGCATCTCCTTGCCTGCAGTCATAATGCGGTTGTTGTAGGTGAAGAAGGTATCTATTACGATTACCTTCGGGTCACAGTGGTCGAGGGCATTCTTTATCACATAGTAGGTAACGGGCATGGATTCCGCGCTGTTTGCGATATTGTAGGCTCTTATACCGTGGTTTTTCCAAAGCTCCATGGTATAGGCGGTGTTCATCATATGGGAGTCCCCGCAGAAAAGCACATCATATTCTTCCGGGGTATCATAGAAAGCCTTGTATTTGGTGTAGCTTTGTTTATTCTCCACCAGGGGAATAAGGGCAGACATGATCAGGGCGAATATCATCAGTGTAAGAAGAGTTTCTGTTATGGGATAAAGATATTTTTTCATATTTTCATGTCCCTTAAAACTGGAAGTATATGAATTCAGCTGCATCATAGGTTGAACCCCAGATCCCGAAAAGGAGGATGAATACTGCTGCGGCGGCTGTTAAGAGCGACCGGAGGGGAAGGGGCTTTCCTGCAAGGAGGGTCCTTAAACGGATGCCTTTATTATTAAACAAGTCAACCAGCATAAGCATTGCTATCATGATAAGCAGGAATACAAAGTTTTTAACGTCCAGACCACAGGAGAAGATGCCGCCGTTAGTCAGCTCTTTCCAGTTTGAGGTCTTTAAGATGCTTTCTATAATAAGAAAGGCGGATCCCATATTCACGGCTCTGAAGAAAATATAGGCAATATCCACAAGGATGCAGGTAAGGAGCCACTTTATGAGCTTTATGGGCAGTTTAAGGTGTTTTGAGCCAGGAAAAGCGGGGATACGTCCCAGGGCAGAGGAGGCAATATCTTCAAGGATAATGAAGATGCCGTTCAGGCTGCCCCACATGACATAGGTCCAGTCGGCTCCGTGCCAGAGACCGCTTATGGTAAAAACAACGAATTTATTAAGAAGCTTTCTTTTCGGTCCTTTACGGTTTCCTCCAAGGGGTATGTAAAGGTAATCCCTGAACCAGGAGGTTAATGAGATATGCCATCTGCGCCAGTATTCCGACACGGAAATCGAAAGGGTCGGAGAATTGAAGTTATCCATCAGATTTATGCCAAGTATCTTCGCTGCGCCTTTTGCGATGGTTGAGTATCCGGCAAAGTCGCAGTAGATCTGGATCGAAAAGAGCATGGCGGCTGTTATGAGGTAAACTCCGCCGTACTTAAGGGGGGATTCATAGACACAGTTTACAAAGATCGCTATCCTGTCAGCTATAACAACCTTCATTATATATCCCCAAAGCATAAGATACAGCCCGTCCCGTGCTTTTTCAAAATCAAAGCGAGCGGTGCAGTCAAGCTGTGAGAGCAGGTTTTTTGTGCGCTCTATGGGACCCGCCACAAGCTGGGGAAAGAAGGCGACAAAAAGAGCGAAACGGAAGAAATTGCGTTCTGCTTCGACCGTGCCGCGGTATACATCGATAATATAACCGGCAGCCTGAAAAGTATAGAAAGAGATGCCTATCGGCAGCAGGATGTCGGGCAGTGCAAAAGGAGCATAGCTTCCGGCCACCTCAAAAACATGGTTTATGCTGTCAAGTATAAAGCCCGTGTATTTGAAAAAGACCAGCGGACAAAACTCGGCAAGAAGGCTTATTATAAGGATCCGCTTCCCTGACCCTGAGTTTTTTGCGCGCGAAAGCAGGAGTGCCCCGAAGTAGGCCGTCGCTGTAGAAAAAAGCAGCAGCAGTCCGTAGGATATATTCCAGGACATATAAAAGAACCAGCTTGCAAAAAGAAGCCAGAGATATCTTACCCTGCAGGGAATCAGGTAGTACACCAATACCACTGTCGGAAAAAATATAAGGAATGAAAGCGAATTAAAAACCATGGAATCAGTATATCACAAGGGCAGGAGTCTCAAAAGAGCGGGTTGGATATGGCGGATATCGGTCGTGACAAAAGGGGCAATGACTAATTACTGGCACACCTTTACCAAATGAGGGTGTATGTGAGATAATGAATAGTATTTATTGTCGGGGTCGGAGCAGACAGTTGCCTGTGCCTGACCTTAACCCCGGGCTTGCGGGGCATGAGGATATGCTATGGGAAAAGGGGATCAGGATAGTAAGATAAAGAGAAGGAAAAGGCTTAAATATATCCTTGCGGGGGCGGTTATTATGCTTGCCCTGGCTTTTGCCTTTTATCCTGTAAAGGCAAAAGCGGATTTCGGTGACTTCGCCGGGGATACGGATTACGGCGGAAGCTGGGATTCAGGCGGAGATTACAGCTCGAGCGGGGACTATGGAGATTCATCCTCCGGTGGTGGGGGAAGCGTACTTGGGTTTGTTTTTTTAGTCATAATAATAGCATATATGATCTGGGGAAAGAAATCACCGAATTCTAATAATCAGGGATCAGGAAGAGGACAGCCGGCGGGAGCTTCCATCACCCCGGGGTCGGCTTTAAGACCGATGCCAACTTATGCATCGCTTGATCCGAACTTCAATGAAGCGGCGTTCAGAGAGCATATGGCAAATCTCTACGTGCAGATGCAGCAGGAGTGGCATAATAAGAACATTGAGGCGCTGAAGCCTTACATGACGGATGCGTTCTGGAACCAGATGGACAGGCAGCTTGAAGAGAAGAGGCGGAATTATCAGACGCCCTGTACGGAAAGAGTTGCGGTGCTTGAAGTGACGCCGAGAGGATACTATCAGAGCGCCGGTATGGATCATATAGTGGTGAAGGTTCGCGCCAGAATAGTTGCTTATATCATAGATGACAGGACAGGCAACGTCATATCAGGCGACAGGAACCGGGAAAAGTTTATGGAATATGAGTGGGATGTCTGCAGGAAGAGCGGAGTCATTACCGGAGCGGCAAGGATGCAGACGGTTTCATGTCCGCACTGCGGAGCGCCGCTTAATATCAATCAGACGGCAAGATGTCCGTTCTGTGACAGTGTGGTGACGCTTGTTAATGAGGACTGGGCGCTGAATAACATAAAGGGCATATCACAGCAGACCAGATAAAAGGGACAGGAGAGAGATCATGAAAGGCAGAATACTGGGCATACTTTTATCCTTAAGTCTTGCGGCAGGAATATTATCAGGCTGTGGGGCAGTCGATGCCTTTAAGGCAGGATATGAAAGCGGCACCGGTGGCAATGATAAGGATAGCGAAGATACGGATGAGGGAGAGGATGAGGAGGAGACCGAGGAGGCCTCCCGTTCCCTGTCCCTTTTCGGCGCGGACTCCGGGAAAGAGGAGAACAAGGAGGAAGAATCAAAGGATGAGGATAAGAGCAGCGAAACCGAGGATATAAACGAGTATTCCGATGAGGACGCTGCAGCGCTTGCGGAATTCCTTTCCACGACCGAAGAACCCGGAATTATGGACTGGGAATTTGTCGGAGCGGCTCTTTGGGGCGGAAACGACAACCTTATGATGTACTTTGATAACAAGGACGCTCTGGTTCTTCACAATCCTCTGCTTGTGGAGGGAGACTGGAAGTGTCTGACAACGCCGATACCCGATGTATACGGAAGCGAGACCTCATATCTTGGGAATGCGAATATCCATACCCTGAAGGACAATGTCTCCTTTACCTTTGACATGAAGCATGAAATGGAGGGCACCTTTGAGGGAGAGTATAAGGAGATCAAAGACGGATCTCCCGTAAAATATATGGGAACCTGGAAGGATGATTACAAGAAACTTACGGCTCAGACGGACTATGCCGAGGTTGATATCGAAAAATTCATCTACCTTGACAGTTCCATGTACGGCATCGGAAAAATCCAGTATATCTCGGGAGAGCAGGATTATGTGATCCTCATAAGACCCCAGAGCAGAATGGCGATCATAGAAACGGACGACTGGAGGAATAAGAGCGCTTCCGATTCGAAGGAAGCTTCCGAAGCGGAAGAAAGCAGCAAGTCCTCTGACAGCGGTACGAAGACGGAAAAGAAGACGGAAGAGAAGAGCAGCGGGAAGCTCAGTAATGAGGAGATAGTGGAGAGGGCAAAGAAGAAGAGCGGAGCGCCGATCGCGGCGCTTGACGGTATTGATCCCGACGGCACCTTAAACATACACCTTTATGAGGATATGGGAGATCATACGGCAACCTGGGACTGGTACTATATCGATCCCAATACCCTTAAGGGATACAACACTATAGGTGATCCGATAGATCTTAACTGACGGGCGGACAATATTCAGGAAATAGCAGGAGCGGTTTTATTATGGAAAAAAGCAGCAGGATAACTATCTATATCAGCAACAGGGAGCCTGTAGTCTACGACCTTGACAGCTACGGCAAGCAGACGGTAAGGCTTGGAAGAGGACCCATGCACGGCGGCGAAGGGGCCGTGGCGAATGACATCTCGATACCGAATGATATTTCCTTCGTGTCGAGGGCTCACTGTACTTTCTATCAGTCCGACGGGCACTGGTTCATATTTGATGACAACAGCGCAAACGGACTGAACTTCAACGGCGTGAAGATCTTCTCGCAGATGATGAGCGACGGAGATAAGTACTACATAGGAAAGAGCGTCAATGAAAGGCTTGTGATCGCATTCTCCTACGGAGAAGCGGGAGCTGCGGCTTCCATAGACAGGTTTAAGCTCAATCCAAAGGGCAAGTATGTTATCGGTAGGGATGCAACCTGTAATCTGGTGCTGGATCATCCTTCGGTATCAAGATGGCACTGCGTCATAACCGGCGAGAACGGTGAATTCTACGCTGAGGATAATAATTCCACGAACGGCATCATCCTGAACGGAAACCCGCTGACCGGCAAGGTTAAGCTGAATCAGATGGACAAGCTGATCATAGCCGATTCCTCCCTGATCTTTACCGACGGGATGCTGTATCTGCACAAGATGCTTGGCGGTGTCTCCGTATCTGTCAGGAATATATACAAGAAAGTCAAGACAAAGAAGGGCGAAAAGTTCATAACGAATGACGTTAACTTAAATATAGAGCCCGGAGAATTTGTTGCGATCGTCGGCGGATCCGGCGCAGGAAAGACGACACTTTTAAACTGTATATCCGGAATGGCGGACTTTACGGCAGGAGACATCTTTATAAACGGTGAAAGTATCAAGACCAATGAAAAGAGCCTGCGCTCCCTCATGGGATACGTGCCTCAGAATGATATAGTTTATGATAATCTGACTTTGGAACGGATGCTGATGCATTCTGCAAAGCTTAGGATGCCGGTTGATACTACTCCTGCAGAGATCCAGGCAAAGATTGATGAGACTTTGGATCTTGTGGAGCTTAAAGCCCACAGGAACACGATGATAAGCAGGCTCTCCGGCGGACAGAAGAAAAGAGCCAGCATAGCGGTGGAGCTTCTGGCGTCCCCCAAGCTTTTCTTCCTTGATGAGCCTTCATCGGGACTGGATCCTGGTACGGAAAAGCATCTTATGCATATGCTCAAAAAGCTTTCGGAAACCGGAAAGACCGTTATCATGGTAACTCATACCGTTCAGAATATTAATATCTGTGACAGGCTTATCTGCATGGGTAACGGTGGGCTTCTCTGTTATTCAGGAAAGCCGGGGAAGGCGCTGGAGTTCTTTGGCAAGGAAGACATGATAGATATCTATGATGACCTTAACGAAAACTCCAAGGCAGTGTCCCAGAGGTTCAGGGAGTGGGAAGAGAAACAAAGACCCGGGGCGATGCCCAAGGTCGAAGAGACCGGTCCCGTTAAGCGTGGAATAGCGTTTGAACCCAGGAAATTCTTCAAACAGTTTGCCGTTATGACGGCGCGTTACGCGGAGATCATCTTCAACGACAAGGGGAGGCTTATAATGCTCCTTGCCATGCCAATTGCTCTGACTGCGCTTGTATGTATTGCTTTCCAGGCTGACGGTAATATTTATAATTACCTGGGACTTTCCATAGACCGTGACTGTCTGCCCTTCCTTGTGGCTGGAGATACGATGAAGCTTATGTTCGCGTTTTCCTGCGCTTCCTTCTGGATAGGCATTTTTAATTCAGTTCAGGAAATAAGCAAGGAGAGGAACATATTTGAAAGGGAGAAGTTTACCGGAGTAAAGGCTGTGCCCTATGTATTGTCGAAGGTTGTCATTATCGGACTCATATGTTTTATCCAGACTGTTATCATGCAGCTTATGTTTAATTTCTTCTCCAACACGACGGCAACGGTGGATGGGAATATAAACTCAACAACGGCTCTTGCCATAAGCATGGGGGATGAGGGAATAGTGTTTACAAGCCTCGCGTTGGAGTTCTTTGTGACTACCTTCCTCTGTGTGATGAGCGCAATGTGCCTGGGACTTCTGATCTCAAGCGCAGCCTCCAACGATCTGGCTCTGATCCTGTGTCCCGTGTTCCTGCTTCCCCAGATCTTATTTTCCGGAGTGGCGAGCACGCTGTCAGGAATAACTGAGACTATATCAAAGATCGTGCCCTGCCGGTGGGCGTGTATCGCATACTTTGTATCCAGCAACATCAATGAGATGTATGAGAGCGTCAAATATGACGTGGGAACCTGGGAAATGACTGAGTATGAGACGGGCTTCGGGGTGGATGAGGCATATTCAGCCTATAAGACCTATGTTGGAAGCCTGAATCCGGTAAAGAGCGCATGGGTGGTGCTTGCCATCATGTGTCTTGTATGCATTATAGCGTCGATGTTGATCTTATCCTTCAGGAAGACGAAGAGATGAGTTTGGCATATATAAAAAGTAACCCTTGGATCCAGAATCATTTATTTTAAGGAGGAAACAATGAAAAGGAACAGTTTGATGAAGAAGGGTCTTGCGGCCACACTTGCAGCAGGTATGTTAATGCTTACCGCCTGCGGCTCCAATGCTTATGACGGATATGCATCCGCGTACAACAAGGTAACTGCAAACGGCGGTATGGAGGCCGAATTTGACGTTGATCTTGAGATGGACGGCGAGAAGGTTCAGAGCGAAGGTGATTTCAAGCTTGATACTTCAAGCGGAAGCAATATCCTTTATTATGAGATGTCCACCGGTGACAACGACATTATACAGTTCTCAGACGGCGAATACATCTATACGCAGATGGGAGAATCAAAGAGCAAGTTTAAGATCAACAGCGAGCCTACGGGAGGGGATTCCGGTAAAGAAGAGCAGAAGGATTCCTCCGGAACTTTCAATACCAACGCTTTCCTTAATGAGTTCTCAAGCTTCCTTGAAGCCGGAAAGATCAAGGAGCTGGGGCTTCTTTCACCGGTAGAGAAGGCAGCAGTGAAATCAACAAAGAAAGACGGCGATACCTATACTCTTGAATTCTCAGAGGCTCTTGTAAAGAAGTATCTCAATACCCTCGTGCAGAACGAGACGGGCAAGAGCGCCGACGAGACCATCCAGATCGACGAGCTCAATGATTTTGTCTATAAGGCTACCGAAAAGAACGGCATCCTGACGAATGTTGAGTACACCGGCGTTCTGAAGGTTAACGTTCCCGGGTCTTTAATGGATGACGGAAACGATAAGACCTATGACCTTGATCTGGATATCAAGATCAAGTTCAAGAATCCCGGCGAGAGCGTTACCGTCGAACTTCCTTCAACAGACGGCTTTACAGAGGTTAACTGATACAAATGGATCCTACGGTTTTACGGATAGTTGATAAACAATCCCTGATACATGTGGGAAGTCTGGATTCCTTTGATATAACGGAGGGCGGCAAAAAAGCCGCGGGGCTTATCCTTGATTATCTGGATAAGCCCGATCCGGAAAAGCTTTCTGAAGCCATCGATATATACGAAACCATAATCCCTAATGAAAATTTCGGCGGCGAATACACGGCGCTTGAGTGGATGTGCAAGTATTTCCTGATGGATGAAAAGAAGAAGCAGGACATTGAAGGGATACCGGCGGTAGCGGGCTTTAAGAACATGATGATAAAAAATGATCATGATAACTTAAAGACCTATCTTCAGTATAAATACCACATTGTTGAATACGGTGACGGAGATAATACGGAGCTTAAGAACCGTATGCGGTTCCTGGAGGATTATATCTTATTCAATAATCCCGACAGGGAGCGCTGGGAGACCACTAAGGAAAACATAGAGAGACTTCAGCTTAAGCCCGGTATGGAGATAGCAGACGTAGGCTGCGGACCGGGGTATTATTCCTTTAAGTTTTCCGACATAGTGGGAGAGGCGGGGAAGGTCTATGCCATAGAGACAAATCCCAGACATCTTGAATATCTTGATGAATATGTTGCGGAAAACAGCATTAAAAATGTCATCGTGACAAAGAGCAGCTTCGAGGGGATAGGACTTACAAAAGATATAAAAGTCGATATCGTCTATATCTGCTCCCTTTATCACAATGTCTACGCGGCCTTTACGGATGCGGAAAGGGACAGCTTTGTCGGAAGCATAAGGCATGCCCTTAAAGAAGGCGGGAGACTTATAATCGTTGACAATGATCTTGTGACCGAGGGCGAGCTTCCCTATCACGGTCCCTATGTCAATAAGGACATGATAGTCAGCCAGCTTTTTTATTACGGTTTCAGAATGGTGGACAGCTTCCAGTTCACTCCGCAGCGTTACGGTCTGATCTTTGAGATGGAGGAAGAACCGCAAAGGAAAGAGCGGGCAAAAGCTGACAGGTCAAAGCATGAAGTATATGTGAATTCTGCAGGATCCCTCATAAGATACCGGATCATAGGAACTGCGACCTCAGGGTATACGGTCAGGGGAAAAAGATGCGGAAGGCTCATGTACGAGGGTCTTATGGAGAATGATAAGGACAGGCTCGAGAAGGCATACAAAGCGTTTGAAGAGCTTTATCCCAAAGAGAGGGTGGGAGATGATTACACTGCCCTTATGTGGTTCATTACCTACAGACTTTCGGATGAGGAAGAACGGGTCCGGATGACTTCGGATAAGCTTACAAAATTCTATGCTGATTTCTTCTGCGGAAATGATTTCGAGAAGCTTAAGACATATCTTCTGTATAAGTTCCATCTGGAGCTTAATAATGATGATGAGCAAAACGAAGCGGTAAATTATGATTATACCGGCAAGGATTTTCCCGTTCCGACTCTCAATGAATGGAATGAATTCCTGGTTTTCAATAATCCCAACAGGGGCCTGTGGGAGAAGACGGATGAGCTTCTTGCGGCAGCGGATGTGAAGCCGGGGGAGACCGTTGCGGATATAGGCTGCGGCGGAGGGTTTTTTACCTGGAAGTTCTCACTTGCCGTGGGAGAAGAAGGATATGTCTATGCGACCGAGATCAATGAGGATGCGCTGCATTATGTTCAGGAGTTTCGGGATGAATTCGGAATAAAGAATGTAAAGACCATAGAGGCAAAGATGAACGATGCCTCTCTTCCCGAAGACAGTCTTGATATGATCTTTATGTGTTCCATGTATCACGCGGTCTATATCACCGACATAGAATTTGTAAAGGACGACTTTATCGCAAGCCTTAAAAGAGCTTTGAAAGAAGACGGAAGACTTGTGATAGTGGACAATAACATAACGGAAGGCGATGTCCCTTCGTATTACGGACCGGGCATCAGTCCGGAGCTTGTTATAGCCCAGCTTGACTATTACGGCTTCAGGCTGGAAAAGG
>JAFPZU010000032.1 GCA_017417105.1 Lachnospiraceae bacterium | reverse complement strand
AGACGTGAGGATGAGACCGCAGCGAAGAGATGAGCAGTTGCGCAGATAAGCAAAGCGTTCTGAACAGCTGCGGGAACGGAACGTAAAATGGAACTGTATCAGCAACGGCCGGTTGACTGATATAAAAATATTATGACAATGGAGGTACAGCATAATGGCGGAAATGGAAGAGAAGCAGGGAGGCTGGCGGACGAATAAATGGGTTCGTGCCGCAATACCGGCTCTTCTGCTTCATTGCAGCATTGGTACGGTCTACTGTTGGTCGGTGTTCTCCCAGGAGATCGCGGATTATATCGGATTGAACCAAATCACGCGCCCTGCGTGAAGCCTTTCTTGTTTGATATCCGCTATTGTATTAGCGGGCTTTTTTATTTACGATAAACTCATTCTGTAGAAAGGAAAAACCCCACGGATGACTGCTTAGTTTGGCGACCACGCTCTCATACCGTAGGGTTCTCAACACGGTATGAGTGTATCGCTTTTTTCAAATTTATTCAAGTCCTGTCGAAGTCCTCCCGGTAGATTTTGTTGCGATCCTTACATTTCATCAAAATCTATCAAAGGAGGTTCTTCGTTATGACTGAAGAAAACAGCAGGCTCTTAAATGAGCATATCGATATTCTTTCCCTCCGGGATCTTGCTCCCGGTACGATCGCCACTTATTCATCCTATATGAGAGCTTTTATCGAGTGGCTTGAGGCTTTGAGCCCTTCCTATCCGCTTTCGGATATCCCCTGGGCGGTTATCCGTTCCTGGCAGGCGTTCCTTAAAGAAGTTAAGAAGCTTAATGGCAAAACGATCAATGTTCATAGCGCCCAGTTACATGATTTCTATATCTATGTACTGCACAAGGACTGGGATCCCAGGCAGGTCCCTAAGATTCAGACCATCGATAAGCTTCCGGTTGTTCCCGGAAAAGCCGAAGTAAATTCCCTGATCGATTCCATCTCGAATCCCAAACATAAAGCAGAGATCGCTCTCCTCTATTCCTCCGGTATCCGGGTCAGCGAGCTTTGCCGTCTCCATTGCGAAGATATCAATGCTACCAACCATTACGTCAGTATCAGTGCCAGTAAGAATCGCTGTGAGAGAAGAGCTGTCTTATCCGATAAAGCTCTTGCTATACTCAAGACATATATCCGTTCTTCTTACCAGAACGCAAAAAGACAGGACTGGCTCTTTCCCGGTAAAAAAGAAGGAGAGCATATCACCACGGAATCTGTGCGTCGTGTCTTCCAGAAACAGATGGAACTTCTGGGACTTTCCGATAAAGGCTATACGCCTCATTCCCTTCGGCACGCTTTTGGGTTGCATCTGTACGACGCGGGAACGGATCTCATCGCGATCAAGGAAGCCATGGGACATAAGTCTTTATCTTCCACCGAAGTCTATCTTACGCTCGGAATCGGTAACGGAAGGTTGGTGAAGAGCCCCTATGATCTCCAGAACTGATCCGGCGTTTGCGGATTCAATGCAGCATCCTTTCCGGACAGAACAGATTTCCGGCGCGTATCAGGGAAACTATCCTATCCGTGAGATCTTTCGGCGCTTTTATCCTTCGTATGAAGCAGAGCATCAAGGTCTTGATGAAAACAAGCGTAAGACCGCCCGTATGATCATGGCGTGCAAGACGGGGGAACTCGGATATTCCCTGGAAGTCTGCCCTGAATGCGGTGTCTTCTCTATCCACAATGCTTCCTGTAACAACCGTTCATGCCCTTGCTGTCAGCACCCGCAGGAAAAAAAGTGGGTCGCGGAACGCAAAACTGAGCTGATCGAAGGTATCGCCTATTATCACGTGATCATAACACTTCCCGAGGAACTCAATCCTTTGATCCGGGCAAATGAAAAACTTTTGCTTACGCTTTTCTTCCACTGCGTAAATGATACGCTCCTCTCTCTTTGCGAGGACAAGCGCTACATGGGCGCAAAACCGGCGATCATGGCCGTCCTTCATACCTGGGGGCAGAAACTGAATTACCATCCCCATATCCATGTTTGTCTTTCCGGCGGAGGTCTTACAAAGCAGGGGTCATTTGTTGAATCGCGCCATAAAGGTTTTATTATCCCGCAGCCTGTTATTGCGGCATCCTTCCGGGGAAGATTCCTTTGTTCCCTGAAAAAACTGTATGAAACCGGCCAGCTCTCCTTTGTTTTCACACCATCCCTGGAAGCTCCGGAAGAATGGAAAGAATTCATCGATGCTCTTTTTGATAAGCAGTGGATGCCCTTTCTGAAGGAGACATTTAACGGCAAAGGCAATGCCATTGAATACCTTGGGCGTTACTCCTACCGCACAGCGATTTCAAACAGCCGCATCCTCTCCATAGAGAATGAGCAAATCACCTTCCGTTACAAGGACTACAAGGACGGAAAAATGAAGACCCGGACGGTCAGTGGCTCCGCGTTTATCGGTATGTTTTTACAGCATATACTCCCCAAAGGATTCAGCAGGATCCGTTATGCCGGATATATAACAAACGGAGCAAAGAAAAGATCTCTGAAGCTGATCCATAAGCTCCGGGGAAGCACATACCAGGGCAACCCTTATCGGAACATGAAAATGCGCGAGCTTATACTAACGTTATTCAACAGGGATATCGGATGTTGCCCGCACTGTCAATGCAAGGAAGTCTTGACCCTCGTAAATATCCGCGGTAAACCAGGAAACGCGGTGCCGGCGCATCCATCTACACCCATTGCCGCGCTGAGCTGAACAAGTTTTCATTACAGACCGCCTGAGACATGGTGGTCTATTCATCGTTCAGTACTCAAAGCATTCCTGCCCATTTTGATTTTCAAAGGACACAAAAGAGATAAAATAAATCTTGTCGATGCCTCTCCGAAACTACATATCAGCCGGACGGGCACGTGACTTGGTTCAAAGTCGAAGTACCAAATGCAGGGCAATCAACGTTATGGCTGATTGCTCTTCATTTCTGCCCTGCACTGGGCACTTCTCTCATCTATTT
>JAFPZU010000031.1 GCA_017417105.1 Lachnospiraceae bacterium | reverse complement strand
CTCGTCAAAACAAAACCGCTATATATAGTAATCCAGACCCCGAAACAAATCAACCCCTGAAATAAAACGATCACAAAAGTCAATGCATGTTACTGTACAGCGCCGAGCCACGCACTTGCTGCGTGTCGCAAGACAGCCAGTGGCTGTCTGCTTTGCGACGACCGTAGCGAAGCGGAGACCTACGGCCCAAAACACTTGGCTGGCCGGCACGCCTCCGGGATCATCGCCCTAAATTCCCCTACTGTCTGTATACCACGGAGAAGCCGTCGTGGTCTGCCACCTTGTTTGTAAAGCCCTCCGTCACGAGGTAATCCGTGATGTGGTGAAGCTCTCCGGCTATCAGATACACTGTATCTCCGGACAGATCAAGCTCCTCCGGGATACCTATTGCATAGCCGTTCTCCTCATAGCCTTCCCTGTCGTAATCATAAGGCGAGGTTCCGGCGAAAAGACAGATCTGCAAATATCTTGCTTCAACATCATTGATCATCATCTGAAGCTTTTTGTCTCCTGCTATCTTCTTAGCCTCTTCTATGGCAAGTCCCGTATGTATGTCCTCTACTATGTATTCCGTAGTCCTGGGTCTTGACTGATAATTCCAGCTGTCCTCTCCATTAGAGTAAGCCCACTTTGCGAAGAATAAAAACGAAATGCCGTAGCCTGCAGCTATCACGATAACCGGCCATTTCCGGT
The DNA here is from genome assembly GCA_017417105.1 of Lachnospiraceae bacterium. GTDB lineage: Bacteria > Bacillota > Clostridia > Lachnospirales > Lachnospiraceae > NK4A144. Next base: position 7,572 of record JAFPZU010000031.1, on the reverse strand, counting down.
TTATCTTCTCCAATATGAACACTATCCCCGCCGCGGTAAATATAAGATAAGGAAAATACAATTCGTTTGCCTTGTTTATATTAAGCCCCTCTGACATAAGAGACATCAGCCTTCCCGAAATATAAAGCAGCAATATAAGAGTAAATGTTTCATACTCCCTGCTTTTTAACGACCGATATGTTTTGACCAGAACAAGACCGAGCCCTGCGATCATAAAAGGGATTGAAATATAGAAGATGGTTCCGAACTTCGGCACGCTGTTGTAAAAGAGATAATCCTTTGAAAAGAGAGTCACGAACGAAGTTCTGAGATTCTCGGGAATATAAGAGAAAGAAACATCCTTCACTCTCGATCTGTCCATGGGCAGAAAATCCATGAATCCTGTGCTGAAAGGCTTTATCACTTCCGCGATCACAAGCTGCTCCAGAGCCAGCGGAAGTCCCAAAAGAACCATAGGAATTCCAAGTCCTAAAATGTCACGGATCCGGATCTTTTTCATATACAGCAGGTAGCCAAGTGTCAGTATTCCAAACAAAGGAATGACCACATAAGACACCCCGTATGTGTAAAATGTGATCCCCCATAAGATCCCGTCAAGCACGAAATATCCTGTACTTCCCTTATCTATAGCCAATATTAGAAAATAAAAAGAGATAATGGAAAAGCTTAGAAAAAGATAACTCTCGAGCCCCCAGTGTTCACTCATAAGAAAAACCGGCATCACAGTCATGAGAGCATTCGGGATCAGAGAAATAAGACCGTCACCGAAAAGCTTCCCCGAAAGGAAATAAAGACAGACATACGCTGCAAGGGCGCAGATCACAGCCACCATTCTGAATTTAAACAACGAAAATCCGAAGAGTTTAAAAGCTATCGCTGCAAGATAGATATAAAGCGCATTCTGACCGGGGCCCGTATTCATAAAATAAACCGGAAAGCGAGTAAGATGCCGATCCACTCCCCAGCCTTGTATGCACCAGGCATCATAAGCCGCAGACATCTCATCAAAATGCATCCCCTCCGCCGTAAAAGGCGCCATATCCAGGCGGAAAAGCCTGGTTGCAAGAAACAACGCCGTAATGGCACCAAATAAGACCATATACAGCATCTTCTCTTTTCCGGTCTCTTTTATCATAGCTTCTTCAGCTTAGCAAACCCTGCAAACATTTTTTTGACACCGTGATCATCAAAGTCAACGGTCACTTCATAATCCTTGGGTCCTTCCTTTATATCAAGCACCTCTCCCTCCCCGAATTTGAAATGCCTGACCCTGTCACCTTTTACATAGTCCGGTTTAGCCGGAGTCATATCCTTTCCAAGCTTTATCTTTCCTTTTATCGCAGTTCTTCTTTTAGGCACCGTTCTTGGCGCCGCCGTGCTACCGGATACAGCCGCGCTGCTCCCCGTCCCGGATCTTCCGTAAGATCCAAAGCCTCCGCTTAAGGATACCCGCTCTCTTCCGGGATACTCGTATGACCCATCACTAAATCTTACCGGCCTTTCGGTCTTTTCCGGCTTGATGTTCATATCGAGGAGCCCGAAGGGCATCTCTTTTACAAACCGTGACGCCGCAGCATATCTCGTCTCGCCGTTTACCATCCTGCTCCTTGCACAGGTAAGAGTAAGCTCCTCCATGGCCCTTGTGATACCCACATAGCAGAGTCTCCGCTCCTCCTCCATATCCTTAACGTCACCGCTCGATACCGCCATATATCCGGGGAATAACCCCTCCTCCATTCCGGCCATGAACACCTTCGGAAACTCCAGTCCCTTGGAATTATGCATGGTCATTATAAGAACCTTGTCATCATTTGAGGGATCCGTATCGACATCGACAGTGGTCCCCTCTATGCCGTTCATTCTCATAAAGTCAATAAGGGACGGGCTTGTCACAACTCCCGGCTCGAACTCCGCTTCGTATTCCGTAAGGGAATCCTTGAGCTTTGAGATATACTCTTCCTGCTCCAGATACTTCTCGGTGGAATCAGAAACATCGGCAAGGTAGGTCATATAGTCGGTCTCCCGTATCACCTCATCCACCATATCGGCAAGCTTCATACCCGAAGTCCGGTCTTTCAGCATTTCTATCGTTTCATAAAACTCTTTGATCCCCTTTGCCGCCTTCCCGGATATTCCGGCATTTTCGGGTCTGCTGCAGGCTTCGTAAAGGCTTAGTCCGTTGGCTGCAGCAAATGCCATAAGCTTCTCAAGGCTCGCATTGCCTATGCCGCGTTTCGGTATATTTATCACCCTCGAAGTTCTCATATCGTTCGTTCCGGCGGCTACCGTAAGAAGATAAGCGGTGACATCCTTTATTACCTTTGTATCCCAGAACCTTAACCCCTTCACCACATCATAGGCTATGCCTCTTACCCGGAATGCATCTTCAAATTCTTTTGACTGCACATTCGTCCGCATAAGAATTGCGTAATCACTGTAGCGGCTCTTTCCCGCCTATACGGAATCCCTGATATCATCCGCCACAAAGGCTGCCTCCCCCTGTGCCGAATCCAGCTGTCTGAACCGTATCTTTCTTCCTTCCTCAGCCTCTGTCCAAAGCTCCTTGCTCTTACGTCCTTTGTTATTCGCTATGACCTGATTGGCAACCGATATGATATTTGAGGTAGATCTGTAGTTCTGCTCAAGACGGACAACATAAGCCTCTTTATATATCTTCTCAAAATCAAGGATATTTCTGATATCGGCTCCGCGGAAAGCATAGATGGACTGATCATCATCTCCGACGACACAGAGGTTCCTGTGCTTTTTTGCAAGAAGGGATACCAGCACGAACTGCGCCATGTTCGTATCCTGATACTCATCCACCATTATATATTGATATTTATTCTGATAGTGCTCCAGTACTTCGGGACAGGTCTTAAAAATGGTGATCACGTTCATTATGAGATCATCGAAGTCCATCTGATCGTTTGCCCTTAAGGTCTTCTGGTATTCCCGGTAGGCCTCCACATATGGCTTCATATAAAAGTCACCGTCGTAGTCGGCTGCGAAATCCTCTACTGTCTTCAGCTCATCCTTCGCTCCGGAAATGACATTTAACAGAGATCTTTCCTTATACTGCTTTGTGTCTATCTGAAGCTTTTTGCAGACCTCCTTCATTATGGAGCGCTGGTCTGTCTGATCTGCCACCTCAAAATTCTTACCGTAGCCCAGTCTTTCAGCCTCTGTATAGAGTATCCTAAGGCAGAGCGAATGGAAGGTGGAAACCGTTATGTCCCTTGCTACCTCCGGGCACATAGAGACCACTCTTTCCCGCATCTCTTTAGCCGCTTTGTTTGTAAAAGTAAGAGCCAGGATGCTCCAGGGACGTATTCCCAGCTCTTGAATAAGATATGCTATCCTGTATGTCAAAGCCCGGGTCTTCCCCGAGCCTGCCCCGGCAAGGATCAGCACGGGGCCTTCGGTCTGCCGTACAGCCTCAAGCTGCCGGTCGTTCAGTTCATTTTCAAATGTTACCATCGCCTCATATCCTGAAATGTGATACAGCAAGATTTATCTCGTTGCTGATAAGGGAAAAACTTGAGTTGTACTCATCATCTATATCTATGAGCATGATCCCCCTCTGATAACCTCCGTAATATAGAGCCATTGCAAAGAACGTGTGGTTCATGCCGCCCTCAAGATATCTGTAGTCCATGACGTCCGCGGTATCCGTCTCCTGATGAGCTTCATCCACCACATGAACTCCTGTCCTGTCCCGATATGCCTTAAGATAAAGCTTATCCGGCATCTTGAATTTCTCTCCCTGTTCATGACGTATAGGCTCACGGTAAAGGAAGATACTGGCATTTATTACTCCTATGAGCGGTAAAGCCTCCATGAGTTTTCTGTATCTGTCCTCGGATGCGGGATCTATGGCCAGAAGCTTCTTTGAGAATCTTCCTATGGTGTTGTGCCTGGAATCTATGACCTTCTTCATATCCCCGGATCTTCTCTCAAGGCTTGCCGCCACGATACTTTTAACCCTGGCTACAAGATTGGAAAGCTCCATTCTGGATGTCTCGGATTTCTCCTTTGCGCAATATACTCTGTATATACTGTCCAGTACCCTAAAGAGCCTGTCGCAGTCTATATTCTCTATCATACCCATGCCGAAGACGTTATTAACGGAATAATCCCTTGCGTTCATGGATCTGCGCCTTAATACCGCGCCGAGATGGGTCTCCAGTATCCTCATAAGGAAATCCTCCAGGAGCTTTCTCTGGCACCCCGCCTGGTAATCATTGGGATCGCCGGTGAAGATGAAGTTCACCATGGATTCCGTGAGAACCGGAACATCAAATACGGTTCCCGTTCTTACGTTTCTGCGCCTCTCAAAATTAAAGAGCTGGAAATAAGGATCGTAGCCTGTTGACTCTCGATTGATAAAATGGCTTTTCAGTATCTTGTCCGAGGCATCCTCCCCGTCACCCATCCGACCCGCGAGTGTGCAGGCTTCATAGCCTAGAGCTATGGGCGAGGTATGGACCGAAGCAAGCGGGGGATCCATAAAGGCACACTCCGTCATGTCATCAAAGCCCGTTACAAGGATATCCTTTCCAACCTCGAGATCATTCTCATAGAGAATGCGGTACATCAGCTTGGCCTGTCTGTCGTTGCTGCATACTATGGCATCCGCTCCGGGATTATCTTCGATAAGCTTCCTTGCTTCCGCAATACACTCCTCAGTATGGTCACCTCTCGCGACCATACGATCCTCCACGTGAAGCTTCGCATCATGCATGCATCTCAAATACTCTTTAAGTCTCTCGTCTCCGTCCCCGGAATGCTCAGGCCCTGCAAACATCAATATCCGCTTGCAGCCCTTTACACCTGTGAGGTAATCCATGGCCGCTTTTATCCCAGTGAAATTATCATAATAAATACACGGAAGATCGGGATGCTTGTCCGAAATGGTAAGCAGAGGCTTCCCCTCTGTTTCCTTAAGGAGCGCGTTAAACTCATCGGGATTGGATATTATCGTGCTGGTTGCGGCAAATATGGCATCTATGCTTCTCTGGTCGGCAAGATGATAAAGTACGTTTTCTTCATAATCAACCCCGTACTCTCCGCCGATTATCACCAGCAGATTGATCTTTTTTTCCATGGCCGCCATCTTAGCTCCCCTGACTATGCCGTCAAAGTATTCGCTGTCAATCTTGGGGAGCAGTAGCGCTACTGTTCTTCTTATACTCATGCCAGTAAAAATGCCCTGTAGGCCTTTGTAGCCTCGTAGATATCTGATTTGCTTGTTACTTCATAAGGAGAATGCATGGAAAGGACTGCCACCCCGCAGTCTATGACATCCATGCCGTAAAGCGCCATTATATATGCTATGGTACCGCCGCCGCCGGCATCCACTTTTCCGAGCTCACAGGTCTGATACCTCACATTCCTTGCATCAAGTATACCCCTGATCTCCGCCATGAATTCGGCATTGGCATCATTTGATCCGCTTTTGCCTCTGGATCCCGTGTATTTATTAAATACAACCCCGTGTCCGAAATACGCCGAGTTCTGCTTATCAAAAACACTCCCGTAAAGGGGATCATAGGATGCCGATACATCCGAAGACAGCATCTTTGAGTTCTGCAATGTCCTGCGCATCGCAAGATCGCTGTAGACTCCCGCGGCATTCATTACTTCGGCAAGAGCGTTTTCAAAAAATCTCGATCTCATGCCGGTGGCTCCCACAGAGCCTATTTCTTCCTTATCAACAAGGAGGCACACGCCCGTCCTCTCCACATCAGGAGTTGAAAGGAAGGCCACCAGGGATGTATATGAGCATACCCTGTCGTCCTGTCCGTAAGAGAGCACCATGGATTCGTCAAGTCCCAGAGACCTTGCCCTGCCCGCAGGCACCACCTCTATCTCCGCAGACATGAAATCACTTTCTTCTATCGAATACTTGTCCTTAAGGATCTTAAGGATATTATTTTTTACGGGATCCTTCTCCTTTGATTTAAGCGGTATGGAGCCTATCAGCACATCAAGGTTCTCACCCTCTACGGCCTTGGAAGCCTTCTTTTCCATCTGCTCTCCGGCAAGATGTATCAGAATATCCGTTATGGTAAATACAGGCTCGTCATCCTCTTCGCCGATGGAAACCTCAACAAGGGTTCCGTCAGTCTTTGCCACGACACCGTGGAGCGCCAGAGGAATTGTAACATACTGGTACTTTTTAATTCCTCCATAGTAATGGGTGTTAAAATACGCCATGCCCCCGTCCTCATAAAGCGGGTTCTGCTTAAGATCAAGCCTCGGACTGTCGATATGAGCTCCAAGGATATTCATGCCGTTTTCGAAAGGCTCGTTCCCCAGGTTAAACAGTGCAACTGTCTTTCCCATACCTACGGCATAGACCTTGTCTCCGTGTTTTAAGTGCTTTCCCTTGGCGACTATCTCGTCCAGATCCTTATATCCGGCCTTCCTGGCCATGGATACGATCTCTGCGGCGCATTCCCTTTCCGTCTTGCATTTTGACAGAAAATCGATGTATGAGCCGCAAAGCTCATCAAGCTCCTTTCTGTCGCTCTTTGAATAAGTCAGCCATGCATTGTCCGTGTTATCAAGTCTCATTGCCTTTGTACCCTCTCCTTGCCATTATTGATATCTTTATATCACGATCCCGCGGTTTCGCCCGAATAATACCTTTTACCCCGAAATGTTAAGCACCGTATAGGGATCGATAAAATCATCCTCGTATATGATACGGTAGATAAGCTTGTCTGCTGTATCTCCGATCGCAATGAGCGCCGTGCCGCGGCTTACCTTATCACCCTTCTTGACCACCGGCTTGCTCTGACAGTAATAATTACTCTTATAGCCGTTGCCGTGATCCACCGTGACCAGGTATCCTCCCGCTTCCACGCTCTCGCCGGCGTACTCCACCGTTCCGTCTCCCGCTGCCACCACATGAACCCCGGGAGCCGCATCTATAGTGATCCACTTGTTTTTCCGGTCATATTCACTCGGAAGCGCCTGTGAATCTACAGGGAGCGCCGAGGGAATATAAAGCAGCGCTTCAGCCTCCGTCTTTGCCTGCGCCCGGTTCTCCTTTGCGGATATCTTATCCTGCGCCGTCTTAAGCTCATTCTCAAGACGCTCGATCTCAGCCTGAAGGATGATGGCATCCTCTGAAAGTGTCGTCATGTATTCTTCCTGAGCTTCAAGCTTTTTTGCGTGCTCTTCCCTCACCACACCCGCATGGATGATGTAGGCGATCACGGCGATAATAAGGGCAGTCGCGATCACATTTACTAAAATGACCGTATCTGTGGTGGTTCTTATGGTACGAACCCTTTGAGTGCCCTCAGTCACAAAAAGGATATTGAACCTCTTATTTCCTACCTTGCCTGTTTCACGTTTTACCTGCCATATCTTCTGAGGCTTTTCAATGCTCTGCGGCTTTTTCTTTTCCGGCTTGCGCCTTGGCGGAGGGCCGGTTCTTTTCCCCTCTCTCCGTTTTGGCTCAGGTCTTACTTCTATCTCCTGCCGGGGCTTTCTTCTGGGGCGCCGGACTTCTTTCTTTCGATCTTCCTCCGATTCGTCCTCCGGTTCTCTTACCGGTTT
>JAFPZU010000030.1 GCA_017417105.1 Lachnospiraceae bacterium | reverse complement strand
TCTCCTGAAGGGGCTTCATTATCCTCTTCATGGGACGTCTCCTGATAGAAGCATCACCTGTAACAGAGCTTTCAAACTGCTGTCCCGAAAGTATCCCGGATATGAGTCTCGTCGTTGTGCCTGAATTTCCGCAGTCAAGTATGTCATCAGGTTTATTTAGACCTTTGAGTCCGACACCATGCACGGTTACTTTATCTTCTTCATGGTCTATCTTAACTCCCATTGCACGGAAACAGTTTATTGTCGAGATACAGTCAGCGCCGTTAAGGAAACCTTTGATATGGGTCACACCCTCTGCTATGGCGCCGAACATTACCGCTCTGTGGGATATGGATTTATCTCCGGGGACACTCATGCTTCCCGTAAAGCCCTTATTCCTTCGCTTTATTTTAACGGTTTTGATAAGGTTATTTCTGTAATCCCTTGCCTCACTGAAAAGGTCATACAGCGCCTTTCCGTTTCCGTCAGCTATAAGGTTTCTTACATCGATAAGATTTTTAATGTACTTATCCATGAGATCTGTGATATTGTCTTTATTTGCAAGACAGATCTCAGACCACATGGTGGGATCGGAGGAGGCAATCCTTGTGGTATCCTTGAAGCCTCCCGCCGCCGTAACCCGCATGTATTCTTCAGGCGTATCGCAATCCTTTACAAGCTTTACCAGCATATAGGCTGCCATATGGGGCACATGGGATATCGCTCCCACGATGAAATCATGCTTCACCGGATCCACGGTTATGGGATTGCACTGAAGCGATCTGATCAGTGTTTCAAAGGCTTTTACATCTTCATCGCTTGCAGCCTTCCCCGGGGTTACAAAATAGTAACACCCTTTGATAAGATCCCTGGTGGCATTAAAATACGAGGACTTTTCCTTGCCGGCCATGGGATGTCCGCCAATGAAATGAGCCGACGGAAGGATCTCTTCCACAGCCTTATGTATATTCTGCTTAGTGGAACCTACATCAGATAATACAGTCTTTTCCGTAATATAAGGGGAAAGCTTTTCAAGAAATGAGATATTTGTCTCAACCGGTGCTGAGAGGAAGATATAGTCACAGTCCATAAAGGTATCATCTACCTTTCCTGTTGCCTCATCAATTACGCCGTCTTCTATTGCTTTATTTAGCGGCGCTTCAGATCTATTGTAAGCAACTATCCTGGCATCAGGATATCTTTCCCTTATTGACATGGCAAGGGATCCGCCGATAAGCCCCAGGCTTACAAAACCAACTTTCAAATTCTGCCTCCTGATTTCCATATACTGCGGTCAAAAGCTGCAGTCTTTTGTCGCTGTAATCATTTAATAAACATAGCATCCCCAAAGCTGAAGAATCTGTAGCGGTTTTCTACAGCTTCCTTATAGGCATTCATGATGTTCTCATACCCACCGAGGGCTGATACGAGCATGATAAGTGTAGATTCCGGAAGATGGAAGTTTGTGATCAGCGCGTCAGTCATCTTAAACTCATATCCGGGATAGATGAAAATATCCGTTTCGGCGCAGCACGGCATAATAACACCGTTCTTCGTCGCCGATTCAACCGTTCTGCAGGAAGTGGTCCCAACGCAGATGACGCGGCCTTTATCACTCTGTTTTACGGAATTAATGATATCAGCACTTTCCTGAGAAACCTCGTACCATTCCGTATGCATCTTATGGTCAAGGATGTTATCTTCCTTCACGGGTCTGAAGGTTCCAAGACCTACATGAAGAGTAACATAGGCAAGCTTTACCCCAAGACCCTCTATCTTACCTAAAAGCTCCTTCGTGAAATGAAGTCCGGCAGTGGGGGCTGCGGCTGAGCCTTCATACCTTGCATAAACCGTCTGATATCTGTCCTTATCCTTAAGCTTATGGGTTATGTAGGGCGGAAGCGGCATTTCCCCAAGGGAATCAAGGACCTCCTCAAAGATCCCGTCATAATAAAATCTTACGAGTCTGTTGCCGTCCGAAAGCACTTCCGTTATCTCTGCCTTAAGAACTCCGTCTCCGAAGCTTACCCTTGCCCCGGTTCTTAATTTCTTACCGGGCCGCACCAGCGCCTCCCAGATATCTCCGCCTTTATTCTTCAAAAGCAGGATCTCGACTGCGGCGCCGGTATCTTCTTTAACTCCTAAAAGTCTTGCAGGTATAACCCTGGTATCGTTTAATACAAGGCAGTCTCCCTCATTAAGGTAATCAGTGATATTATGGAATACCTCATGTCGTATCTCACCGGTATCCCTGTCAAGCACAAGAAGCCTTGAATCATCCCTTTTTTCAAGGGGATCCTGCGCTATAAGCTCCTCAGGCAGATCATAATAAAAATCCTTGCGGCTTATACTGGTTAACGTTAATGAGTGCCGATGGCACGAATTTAGGTTAACCGCATATACCGCGGAACAGCTTTTTAAATCGGCAGTTAATTTCGTTCGCGAGTATAAGTGCTCCGTCATGATCTGAGTTCGATACCAAGCCTTTCAAGACCGTTAAGTATCTTTTTCATAACGGCGTTTATATCGTCATCGGTAAGGGTTTTTTCGCTGTCACGGAAGACCACGGTATAGGCCATGCTCTTGAAGCCCTCTCCTATCTGTTCGCCCTCATATACATCAAAGAGACTGTAGCTTTCAAGTATCTTTCCGCCGCGCTGTACTATGATATCATCGATATCCTGAGCCTTTAGCTCTTTGGGAACGACCATTGAAAGATCCCTTGATACAGCAGGGAATTTAGCTATACCCTCAAACCTTGGCTGGAAGGAGGCCTGTTTTTCTATTTCAGGCATATCAAGGACTGCAATATAAACCTCGGCTTTCTCCATCTCGTATGCCTTACAGGTCAGAGGATGAACCTGTCCCAGATAACCTATGACTTCTTTATTGTAGATAATGTCAGCCTGACGTCCGGGATGAAGATAAGGACGTTTTGAAGGCTCGTACTTAATGCGTCCTGACATGCCGGCCTTACCTATAAACTCCTCCACAACACCCTTCATCTCAAAGAAGTCGATATCCCCGTATGCGGCTAAAGCAAACTGCATCCTTTCATCGGGATAATCAGTGATGGGAAGCTCACCCTTCGGGATATAGATATTTGCAAGCTCAAAAAGTCTTACGTTTTCATTTCTGTGATTGAAATTAGTTGATATCGAGCTTAATATCCCGTTTAAAGGAAGCGTTCTCATTATGGAAAAATCAACCCCTAAAGGATTGGATATCTTAATAGCCTTTCTCTCAGGCGCATCCTCAGGAAGCCTTAGCTTATCAAAAACATCCGGGCTTTCAAAGGAATAACAGTAAGCCTGCGAGAAGCCGAAAGCGGTTGCAATATCTGCCGCCATCTTCTCAAGTCTCAGCTTAAAGGGAAGACCACCCGCTTCAGCGGAATCCTTCGGAAGGGTTACAGGGATCTTGTCATAGCCGTATAGCCTTGCAACTTCCTCCGAGCTGTCGGCAAAGCCCAAAAGATCCTGTCTGAAGGTAGGGATAATAAGATCTCCCGATGCCTCGTCGTATTCCACTTCAAGTCTTTTGAAGTATGTGAGCATCTGCTCTTTTGAAATATCGGTTCCGAGATATTCGTTTATCCTCTCCGGCTCGAAACGTATATGCTTCTTTTCGGGAAGCTCCCCGTGAACATCAACTCTTCCTCCTACGACCTCGCCACACCCAAGCTCTTCAACCAGGGAGCAGGCTCTTTCCATTGCATCATAGGCGTTATTAGGATCAAGTCCTTTTTCGAATATTCCTGATGCATCTGTACGAAGGCCTATCCTTCTGGAAGACTTTCTTATATTGGGACCGTTAAAGGTGGCGGCTTCAAAAAGGACATCATGCACTTCATCGGTTATCATGGAGTTTTCTCCACCCATGATACCTGCAAGGCCTACAGCCTTTTCGCCGTCACAGATAGTTAAGACCTCATGATCAAGGGTTCTCTCCACACCGTCAAGAGTTACAAACTTATCTCCGTCTTCAGCTCTTTTTACAACGATCTTATTCCCGGCTATGGTTGAAAGATCAAAGGCATGCATTGGCTGTCCGTACTCCAGCATCACAAAATTCGTGATGTCCACAAGATTGCTTATGGGTCTTATACCTGCAGCCCGGAGTCTTTTTTTCATCCAGTCGGGAGATTCCCCGATCTTAATATTCTTTACTACCCTTCCTATGTACCTTGAGCAAAGATCCGTATCTTTTATTTCAACTGAAATATAATCAGAAGCTTTTTCTGAATTTCCGGTCTCTTTGACATCAGGATACCTGAAAGGAAGATCAAAGGTAGCGGCAGCCTCCCTTGCTACTCCCATGATCGCATAGCAGTCCACCCTGTTTGAAGTTATCACATAATCAAAGACAGTGTCCTTTAATCCCAGTGCATCTATGGCATCATCACCGGGCTTAACTCCTGACTCAGGTGAAAATATATAGATCCCGTCTTCGGGAGCTTCGGGATAGACATCTCTTGAAGAACCAAGCTCCTCCACGGAGCACATCATTCCGTTTGATTCTACGCCCCTTAATTTGCCGGCTTTTATATTGATGCCCTCCTCGGGAAGAGGCCCCCCGTCGTGTCCTCCCGCTACCTTTCCTCCCGATAATACAACGGGCACAAGGTCACCTTCATGTACATTGGGAGCTCCGGTCACTATCTGGGTCACTTCGCGTCCTATATTCACCTGACAGACTATGAGCTTATCAGCGTCGGGATGCTTATCGATCTTTTCTATCTTTCCGATAACTATGTTTTCAAGATTCTTATCAAGCCTTTTATAGCCTTCGCATTTGGTGCCAGACATTGTCATGGCATCCATGAATTCCTGATCCGTACAGTTAAGATCAGGAACAAAATCCTTTATCCAGCAAAGCGGTGTCTTCATATCTATATCCTCCTCTGATAACACTGGTTTATTAGCTGACTAAGTCCGGCCGGACGCCGATCCCGTAACCGACCCAAGAACCTAGTGTCCTGACACGTTCTTATTCGAACTAATTGCTTGTCTGCTTTCCATATGCTGCGTTGTCGTTGGTCGTCGGTGCCCGCACCGACTCCCGCCTCCGCCTTGCATATGAAAACCATACGGCACAATTAGTTCAGAAACG
>JAFPZU010000029.1 GCA_017417105.1 Lachnospiraceae bacterium | reverse complement strand
CAAAGAAATAACATAGGTTATCAGAAACTGAATAATTATAGTAAACGACAAAACTCTTTTTGTTTTGTCGTTTACCGCGCCGGATTTTGGCCGCTGAAAGCGGCATATTTCCTTACAAAATCCGGACGCATCCGCCGGAGGCATTATAGTAAGCGAAATTACTTATTTCGCTTACTATAATATGGAAATGCAGGAGTCCGCTCCTGCATTTTTTATTTCGGAAAAGCCGGGATATATGATATACTAGACTTGGTGTAAGTTTTCTTTAAGAACCCAGATATTCTTATTCCGGAGGGGTGTACAGTGTTAAGGATTGAAGGAAAGAGTCTGGCGCAGGGAGCCGTCATAGGTAAGATGAGGTTTTACAGGGCGCCGGAGTATGAGATAGATGAAGGCGATTTTGATGATTCCGAGGCTGAGATAGAGCGTTTTTTCACAGCTATGGAAGCTGTTAAACAGCATCAGCTGGCACTTGCGGAAGCAGCAGAGGCAGCGTCTGACAGTGAAGGAGCGTCGGTGTTTACTTCACATGCAGCGCTTCTTGAGGACAAGGGGCTTATAGCCCGCGTCGTCGAATTTATAACAGGCATGAAGAGGAGTGCGGAATTTGGCGTAAAAGTCGGATTTACGGACGTTGCCGACGATATAAGGAGTCTTCCCGACCCGTATATCATGCGAAGAAGCGATGATATAATGGAGCTTGAACATGAGGTTTTAGTGGAGCTTATGGGGGCTTCGGGAGGACCTTCCTTCGGTAAGGATCCTTTCATACTGGCTGCATTTGATCTTACTGCATCCGAAGTTGCGCGTCTTGACAGAAAGTCGGTTCTTGCCATTGTTCTAAAGGAAGGAAACTTTAATACGCATGCCGCGATACTTGCAAAGGGTCTCGGTATTCCCTGCGTTATAAGGGCTGAGGATCTTGCTTATTCTTTCGATGGAAAGGATACCATAGTAGACGGCACAGAGGGACTTGTTTTTGTTGAACCTGATGAAGATACTGTCGCGGAATATGACGAGGTCATGAAGAAGAACAGGGAATTCACTGATTCCCTTTTGAGGCTTCGCGGCAAGATGACGGTCACAAAGGATGGCAGGGAGGTCAGGCTTTACGCAAATATCTCAAATCCCTATGATGTTGAGACCGTGCTTGAAAATGATGCATCCGGCATAGGCCTTTTCAGGTCGGATTATCTTTTCCTTAAGGACAGGGAGTATCCTTCGGAGGAGGAGCAGTACCTTGCCTACAGAAAAGTAGTGGAGGAGATGAAACCCAGGTCCGTCATAATAAGGACAGTGGATATAGGCTCTGACAAGAGCGTTCCTTATCTGCAGCTTCCCAAGGAAGAAAATCCTGCACTGGGACTTAGGGCAATAAGGATCAGCCTTACAAGAAGGGACTTTTTCAAGTGTCAGTTAAGAGCTATGCTGAGAGCCTCGGCTTTCGGGCACTTAAGGATCCTTTTCCCGATGATCACATCCCTTAAAGAGCTTAAGGAATGCAAGCAGATCTTAAGTGAGTGTGAGGAAGAGCTGAAGAAGGAGAAGGTCGCCGTAGGAGGATACAAGATCGGGGTTATGATAGAGACTCCCGCGTCTGTCTTTATAGTGGACGAGCTTGCTACAGAGGCGGATTTCTTCTCTGTAGGAACAAATGATCTGACTCAGTTTACTTTAGCGATAGACAGGCAGAATCCGGATCTTGACCGGTTCTATGATCCCCATCACCCGGCAGTTATAGAAGAGATCAGGATGACGATAGAGGCAGGGCACAGACACGGCTGTCTTGTGGGTATCTGCGGAGAGCTTGCGGGGGATACTTCCCTTACTGAAACATTTTTAAGGATGGGAGTTGACGAACTTTCGGTCAATCCCCAGTTTGTACTGCCTTTAAGGCAGAAGATAAGAGATCTGGATTTAAGAAGCTGATCTTAAACACTTATGGCTAAGGAATTGTGGTTTGAAAAAAAGATTCCCGGCGATTACCGGGGATTAGCGGAGGAATATGGAGTCTCGCCAGCAATGGCGAGACTTTTGGTGAACCGTCTTGCGAGAGTGAACGGCGTGCTGCCGGATGTGGAGGATGTGAGGGAGTATCTTAATCCTGATGTGGGCAGGATATACACTTATGAGAAGCTGCCTGATATTAAAAAGTGCGTGGATATGCTGTCTTCTGCCATTGAATCGAACAAAAAGATCAGGGTCATAGGAGATTACGATATCGACGGTGTATGCGCCACTTATATCCTTACCAAAGGTTTACATAAAGCAAACGGCAAAGCAGACCATGCTATCCCGCACAGGATCACGGACGGTTACGGGCTTAATGACAGACTGATAGAGGAGGCTAAGAATGCAGGAATAGACTGCATTATCACCTGTGATAACGGAATATCGGCGGTCAGCCAGATCGACCTTGCGCATAAGCTTGGAATGGAGATCATCGTAACGGATCATCATGAGGTGCCATACCATATGTTGGGGGAGGACAGGGTAGAGGATATACCAGATGCTGATGCTATAGTTGACATAAAACGATCTGATTCCAATTACGGGTTTACAGAGATATGCGGAGCCGTGGTTGCTTTTAAGGTAATAATCGCGCTGTATGACAGGCTGGGGATTGACAGAAGGGAAGCGGATGAATTTATTGAGCTGGCAGCTTTCGCTTCAATAGGGGATATAATGCCTTTGACGGACGAGAACAGACCTCTGGTGGCGGAAGGGCTGAAACGGCTTAAGGATACGTCAAATCCCGGCATGAAGGCTCTTATCCGGGTTCAGGGGGCTGAAGGAGCCATACTCAGGTATTATCATGTAGGGTTTGTGCTGGGCCCCTGTATAAACGCCACAGGAAGACTGGCAACGGCAGATAATGCCTATGAGCTGCTTAATGCCCATAATGACGAAGAAGCAGAAAAGCTGGCGGATCTTCTTGCAGCCATGAATAATGAACGGAAGGAAATGACTGAGAGGGGAGTGAAGGAGGCTCTTGATCTCGCGGGAAGTCAGGAAATGAAGGATGACAGGGTACTTGTTATATATCTTCCGGATACCCATGAATCCATTGCCGGGATAATAGCAGGAAGGGTCAGGGAAAGCACCGGAAAGCCGGTCTTTGTCCTGACTGACGGGGAGAACGGGATAAAGGGATCTGGAAGATCCATTGATGAATATGATATGCATGGGGCAATGACGGAGGCCGCTCCCCTTTTTGAAAAATTCGGAGGACATAAGCTTGCAGGAGGTTTAAGTCTTAAGTCGGGGGTTACTCCGGAGATTCTCAGGGAGAGGCTTAATGATAACTGTACACTTACTGAGAAGGATCTTGCCGTTAAGATCTATTTTGACATGGTACTTCCGTTTGCTTATGCCGATATGGCTCTTGCAAAGGATATTGAGCGTCTGGAGCCCTTCGGCCCCGGCAATCCGAAGCCTCTTTTTGCAGCGAAAGATGTGAAGATACGGGATATAAGGATATATGGGAAGAACAGGAACGTGTTCAAATGCATGGCATCCGATTCTCCGGGGACATCTCATCCTGCCATATATTTTGGTGACGCGGATGAGCTTTTAAGATTTATTAATGCTTCCGGGAGCCTGAAGATCCTTTATTATCCTGAAATAAACGACTTCAGGGGTGAGAGAACGCTGCAGCTTCATATTGCAAACTACTGCTGATCTTCCTTTCCCGAAAGCTCCTTAAAGATCTTTATGTCTTCTTGTGTGACATCGGTCTTTCCTATATGCTCCTTTATGGAGGCTTTTTTGTCCGCAAGGACAAGGATCCAGCCTTCTTTATACTTTGGAGCATGAAGTCTTAGGGGAAACATATGATAAAGGATCGCATCGTTTACCCTGTCATTATCCTCGCCGGAAAGCTGACGGTACTTTTCTGATGAGTGTTTCGGATGCTTTTTCAGGCATTCGTAGTTATTCTTAAACTTATCCTGCCGCCCCAGTATGCCAAGATCGTGGCTTAGACATGAGCGGACGACATTTCTTAAGGTTTTGCCGTCGTGGATCCCGTGTCGAAGACAGAATTTCACGCCTTCTGCCGCAACACCCAGGGTATGCTCCCCGACAGTGGTGCGTATATGATGCTTCTGAGAAAAGGAACTATAGAATTCATCGGTCTGGATTATATCTATACCGTATCTTATTATCATGTCACGTACTATATCTTTCACTTAATCCCCCGTCCGTTATGGGTCAAAATCAAACTCAATATGTCCCCGGAAATCCTCACGCTGCATCCGGTCAAGTTCTATTTCATCCTTTATACAGGCAAGTTTTTCATAATCAGAGCATTTAACGTATACTACCCTGCGATAGACGTCATTGATCCTGGCTATGGCAGCATCAGCAGGACCGATAACCTGTACTTCTTCGCTCTTTCGGCAAATCCGTGCTATGTCTTCAGATGCAGATGAGGCATTCTTCAGGTTCTTATCCTCTATAAGTATCTGAAGCAGATGTCCCTCCGGAGGGTAGGAGCCGATCTTCCTGTAAAAGCTTTCTTCTTCGAAAAACTTCTGATAGTTTTGCTGTGAGGCGGCAACTACGGCGTAATTATCGGGTGAATAGGTCTGTATCACTACTTCGCCCATGGAGCGTCTTACACCGCTCCCTTCAGGCAGAATCCCGCCTCTGCCGGCTCTTCCGGCTGCCTGTGTTAAAAGTTCGAAGGTTCTCTCTGCGGCTCTGTAGTCTCCGGAATACAAGGACATATCCGCAGCCAGTATTCCCATTAATGTAACATTTGGAAAATCGTGTCCCTTCACTATCATCTGAGTTCCTATAAGGACATCGGCCTCTTCATTTGCAAAGGAAGAGAGGATCCTGTCGTAATCCCCTTTCTTTCTCGTGGTGTCCATATCCATTCTCAGAGTTCTGACCCCGGGAAATTCCCGATGAACAAGTTTTTCAACCTGCTCTGTTCCGGCTTTCATGCCTCCTATGTATCTTGATGCGCATTCCGGGCACAAAGGCTCCATAGGGGCGGTATAGCCGCAATAATGACAGTGCAGTTTTTTATCTCCGTGCAGCGAGAGGGAAACGTCGCAGTGCGGACATTTATATACGAATCCGCATTTTCTGCAGGACACAAAAGAAGAAAAACCCCTTCTGTTTAAGAAGAGCATTATCTGTTCTCTGTGTGAGAGACGGTCTTCCATAAGAGAGCGAAGCCTTTCGGAGAATATGCTCCGGTTGCCGTTTGCAAGCTCTTTTCTAAGATCCACTGTATAGACTACCGGCAGTTCACCGCCTGTTATCCGCTCGGGCATCTCATAGAGGTTATAGGTACCGTTCATGGCTTTTAGATAGGACTCTACTGACGGTGTTGCGGAACCCATTACAAAAGCGGCGCCCCAAAGTGAAGCGAGCTTTTCCGCTGCTTCACGCGCGTGATATTTCGGCATCTGTTCCGATTTATAGGAAGTCTCATGCTCTTCATCCATTATTATGATGCCTAGATTCGGAAAAGGGGTAAAGAGAGCGGATCTGGGGCCTATCATCACATCCAGCTCTCCGGATCTGGCGCGCAGGAACTGGTCATATCTTTCCCCGGGGGAGAGCTTTGAGTGGATGAAGCTGACCCTGTCCTTAAATCTTGCGGAAAAGCGCATGACAGTCTGATAGGTTAAGGCTATTTCAGGTATCAGCATTATCGCCTGATAGCCTTTTTTCACCATGCCTTCTATGATATCTATGTAGACTTCTGTTTTACCGGAGCCTGTCACCCCATGAATCAGGGCAGGACGAAGGTCGCCTTTTTCATATCCCGAAAGGATTCCGTCTATGACACTTTTCTGGTCAATGGAAAGAGTATTTATCTTTTTTTCATGCGGTTCAAAAACCAGGGGATTTCTGTAGGAAACCGTGGTATCGACCTTAACAAGACCCCTGTTTTCCAAAGCCTTTATAACAGGCGTACCCACTGCAAGCTTTGAGGTAATAAGCTTTTTATCCATTGCTCCCGCTTCCATAAGCGCATACATAAGGCGAAGTCTTGCTACCTGGTGCTTTTTTTCAAATTCCTTAACATATACGTCTATGGTCTTCTTATCCGCGGTCAGCCTTATGGTCTTTTGTTCCACTTGTTTTACAGGTGTTTTCTTCGGAAGAACCACCTTAAGCGACTGTATCAGGGTACCGCCGTAATGATGCTTCATCCAGGCGGCAAGGGACAGTAGTCTTCCCACGGCTTTTTCGCTGTTGTCATCTTTTATTCCCGCAATATCCTTGGTCTTTTCGGGATCAAATTCGGGTGTATCGGTCAGGTTAACGATATAGCCGTTTATTATCCGGTTGCCTTTTCCGAATGGAATAGAAACAAGGGCTCCGCAGGATATCCTGTCTTTTAACTCATCCGGAACCCTGTATTGAAAAGTCCTGTCAAGCCTTTCCGTCGATATGTCTATAATAATATCAGCAAACAGCTCACTCATGCATGATCTCGTCTATCAGAACACGCTCATCCATGGGATGCTTTACGCCTTCGATCTCCTGATAGTCCTCGTGTCCCTTTCCTGCCAGTACGATCACATCACCTTTTTTTGCGTTATGGATCGCATAGGCTATGGCTTCCTTTCTGTCAGCTATACGGATATATTCTCCGCCGGTTTTTTTGATGCCGGTCTCTATATCATCAAGGATGTCCTCCGGTTTTTCAAACCTGGGATTATCAGAGGTTATTATCGTAAGATCCGACAGCCTTCCGGAAACTTCCCCCATTTCAAAGCGCCGGTCCTTTGCTCTGTTTCCGCCGCAGCCAAATAAAGTGACAAGTCTTCCGGGTTCATATTCCTTAAGGGTTGACAAAAGGCTCTCAAGAGCCATGGCATTATGGGCATAATCTATCATCAGCGTGTAATCAGGCGACAGCGGGATCATTTCGATCCGTCCCTTAACCTTTGCGCTCTGCAGCGCTTTATTCATATCCTCTGCAGATACATTAAAATGCCTTGATACCGCGATGGCGCAAAGAGCGTTGTATACCGTGAAGCGTCCGGGCATATCACACCTGAAAGCATCATCCATAAGCCCCTTGGTATCAAAGCTTACACCGAGATACGAGCCACCATTTACCAGTTTAATATTATCAGCTCTCAGATCGCATTCTTCCGATAATCCGAAAGTCTCGGTTTCACAGGTGCTGTTTTTCAGGATATCTTTAAGATGCTTATCATCGCCGTTTAATAAACCCGTCCTGCACTGGGAGAAGAGCAGGGATTTGCAGTGAAGGTAATCATCAAAATCCTTATGTTCATTTTTGCCTATGTGATCCGGGGAGATATTGGTAAAGACTCCGTAATCAAAGATGAAGCCGTCAGTCCGATGCAGCATCAGAGCCTGTGAGGATACCTCCATCACAACACTGTCGATGCCGGCTTTAACCATGTCAGCAAAGTATCCCTGGAGAATAAGAGACTCAGGGGTAGTGTTTTCAGCCGGAATGTGTTCATCTCCGATTATCGTTTCAATGGTACCGACAAGACCGACCTTATGCCCTGCGTTTTCAAGCATATGTTTTATGAGGTAGGTCGTAGTTGTCTTGCCCTTGGTGCCTGTTACACCTATGGTAGTAAGCTTTTCCGCCGGATGATCAAACCAGGCGGAGGAAATATATGCAAGCGCCTTTCTGGTATCTTCAACTCTTACTATAACAGTGTCGGAATCCTCAGGGACGGTAACGTCCTTTTCCGTTATAAGAACCGCGGCTCCCTTACTGACAGCCTCGGTCGCAAAGGTATGCCCGTCAAAGTTCGCTCCGGTGATACAGACAAAAAGGCAGCCGGGTTTAAGCTTCCTCGTATCCATCACAACATCGGTAACTATGGCATCATCCGTATCCCCGCAGATTATGCTGTACTCAAGCTCTGCGAGAAGATCCTCAAGTCTCATCATATCATTTCCACTCCATATATAATAATAATATTTATAGTAAGCGAAATAAATAATTTCGCTTACTATAAAGCCTCCGGCGGATGCGCCCGGATTTTGCAAGGAAATATGCCGCTTTCAGCGGCCAAAATCCGGCGCAGTAAACGACAAAACGAAAAGAGTTTTGTCGTT
>JAFPZU010000028.1 GCA_017417105.1 Lachnospiraceae bacterium | reverse complement strand
CGGCTTTGACATAACAGCCATTGCCGTTGAAATGTATCAGCCGGAGACTGAGGAGTTCATGCCGGGATCCTTTGTGGAAGAGGCAGCGGGAAAAAATGATTTTACAAGCTATGATGAGGTGCTGTCATACCTGAAGGCCGGAAACGGTTATGCTTACTTTGAGCTTGAGGGCTATGACGGAAAGCTGCTAGCTGTAGCCGAGAAGATCTTTGATGATAAAGACGGACACAAGGTGGCCTCTGAGGCAACATTCTACGGAGACTTTAACGGAACCGTAAAGTTTGTGGGCAATGCTTTCAGCGGCGGTGAGGCTTACCCCTTAAAGTGCGACAAGACCGCGGTATATGATGCAAGGGAGAATGGTTACGAGTCGGAGTTTATGGGACCTGACGGGGATGCTCTCATCGTAAAGGATTATATAAGCGAAGATACCGACGAACAGGGTAATGTCACCTACTCAGGTTTCATGAGAGCGGATAACAAATCAGACGGAGATGATCTTCCGTCAGATCCCGCGGAAGCCGGCAAAGTTTTCTCTTCGCTCATGGAGGAATACGGAAAGAAACCCGTGATGGAATTCACGGCAAAATAGCATACAAACGGAACACAGAGGGGACGGTTCTTTTGTGTTCCGGGGTATAGGAACAGTGTAGTGTAAATTGTATCAGGAACACAAACAGAACCGTCCCCCTGTGTTCAAAAAATGGAGGTAGAGAATGAAAGGGAAAAGGAAAAATCACATCAGGAAAGTGGTAGCTCTGATCCTTGCGCTGTGCATGATCATCGGCCAGTCGCAGGGGGTCTTTGCGGACAATGCGGTGAGTGCCGGCGATCAGGACACGCATCGGATTGAGGAGAAAATTTACAGTTAAGCGCTTGCGGAAGCGGCAGCTGAAGAGGAGAGCATCGTTTCTGATGAACCTGTAAGCGGGGCAGAAGACGGCGAAGTAATTGACGGAGGAGTACGTGATGTTTCACTCGCGGAGAGCCGTATCCTTGATGAGATACGAGGTGACGCTCTTGCCGCCGAAGTTTCTGCGGAGGTTCCTTCAGAGAACCGCGCATTTGATTACTCACACCTTAAGTTCAATTGGGTAGGTGCTGAGGGCATGGGTCTCACAAAGACATATACCGGCCGCGAGATCAGACCTGAGCTTGAGGTCTATTGGTCACCAAGCGAGAATGAGACTGATAAGACAAAATTCGAAAAGCTTACTGAAGGCAAAGACTACAATATTGTGCAATTCACGGACAATATGAACCTTGGAGTAGCAAGGGTGCTGCTCAGACCTGACGGGATCTATACGGGGGATGATCTTGAGTGGGGCTTTATTATCGCACCGAATCCTGATCTCGTTGAGGTCACACCCGGAAGCACATCCGTAACCTTTAAGAACAAACACGAAAAAAACAGCAGCAATACCCTCTATGTCGCAGTCGTGTCAATGGACGGAATAACTGGTGATCCTGCCACGCAAACTTACCCGACGGTAGTCGGAAAAGCTGTTGAATCCGGCGGAGGAACAGCGGAGATTACAAGTTATTATTATGAGGATTCGGATCATAAGGTACAAAGCTCTCCGATACAGCCTGAGACCAAATATTTAGTCTACGCCGCAGAGTACGAGGACATGTATGTGGATGATGAGGCTGTAGCATGGGAAGGAACAGTTAAAAAGGAGACAGTAACTGAAAAGAAGTCCTCAGAGCCTGAGACCACGACCCTGAAGGACGGAAACGATCCGGCGATAAGCTTCAAGGCGCTGACCCAGAAGGATCAGAGCGTCAAGCTTTCCTGGACTCCTTCAAAGACTTCGGGATACAAAACCTTTGCTCTTTACAGACTGAAGGATGACGCGACTGATCTTGAAGATGCAGGGTCCTGGAAGACACTGATGGATCCGGGAAGCAAAAAGAAGGCATATACGGATAAGGATAATGTATACTCTGTGGGAGCAAATCCCGCCAAGTCCGGTGTATATAAGCTGACGGCAAATAACGGCTCGGGGGATACCTCCTATATCATGGTGGCAGCTCCCTGGCTTTATAAAACCGAGAGTAGTGAGGCGGTAGGAACGCAGGATTTCACTTTCACCGCCCTCAGGAAATCCCAGGCGCTTTCCTATAACCTGGAGATCGCTTCGGTGAATAAGGAAAAAGAGAAGGATCCGAACGGCTTCGGGGATCCCACTCGTGTGACCTCCGTAAGATCGGAAGATGCGGAAACATCCCAGTATACGATCAAGAAGGGACTCACTTCCGAGGCGGCAAAAACTTTGTATGGAGCGGAAGCACCCCGCATAGGAGTCAAGTATTTCTTCAGGGTTAAGAGCGTCTTTGCCTACAGGAATCTTACAGTGACTTCCTATGCATCAAATGTCCTGAACCGGAAAGTCGGGCCTGCAAAATGCACGGTTTTCAGTATCGACGGACTTAGCCTTCACGATCAGATTGAGCAGACGGAGGCTTCCCATATCGCTGATATGTTTGCCGGCAAGGATATACCCTCGCTTCAGGGAGTACATGCGGATTCGGATGGCACCTGCTGGAAGAAGGGGTATATCACGTTCCACTATGAAGGCGACTTTAATGATGTAAAGGAATTCCAGCTTTTAAGATCAACAACTGAGGATGGAAAGCTTAAAGCCGTAAGGAAATACAGTACTTCCAACAGTACTCTTTTTGGCAAGCTTAATGACGCTGATTATGCCAGAATGAAAGAACTGCTTGTTGAGGCGCTTGGGACGGAGCAGGGAGAGAAATATTATTCCTATATGAAGGATTACTATGAAAAGTGTCTCTGGGTTGAATACGACGATTTCACACCGGAAGTAGAATACTACTATACGATGCGTGCCGTTTCAAAGACCGGAAACGTAACGGGCGACTGCGGTCCGGTTATGCTGAATAAGACAAAATTTGAAAAGGTTCAGAACCTTATCGTTGTGGACAGCGGCTGTAATTCCATTTATCTTGCCTGGAAGCATGACGACTGCGCGAAGGAGTACTGGGTTTACAGAGATACCGTATCCGGTAATTTTAAGAACGTAACGGGAGCCACAAAACCGGTTCTCAAGGTAAAGGGCAGCAAGTATGAGGAAATCGATATTCCGAATGCGGAAGGAGAAGCTATAACTCAGAAGACCCACATAGCCTATGATATGACAGCCGGTGGCGGAAAAGAGTATTACTATATGGTAAGACCCATATATAAGAACAATAAATCCGATAATTATCAGAAATTCAGCTACGCGGTTGCCTGCTCTGAGGAAGCTGTAAAGGCGACCATCGGGGAATTGTATGTCAAGACGATAACGCCTGCTGTCTACAGCGTTAAACAGCTTCAGGTCAAATGGAGCGGCGTGGTCAATAATGAGGATAAGAAGAACCCGGTAGACGCTTATCAGATAGAGCTTCTGGATGGAACGGTTTCAAAGGGTAAATGGGAGGTACAGAAGAATGATCCTGCCACGAAGAAGGCATTTAATGCAAGAAGCTTTTTGATCCCGACTCTTGTGGAGAAGGTCGGACATGAATACACGATAATGGTAAGGCCTAAGCTTGGCGATGAATACGGAGACAAGGACGGAAAAGGAAAGGTCACGGCCAAAACGTATCCTCTGGCAGCCGCAAATCTCAAGGTTTCAAAGCAGACGGGCAGCAATTTCGAAAACGGAGCAAAGATAACCTTCGAGATCAATTCAAAGGACAGAGACTACGCTGACAACATATGGTATGAGGTAACGAGCGGCAGCAGGACGATCAAGGAGGGATTCTTCTCAGATTCGAATAACTGCAAAGTATCCTTTGCTGACTCTGATTATCTGAGCAGGGGAGCAACCCGCGGCTATAAGGTTAAGACTACTTATGTAGAGGGTTCTGACCGCACAGACGGCAAGACAACATCCGTAAGCTACAGCAAGCCCGACCGTGTGAAGTTAAGATCCGGCAGCGGAAACGATCATAAGAATGACCTTGAGGTAGGAGATACCTATCATGTGTATGCATACTTCGAGGCGAACGGCAGCCCCGCTACCGTGCAGGATTATGATGAGATAAAGAGCAGTGATTCCGATATCGTAAAGATCAAGGATATTTCCTACGACTCTGATAATAAGAGATGGGATATCAAGGTTAAAGCCGAAGGATCCGGATCGGCCAAGATAAAGATCAAGGGCTATCAGCATAACTGGGGCGGAATATCTGATGAGTTCAAGATAACCGTAAAGAAATCATCCTCAAGCTCCAGCTCTTCATCAAGCCGATGAAATAAACGGTAGTACGCTAAGCTCGAGAATAACTAGGTGCATCGGACGATCTGTCGTCCGGTCATGACGAAAAAGGGACGGTCCTTAACACAAAAAGAACCGTCCCTTTTGTGTTAAGTCGTTGCCATTGAATACAGGGGTATCGTATAATCAAAAATGAGAGAAATGGGAGAAGGATCATAAGACTGTTTTTTAGAAAAAGACGGAGGTAGAGATGAAAAAGAAAAGAGGAAGACACGTAAGGAAGTTATGCGCTGTTTTGCTGGTGCTCTGTATGCTGGCAGGACAGTCGACGGGCGCATGGGCTGACAGCGTCACGGGAGGAGCACCTGAGAGTACGGTTTCAGGTGATGAATTGACGTCAGATGCAGGTGAAGCAGACAGCAATGAAGGAGTATCGGATGAAACCGGAGCGGCGTCGTCAGACGAAGAGCGGCAGACATCCTTTTCGGAAACAGGTGCAGATACAAAGGAAGAGCTTACTGATTCCCCTCTGGCGGTGGATGTCAGGACTGCTGACGGAAAGCTCATATTCGATGATGAGCATGTTTCGATTAAGCCTCTTGGAGGAGAGAACGGCTGGGATTTCCGCTATACGGGTAAGGCCATAGAGCCTGAATTTGAGGTGACTTATTTTTCATCAGCCGATACAACTGCAAGCGAAGACAGCATTGGTGATAACACTGAAAAAAAGCTTGTGGCTGGAACTGACTATACGCTGACATACTCGGATAATACGAATCTGGGAGAGGCAAAGGTCACGATAAAAGGAACAGGAGAATATGAGGGAACGGTTGAAGGATTCTTTTATATATTATCTTCCGCTGCGTTTGTTAAGGCAGAGCCGGATGCTTCTTTTATAAAGGTTACAAATAATCACGGAGACAGGAATACGGTTTATATAGCCGTGGTCTCAGAAAAGGGCTTTACCAAGTCTTCCGCCGTGACTGCCATTGAGGTGAAAGGTAATTTCTCAAAGGAGCTTTCTTCCTTCTGGTATGAGTCTGAGGACGGAAAGGCTGTAAAGGATACCATAAAGCCGGAAAGTACCTACCGGGTATTTGTGTGTGATTATGACAGCTTCAGTGTGGATCCTGATTCCCTCACATATAATGGCGCGCAGGAGGTAGGGAGCTTCACAACAAAACCGGCCTCGGAAAGCTCACTTTCCACAAATCTTTTGGACGGAAGTAAAATAAACTTCAAGGCTCTGACTCAGAAGAATCAGAGTGTGAAGCTTTCCTGGGCACCTGCAAAGAAGGACGGCTATGATTATAAGAATTATTCGCTTTACAGTTTGAAGAGAGATGCTTCAGACGTGAATGATGAGCACTCATGGGACGAGCTTACTCCTTCAGGCACATCCTTTAAGAAGAAGTCCTTTACGGATAACAGGGACGTTACGGCAACCGGACACAACAAAGCGAAGACCGGCGTATATAAGCTTGTGGCAAGGGATGCGGCAGGTAAGGAGGATTCTTATCTTATGGTTTCTGCGCCTTGGCTTTTTAAGACGGAGAGCGGCCAGGCAGCTGATATTCAGGAGTTTACTTTCGCAGGGCTTCGGGAGTCCGGAAGACTGGGCTACAGACTGGAGACAGCTCTTAAGAATAAGGACAATGACATAAACGGATTCCGGGACGAAAGAACCACTGTTGCGCTGGCCGAGGGACTGCAGGATGTGGCGTACCCGGTTAACAAGAGCCTGAATGTTGACGCACTGGAGGCTGATTATACCAATAATGACTGCAATGTGGGAACAAAATACTTTTTCCGGGTGAAGAGCGTATATACTTATGGAAATCTAAAGGTTACTTCAGCTCCTTCAAATGTCCTTTCCAGAAAAGTCGGGCCTGCAAAGTGTGTGGTTGATTCTGTAACGGGCCTCACTCCGCAGGAGATGTATGAAAAGATGGATGAAGCCTTTTTTGAGGAAATACAGAACGGGGAGTATCCCTCGCTCTCCGGTGTTCATGCAGATTCCACAGGTACCTGCTGGAAGAAAGGGTTTGTAGTTTTCACGTTTGACGGAAAGCTGAATGATGTGAAGCAGGTCCAGCTTCTTCGGGCAACAAAAGCGGATGGGAAATACTCGGTTGTCAGAAAATACAATGTGGCAAAAAATGAAGTCAGACATCTGGATACGTCTACAGAAAGAATGGCCGTGTTCAGAAGATATCTGGTGAGAAACTTGGGCGCCGATGAGGCCGAAGAGTATATGAACGAGATATCCAGATATTACTGGGTGGAGTATGACAACTTCATTCCCGAGGTGAGTTATTATTATACCGTGCAGGCTGTTTCGGCTGTTGGAAATGCAACGGGGAACTACGGGGACGGAGTGGAAAATACGACCTTCTATGAGAAAGTGCAGGATGTAACGGCAATGGACAGCAGCTACGGCTCCATAGATATAGCCTGGAAGAGGGACGACTGCGCCAAGGAGTACTGGATTTACAGATCTACTTCAAAGGAGGGACTCAAGTCCCAGACTACGCCTGTCAAGAAGGTTAAGAGCACCTCCAAGGCCAATATAATAGAAAAGGACGGTAAGGTCTATAACTGGGTCACCGATGATACGGTAAAAGCCGGTGAAAGTTATTATTACATGGTAAGGCCTGTATATAAGGCAGACAAGAACGGATATGATTATTACAAAGACTGGGTAACCATGACAGAGGAGCCTGTAGAGGCTTCTAATGACAGCCTCTTTGTAAAGACGGTTACGGTAAGTGTGTACAGCGTGAAACAGCTTCAGGTGAAGTGGAGCGCTGCAAAGGCGGAGAGCAAAGGGATGCCGATCGACGGTTACCAGATTATTCTTTACGATGGTGTAAGCACCCTGTCGGAAAATGAGGTTGAAAAGATCAGTGTTGATTCGACAGACAGCGCGTTTAAGAACAGAACTATGACGCTTATAGTTCCTAAGATCGGACATACTTATTCCATACGAGTGAAGCCTGTGACGGCAGGAAAAGTCGGAGATCCGGATAATAACGGCGGAGTTGGGAAGGGCGCTACGAAACCTTTACCGGTGAAGAATCTTAAGATCACCAAGAGAACCGGAAACAATTTCAAGAATGGCGCGAAGCTGACCTTTGAGCTTGACAGTAAGGATCAGCCGTTCAGGAGTGAACTCAGGTATAGTATTACCTCAAATGACGGCTTGGATGATCTGGGATACTTTACAGGCGGGACAGAGACTTATCTCGATGATAAATATCTGGAGCGCGGTTCCAGGAGGCATTATACGGTACGTGCTGTCTATGACGGAGCGGATGGGTATTTTGCGGGGGCTGCCGCCGAAGGAGATTACAGCAAGCCGAACAAGGTGAAGCTGCAGACCTCCGGTGATAAGAGGGAGCTTACCTTAAAAACCGGGGAGGAAGCTTATATCTATGCACGGTTCTACTGCAACGATATGGACAACCGTTCGACGGTTCAGGACTGGGATGAGATCTACAGCAACAACTCTGATATCGTCAAGGTAAAGGAAGCAACCATTGAGGATGGAAAGAGGGTCAAGATCAAAATAAAGGCCGGCAGCAAGACCGGTACTACAACAATAAAGATCAAGGGCTACGGCTACGACTGGGACGGCATCAAGGATTCTATGGAGATAACCGTAAAGTCCGGCGCAAGCTCCAGCTCATCATCTGCAAAGTATACTCGCGAACAAAATTAACTGCCGATTTAAAAATCTGTTCCGCGGTATATGCGGTTAACCTAAATTCGTGCCTTCGGCACTCATTAACGTTAACCAGTATAACTACTGGATACAGATAATTTAAACAGGCACAGCGCACCTCCGGGTGCGCTGTTTTGTATCCCGAAGTTTCGACACGTTCCTGCTTTTATATTGAAAAGAATAAACAATTCAAATATGGATTACTTTTTCTTTATAAACGGACTAGAATCGGCATAAATTATCAATGTAGTCCGATTATAAAAAAATAATTGCGCATATTCGGACTGTACCATATAATAAGGAATGATCGAATCATATGATTCAGACGCCAAAAGTACTGAATCACTGTTTTGATACAACGAATTGCTCCCGGCTTTCAGCAACTAACGCAATTCTACAACACTCGCAATCCGCTAATTTACTACGTAAATTGCTACTTGCGACGGGGCACT
>JAFPZU010000182.1 GCA_017417105.1 Lachnospiraceae bacterium | reverse complement strand
TCTTTGGTGGCTGAAAAAGCCGATCAGGCGGCAGATTATATAAGGGAAAAGACCAGCTATGAGCTGGCAAAGCAGCGCTATGCGACAATCGGCGTTGATACGGATGCTGCGATAGAAAAGCTTAAGAACGTAACAGTTTCTCTCCACTGCTGGCAGGGAGATGATGTGAGAGGATTTGATACAGATCCTTCCAAGCCCTTAACCGGAGGGATCCAGACTACGGGAAACTATCCCGGAAGAGCCAGAACTCCGGAAGAGCTTATGGCGGACTATGAGAAGGTTCTGGAGCTGTGTCCCGGAAAAAAGAAACTGAACCTGCACGCAAGCTATGCGATATTTGAAGAGGATGGTTTTGTTGACAGGGATAAGCTTGAGCCCAGACATTTTGCCAAATGGGTGGAGTTTGCGAAAAAGCATAAGATAGGTCTTGATTTCAATCCGACTTTCTTCTCCCACCCCAATATGAAGGATGGTCTTACACTTTCAAGTCCCGATGAGGAGAATCGCAGATTCTGGATAGAGCATGGAAAGGCCTGTGTGCGCATTTCCGAGTATTTTGCAAAGGAGACAGGAATTCCCTGCGTTATGAATATCTGGATCGGCGACGGATATAAGGACATTCCCGCTGACAGGATGGGTCCCAGAGAAAGATATAAGGATGCCATAGAGCAGATAATAAGCGAGCCTCATGATCCTAAGCAGGTCAAGATAACTGTCGAATCCAAGGTGTTTGGTATCGGCGTTGAAAGCTACACGGCGGGATCTGCAGAGTTTTCGCTTCTGTTTGCGGCTACGCACCCCGGTATAATCCCGCTAATGGATAACGGACACTATCACCCTACTGAGATGGTATCGGATAAGATCTCCTCGCTGCTCTGTTACTTCGACGAGATAGCCCTGCATATAACCCGCCCCGTAAGATGGGATTCGGATCATGTGGTTATATTTGACGATGAGACAAGAGAGATCGCAAAGGAGATAGTCAGAAACGGTGACAGCCTGGACCGGATCAATATAGCGCTTGATTATTTTGATGCGAGTATAAACCGTATATCAGCCTGGACAGTGGGATTCCGTTCATTGCAGAAAGCATTGCTCATGGCGCTTTGCACACCGAACGAGGAATTAAAAAAGCTTCAGGATACAAACCAGCTTACAAAGCTCATGGCTGTGCAGGAAGGGATGAAAGTTATGCCCTTCGGTGATGTTTGGGAGGAATACCTTGTAAGTGAGGATGCTCCGGGTGAGCTTGTCTGGTTTGATGAGGTTGAGAAATACGAAAAAGAGGTGCTTTCCAAGAGAAACTGATCCGGTGCACCGGACATACAGCAGCAATATAACAATAAAATTCAGCGCGCCGGCGGCGCGCTGAATTTTTGTATACAAGTAATTAAATCTCAATGCCACAAAAAACCACATAAGATCATGTGGTTTTTTGTTGACTTTAAGCAAACGAATGACTATAATTGTGGTATCGTCTATAAGTGGAGAAGGTACTGATTATAAGTCTAATTAAGGAAAGGAAAGAAAAATGGCACCAAACGAGTATGAAATCAAAAAACAGATCTGTGACATCGGCAAGCGCATCTACAACCGCAATATGGTAGCCGCAAATGACGGAAACATATCGGTGAAGCTTTCCGACAACGAGTTTCTCTGCACCCCCACAGGTGTATCAAAAGGATTCATGACTCCTGAGTTCATCTGCAAGGTGGACGCAAAAGGAAACGTGATCCAGGCAAACAAAGGATTCAAGCCCTCATCGGAAATCAAGATGCATATGAGGGTTTATGAGAAGAGGCCTGATGTAAATGCTGTAGTGCATGCGCATCCCACCTTTGCAACGGCCTTTGCAATTGCAGGGATCCCTCTTACACAGCCGATCATGCCGGAAGCAGTCATAGCTTTGGGCTGCGTTCCCATTGCTCCCTACGGAACTCCTTCAACAATGGAGATTCCCGATGCGGTAGAGCCTTACCTCGAGCATTTTGACGCTGTACTTCTTGAGAGCCACGGTGCCCTTACCTGGTCAGGAGATCTTCTTGCAGCATATCACAAGATGGAGTCGGTTGAGTTCTATGCAGAGCTTTTATACAAGGCAAGGCAGCTTGGCGGTCCAAAGGAATTTGACCAGAAGACCGTGCAGCGCCTCTATGAGATCCGCCGCCAGATGGGTATTCCCGGCAGACATCCCGCAGATCTTTGCCTGAACAAGGGAACTGCAAACTGCCATAACTGCGGAAGCTGCGGCACAGGAGAGAGCAGCGCTCAGACCAATGACGAGCTTGTATCCGAGATCACAAAAAAGGTGCTGGCATCACTTGGAAAGTGATCCTGACAGGAAAAGGAACAGGAAAGGAGGTAGTCCTTTAAGGTGAGCGAAACGAATTTAGATGAAAGATTTGTGCATGAGATCGTTCAGAAAGTCATGGCAAATCTGCAGATAGATGGAAATACGGAAGGCATGCACGGAGTGTTTGCCGATATGAATGATGCGATAGCGGCGGCAGAAAAAGCACAGAAGCAGGTGCACAAAATGACTCTCGATCAGAGAGAGAAGATAATCTCCGCTATCAGGAGAAAAACCAACGAAAATGTCGAGATCATTGCCAATATGGGCGTGAATGAAACAGGCATGGGTAATGTGGGCGACAAGATCTTAAAGCATAAGCTGACAGCCGATAAAACTCCGGGAACCGAGGATATCACAACTGTGGCCTGGTCAGGAGACAGAGGCCTGACCCTTGTGGAAATGGGCCCCTTCGGAGTTATAGGAGCCATCACTCCCGCAACCAATCCCTCGGAGACGGTAATCTGTAACTCCATAGGAATGATAGCAGGAGGAAATACGGTTGTATTCAACCCGCATCCTAACGCAAAGAAGACCACGATATTTACGATAAACATGATAAACGAAGCCTCTCTGGAAGCCGGCGGGCCGGACAATATCGCCTGTACCGTCGAAAACCCAACCATGGAGACAAGCGCCATCATGATGAAGCATCCGAAGATACCGCTCCTTGTGGCAACCGGAGGCCCCGGTGTCGTGACAGCTGTACTGTCTTCAGGGAAGCGCGCCATCGGCGCAGGGGCAGGAAATCCGCCTGCACTGGTTGATGAGACAGCGGATGTAAGAAAAGCGGCAAGGGATATCATAAACGGGTGTACCTTTGACAATAATCTGCCCTGTATAGCGGAGAAAGAGGTTGTGGCTCTTGACAGCATCTGTGACGAGCTGATGAATTATTTTATTACCGAAAACGGCGGATACCTGGCTGATAAGGAAGTGCAGGATAAGCTGATAAAAACGGTGATAACCCCTAAGGGAGCGCTGAACAGGAAGTGTGTCGGAAGAGATGCCAGGACATTATTGTCCATGGTAGGAGTTGAGGTGGGAGCCGATATCCGCTGCATAGTCTTTGAAGGAGAGAAGGAACATCCGCTCATTGCGACAGAGCTTATGATGCCTATACTTGGCGTCGTCAGGGTAAAAACCTTTGAGGAGGGTGTGGAGACTGCAGTATGGCTTGAGCATGGAAACAGGCACTCCGCTCATATCCACTCAAAGAATGTTGATCGCATCACTGAATATGCGAGAGCTTTGGATACGGCGATCCTTGTAAAGAACGGACCCAGCTACGCCGCTCTGGGCTTTGGAGGCGAGGGATATCCTACGTTTACCATAGCCTCAAGGACCGGAGAGGGTCTTACAAGCGCATCGACCTTCACAAAGCGCAGACGCTGCGTGATGACAGACAGTCTGTGTATAAGGTAAGGAGCCAGATACCGTTAGCGACCGTTCTTTGGTCGGTTACGGGATCGGCATCCGGACTAAGTCAGAGATTGAAAAACTGCATTCAATAGAGGAGGTAGGTTATAAATGGCAGTAAATGAAAAGGATGTCGAGCTGATTGTAAAGCAGATACTCAGCCAGATGGGCGGGGGAAATAAAGCTCCGGCATCATATTCACAGGGCGGAGCGTCCTACGGCGGTTCGATCCCCAAAACAGCAAAGGTAGCGATGCTCGTTGAAAAAGAGCGTTTCGAGATAAAGGAATTCCCAATCCCCGAAGTGGGCGACGATGATATCCTTGTCAGGGTTGAGGGCTGCGGCGTCTGTGGTACGGATGCCCATGAGTTCAAGAGGGATCCTTTTAATCTGATACCGGTGGCGCTTGGTCATGAAGGTACCGGCGAGATCGTGAAGATGGGTAAAAACGTAAAGAAGGATTCAGCAGGCAAGGATCTTCACATAGGAGATAAGGTAGTTACCTGCATGATATTCAGGGATGATCCCGAGATCACGATGTTCGACCTGAACAAGCAGAACGTCGGGGCAGCCGATGTATACGGTCTCCTGCCGGATGATGACTTCCATCTGAACGGATGGTTTTCTGATTACATCTTCATAAGAGGCGGATCCACGGTATTCAATGTAAGCGATCTTGATCTTGACAGCAGGATACTTATAGAGCCAAGCGCGGTTCTTATTCACGCCGTAGAGAGGGCAAAGACAACCGGCATCCTGAAATTCAACAGCAGAGTGGCAGTTCAGGGCTGCGGCCCCATAGGCCTGCTCTGCATTGCGGTGCTTCGGACCATGGGCATAGAGAATATAACCGCAGTGGACGGAAATGCCGCAAGACTTGAGTTTGCCATGAGGCTTGGCGCTAATAAAACCGTGAACTTCAACGATCATCAGGGAATAGAGGCGCTGACGAAAGCAGTTGCGGATTCTTTCGGCGGACACCTTGCAGATTTTGCTTTCCAGTGCACCGGAAATCCGAAGGCTCATGCGAACATCTACAAGTTCATAAGAAACGGCGGAGGACTCTGCGAGCTTGGATTCTTTGTAAACGGAGGAGACGCCACGATCAATCCTCATTTTGATCTTTGCTCAAAGGAGATAAATCTGGTGGGATCATGGGTATACACCCTCAGGGATTACGGAACGACTTTTGATTTCCTTAAGAGGGCAAAGGGCATCGGACTTCCCGTAACTGATCTTATCACGCACAAGTTCCCTCTGGATCAGATAAACGAGGCACTGAAGACCAACCTTGCAATGACCGGACTTAAGATAGCGGTGGTCACATCGCCAGAAACCTGAAGGGATAAGTATGGCAGAGGACGGAATTTATAATAAAACAGGATATGCGGTGGGAATGCTGGAAGTCTACGGGCTTGTCTGCGCTTTTCTTGCCGGGGACGCAGGATGTAAGGCAGGGGATGTGTCATTGGAGATATTCGACAAGAACAAGCCTGCAAACGCTGACGAGCTCCCGGTACCGCTTCTTGTCACCGTGAAATTCAGAGGAAGGGTGGCAGATGTGGAGGAAGCAATGAGAGCAGCCGAGGAAGTGGCGAAGGAAAACACCGGGATAGTTTGTTCACACATAATACCGAATCCCACTGAGGATACGGAAAAAATGCTGAAGATCAGCGCGTTGGATAAGGACTGAGGATTTTTATTTAAGGAGGAAAAAACTATGTCACAGTCAATGGAAGCATTGGGAATGGTAGAGACCAGAGGTCTTACGGCAGCAATCGAGGCGGCGGATGCCATGACAAAGGCTGCTGAGGTTACACTGATCGGCACAGAGAAGATCGGATCAGGACTTGTTACCGTAATGGTAAGAGGGGATGTCGGTGCTGTAAAAGCCGCAGTTGAGGCCGGAACACAGGCAGCCGGAAGACTCGGGGAGCTGGTAGCTACACATGTGATACCGAGACCGCACAATGATGTAGAGATGATACTGCCAAAGTTTAAGGCATAAGCATGAAAGCATACGGGTTCATTGAGATAACAGGAGTCGTGGCGGCGATCGATGCGCTGGATATCATGTGCAAGACCGCCAGCGTTACACTGTCTACCTGGGAGAGAAAGCTTGGAGGACGGCTGGTAACTCTCGTTATAGAGGGTGATGTTTCTGCCGTAAAGCAGGCCATAGAAGCGGGCAGCACCATGGCGATTAAGAAACCCGTGGCAAAAGGGATCCTGCCGAATCCACATTCGGAGATCCAGAGGATAGTAGAGATATCCGCGAGCCGGTTCAAGGGCAGGGAGAAAGCGGAGACTATGGATGAGCATAAGATGCTTGGACAGGATCCGCCGGACTTCAACATTAAAGAACAGATGGATACAAAGTGATCAGTTTCAGACATTAAGGAGGATAATAACATGGCACAGTCACTTGAAGCATTAGGATTAGTAGAGACCAGAGGACTTGTAGCTGCGATAGAAGCAGCAGATCAGATGTGCAAGGCAGCAAACGTAACCCTTATCGGTACGGAGAAGATCGGATCCGGTCTTGTTACCGTTATGGTAAGAGGAGATGTCGGAGCGGTCAAATCTTCTGTAGAAGCAGGCAGCAACGCGGCAGGAAGACTTGGAGAGCTTATCGCTACCCACGTTATACCCAGGCCCCACAATGACGTGGAGATGATCCTTCCGAAACTCAAGTAAGGATGGCCGGTCATGGACAGCAGGAATGTAGAGCTCATAACCAGAGCTGTCTTGCAGGCGCTTGAAGGCGCTGATAAGACCGGACCTAAGATGACGGTTCCCGTAGGTGTCTCCGCAAGGCATATCCACCTGACACAGGAGCATGTGGAGGCCCTTTTCGGAGCCGGATATCATCTTACGAAAAAGAAGGATCTGATGGGAGGCCAGTTTGCTGCAAATGAGCAGTGCACGATCGTCGGGCTGAAGCTTAGGGCGATAGAAAATGTCAGGATCTTAGGACCTGTACGCAAGGCTTCCCAGGTCGAGATATCGGCAACTGATGCCAGGACTTTAGGTGTAAACGCGCCGCTTCGGGAGTCCGGGGACACGGCAGGGTCTGCCCCGATAGCACTGGTGGGACCCAAGGGGGTTCTGTATCTTGAGGAAGGCTGCATAGTAGCGGCGAGGCATATCCACATGACTCCGGAAGAAGCAAACGCGGCAGGCCTTAAAGACGGAGACTATGTCAGCGTGCGTATGGGGAATGAGAGAGGAGCAGTGCTCGATAAGGTAAAGATCCGTGTCGACCCTTCATTTTCGCTTGAGATGCACATAGATACCGATGAGGCAAATGCCTGTCAGGTAAGCCAGGGAGACAGCGCAGAGCTCCTATAGGTACAGGTCACAGGAGATCATATGATAATC
The DNA here is from genome assembly GCA_017417105.1 of Lachnospiraceae bacterium. Taxonomy (GTDB): domain Bacteria; phylum Bacillota; class Clostridia; order Lachnospirales; family Lachnospiraceae; genus NK4A144. The sequence continues at coordinate 22,103 of JAFPZU010000182.1, read as the reverse complement.
GGAAAAGTTATAGGAAGCATTTTCTCTACGAGAAAAAGTGAAAAACTGGTAGGAAACAAATTTATGATCGTACGCCCCGAGGAATCCATGCGTTCTAACGGAAATGATCTGGTGGCGATCGACATCATCGGAGCGGGTATCGGCGAGAAGGTGCTTGTGGCACAGGGATCAGCCGCCAGAATAGGCTGCGATATGGCAGACGCTCCTGTTGATGCGGCGATAGTTGGCATAATTGATGAGGGGCAGGAAATCCTGGATTAAGACATGACGGATCTGGAAACGTTAAAAAATACTGCCCGTGAGTGCGGGATAGTGGGAGCCGGCGGCGCCGGATTCCCTGCATATGCAAAGATGACGGATAAAGCGGACACGGTTGTATTGAACTGTGTGGAATGTGAGCCGCTGCTTAAACTTCACCGCCAGCTTTTTGCGGAATATGCAGGGGAGATCGTGTCCATGCTTGATGAAGTAAGGCAGATCTTCGGCGCCGGTGAGGCGATTATTGGAATAAAGAGTGAATATGTCACAACGATACAGGCTTTAGAGGAAGTTCTCAAAGAATACGAAAACGTAAGGCTTAAGAAGGTGAGGGCTGCATATCCGATGGGAGATGAGGTTGTCCTTATCTATGAGGCAACCGGCAGGGTGGTTCCGCCGGGAGGTCTTCCTGCAGATAAAGGGGTCGTGGTATATAACGTTGAGACTATGTACAACCTTTATCAGGCCGTACATGAAGGCAGACCCGTGACCTCAAAGGTGGTATCAATCGTGGGAGAGATCGATCATCCCGCGACTTTAAGGATACCTCTCGGTACGACGGTGAAGGATGCGGTTGCCATGGCAGGGAAGGTCACTGTTAAGGAGCCGGCCTATCTTATGGGCGGCCCGATGATGGGGCGTATAGGCACGGAGAATACACTTATCACACGAACTACCAATGCGATCATCATTCTTGACAGATCCCACCAGCTGATCCGCAGGATGGACAAAAACCTTGAGGTTGAAAGAAGAAGAGCCTCATCTGCATGCTGTCAGTGCAGAACCTGCACGGATCTTTGTTCCAGACACGCGCTTGGACATCCTATAGAGCCTCACCGTATCATGAGGGCGGTGGCCAACCAGGATGTCAGCGATCTTTCGGTTTTTGTCAATTCTGCTTTCTGCAGCGGCTGCGGGATATGTGAAAAGTATGCCTGTCCCCAGGGTCTCTCGCCAAAGACCATAATACAGGAGTTTAAGGCGGGTTTAAGAGCTGCGGGTGTGAAAGCCGGAAAACCGGAAAGCAGTGAGATAAAAGAAGACAGAGAATATAAGAAAGTCCCCGTACACAGGATGGCATCAAGACTGGGACTTGCAAAGTATGATGTACCCGCTCCCTTTGAGGACGAGGTACAAAGGGTGAAGAAAGTCAGGATACCTCTGTCCCAGCACATTGGAGCTCCGGCTAAGGCAAAGGTTAAAAAAGGAGACAGGGTGAAGACCGGACAGATGATAGGGGAGCCGGCAGAGGGACTTTCAGTTGGGATACATGCATCCATAGACGGAACTGTATCGGAAATAACGGATAAGGAGATCGTGATCAGTGGCTAAAGCAATCGGGATGGTGGAATGTACTACAGTCGCTACGGGATTTAAGGCAGCGGATGATATGGCTAAGGCAGCGGAGGTTGAGCTTTTACAGGCAGAAGCAACCTGCCCCGGCAAGTTCGTGATACTTATAACCGGAGAGCTTTCTGCTGTAAGGGCATCTGTGGACAGGGCGGCTAAGGCGTATGAGGACAGGATCATTGATACTTTCGTTCTGGGTAATCCTCACGAATCCATTTTCCCTGCTATATACGGAACCTCGGAACCGGGTAAAGTGGAGGCCCTCGGAGTGCTTGAAACCTATGACGTGGCTGCAATGATAGTTGCAGCGGATATAGCGGCCAAGACGGCTATAGTGGAGCTTATGGAACTCAGGCTTGCCAAAGGCATGTGCGGCAAAAGCTATATGACCATAACAGGAAGTGTCTCTGCAGTTCAGGCAGCGATAGATGCGGCAAAGCAGTCTGCCGGAGAAAAGGGCATGTTCCTCGACGAATCCGTGATAGCAAGACCCTCCGATCAGCTTATGCAGTTCCTTAACTGACACATATGGTGTCCCACATATAGGACAGGAAAAGATATGTTAGCAGCGGAACGAAGAAATCATATCCTTGAAAAAATACAGGAAGAAAAAAAGGTCGTAGTTGTAGAGCTCAGCCGGCAATTTGAAGTCTCGGAGGAGACAATAAGGCGTGATCTGGACAGGCTTGAGGAAGAAGGCCACATCATAAAGGGTTACGGCGGAGCCGTTCTTAATGAGGCCGGGGTTATGGAGCTTCCCCATAATGTGCGCCGCAGGGTCAATACTGCAGCGAAGCAGAAGATAGGGGAACTTGTCTGTCGGGAAATAGAAGAAAACGATCATATTTTTCTTGATGCGTCAACAACTTCTGTTTTTATCTCGAAGGCGATAAAACAGAAAGAGCACCTTACGGTTATCACCAATTCCATTGAAAACCTACTGGAGCTTTCTCTTGTCACCGGATGGGATATCATTTCCACCGGAGGACAGCTGAAGGCCGGAACGATGTCACTCTATGGATGGAAGACCGCCGAGACGCTGGGAGCCTATCATGCGGACAAGGTCTTTCTGTCCTGCAAGGGACTTAACATGGAGCGTGGGATCACAGACGGAAATGATGAAACGGCAGGTATCAAGCAGGCGATGATAGCATCTGCTGAAAAGGTATATCTTGCGGCTGACAGCTCCAAATTCGGCAATACGGCTTTTTCACAGATTTGTGATTTTGGCAGGATCGATGCAGTGATAACCGAACGGGAGCCGGATGCGGCATGGAAAGATTTTTTTTCAGTTAATGGAATAGAACTGATCTGTCCGTAAGAGATTTACAGACAGTTTCTTATATCAAATTCAGGAGGAAAAAGGAAAATGAGAGCATTTGACAGTACACCGATGCCGAAAACAGAACGTATCACAAAACTGGTGGCTGATCTTTTTGCTAAGATGCCGGAGATAGAGCCTGCGCGTGCTGAGCTTATCACCGAGTCATTCAGATCATCTGAAGGACTTCCCATAGTCACAAGAAAGGCCATGGCATTCAGGCATATACTAAACGGACTTCCCATAGTGATCCGTCCGGGAGAGCTTATAGTCGGAAGTACGACCCTGGCACCCAGAGGGTGTCAGACCTATCCGGAATTTTCCTATGAATGGCTTGAGGCTGAATTCGACACGGTGGAACACAGGACGGCAGATCCTTTTTACATATCGGAAGAAACCAAAGAACGGCTTAGAAAAGTTAATCCTTACTGGAAAGGCAAGACCACAAGTGAGCTTGCAAGATCCTATATGGCGCCGGAAACCCTGCGCGCAATGGATCATAATTTCTTTACTCCGGGAAATTATTACTACAATGGCGTGGGGCATGTAAACGTGCACTATGACAGGGTCATATACGAGGGATTGAAAGGAATAATGGCGCAGACCGCCGAAGAACTGGAAAAAGTTGAGCCCGGTGATCCAAGATACGGCGATAAGAAGAGATTTCTGGAGGCCGTTATAATATCCTGTCAGGCGGTCATTGATTATGCAAGAAGATATGCCGATCTTGCGAAGAGTGAAGCAGAAAAGGAAAGTGATCCAAAACGCCGGGAGGAGCTCTTGAAGATAGCGAAGACCTGTTCCCATGTACCCGAGAATCCTGCACGCACCTTTGAAGAGGGACTTCAGGCATTCTGGTTCGTACAGCAGACCATACAGATAGAATCCTCAGGACACTCCATCTCCCCGGGACGTTTCGACCAGTATATGTATCCTCTTTATGAAAGGGATATAGAGGCAGGGACGCTTACGCGGGAGTATGCCCAGGAACTTATTGACTGCGTATGGGTCAAGCTCAATGACCTTAACAAGTGCAGGGATGCCGCCAGCGCCGAGGGATTTTCGGGATATTCTCTTTTCCAGAATCTGATCGTCGGCGGTCAGACTCCGGACGGACGGGATGCTACCAATGACCTGTCCTTTATGTGCCTTGATGCCACAAAGCATGTATTTCTTCCGCAGCCCTCCATCTCAATAAGAGTCTGGAACGGATCGGCGAAGGAGCTGCTGATAAGGGCTGCCGAGGTGACAAGAACGGGTATAGGATTCCCGGCTTACTATAATGACGAGATAATAATCCCCTCGATGGAAAATCGGGGCATAAACATTGAAGACGCCAGAAACTACTGTATCATAGGCTGCGTGGAACCTCATGTTCCCGGCAAGGAAGACGGATGGCATGATGCTGCTTTCTTCAATATGTGCAGACCTTTGGAGATGGTTTTCACAAACGGTGTGGATAATGGTGAGGTAGCCAGCATACGTACCGGTGAACTGGAGACCATAACGTCATATGAGGAATTCAAGGCTGCTTATAAAAAGCAGATGGATTACAACATAGCTCTTCTTGTAAACGCGGATAATGCAATAGACAGGGCTCATGCTGAGCGCGCTCCGCTTCCTTTTGAGTCAGCCCTTATTGACGATTGTATATCAAGGGCAACCCCGCTGCAGCAGGGCGGAGCTCATTATAACTTTACCGGCCCTCAGGGCTTTGGTATAGCAAATGTCGCCGATTCGCTTTATGCCGTAAAGACGCTCGTATTTGAGCAGAAAAAGTTTACTCTTAAAGAGCTTGCAAAGGCTCTTGCCATGAATTACGGTCAGGGCTTTGATGAGATAACCGCGAAAGAGGCTGCGATGCAGGCAGGAAAGATCATGGCTGAAAAGGGGGAAGAGATAAATGAGAATATGATCGCTTCCATTATTCAGAAAGTGCTTACAATGGAACTTCCTCCCGAAGAAAAGAAACGTTATGAAGAGATCAGGGAAATGATAATCGATCTGCCTCATTACGGCAATGATATCGATGAAGTGGATACGATAGCAAGAGAGGTCGCCTATTATTACACAAAGCCTCTTCCGCAGTACAAAAATCCCAGAGGCGGGATCTTTCAGGCAGGGCTCTATCCCGTATCTGCCAATGTGCCCCTCGGCGCGCAGACAGGAGCCACGCCGGACGGGAGACTGGCGCATACGCCTGTGGCAGACGGGGTCTCACCAACCAGTGGTTATGACCTTAACGGTCCCACGGCTTCCTGCAATTCGGTTGCGCGTCTTGACCACGCGGATGCTTCAAACGGCACGCTGTTTAATATGAAGATGCATCCTAGCGCGATGAGTACGAGGAAGGATCTTGAGGATTTTGCTTCACTTGTCCGTGGATTCTTTGACCAGAAGGGAATGCACATGCAGTTCAATGTTGTGGACAGGCAGACACTTCTTGATGCCCAGGCTCATCCGGAAAAATATGCGGGACTTGTTGTGAGAGTGGCCGGATACTCAGCGCTGTTTACCACGCTTTCAAAATCCCTGCAGGATGATATCATAAGAAGAACTGAGCAGGGGCGTGACAGATGACGGACGAATACGGATATTTGAACGTAACGGGCAGGATATTTGATATCCAGCGTTACTCCATACACGACGGCATAGGAATAAGAACGATAGTATTCCTTAAAGGATGCGCTCTTCGTTGTCGGTGGTGCTGTAATCCCGAGTCTCAGAATTTTGATATCGAGACAATGACAGTCAACGGTAAGCCGAAGGTATACGGCAGAGACGTTACGGTCAGGGAAGTGATGCAGACAGTGAGAAGGGACATGCCCTATTACAGCCGCTCCGACGGGGGACTGACACTTTCAGGGGGTGAGAGCCTGCTGCAGCCTGAGTTTGCGAAAGCGCTGCTTCAGGCCGCCAAGGCTTTAGGTGTCAGTACCGCAATGGAGAGCATGGGCTTTGCAAAATATGAAACGATAGACGGAATACTGCCTTATCTTGATACCTATCTTATGGATATAAAGCATATGGATGCAAAGAAGCACGCTGACTGGTGCGGAAGAGAGAATACCCTCATGGTAGAAAATGCAAGGAAGATCGCAGCGTCAGGAAAAACGAAGCTTATTATCAGGGTTCCGGTGGTTCCCGGCTTTAACGATACGGAAAGGGAGCTTCTGGATATAGCGCGTTTTGCAGATTCCCTGCCGGGAGTTGAAGAGATCGATATCCTGCCCTACCATAACTTCGGGGAAGGGAAGTATACCGGCCTTGGCAGGCCTTATCCCATGGGAAATGCCGCAAGACCCGGGATGGAAAAGATGGAAGGCTTCAAGGCGGCTATAGAGAGAAACACAGATCTTTACTGTCAGATAGGAGGATGAGATGATCAAAACATTTAAGATGAAGCTTTATAAGGGTCAGGAAAAGGAATACGAAAAAAGGCACAACGAGCTCTGGCCTGAAATGATCGACATGATACATGAGCATGGAGGAAAAAATTATACCATAAGCCTTGATAAGGAAACCCTTACGCTTTTCGGTTATATAGAGATCGAAGATGAGGAGCTTTGGAGCAAGGGGGCGGATACCGCGATAAACAGGAAATGGTGGGATTTCATGGCTGATATAATGGAGACCAATCCCGACAACAGCCCCGTAAGCACGGATCTTCCTGTCTTATTTCATTTAGACTGATATTCAAGCGGTACGCGGATCTCTACTTCGGTACCCTCACCGGCAGTGGAGCGGTAGGTGAGACCGTAGGAGTCACCGAATAATATCTGAAGCCTGCGATGGGTATTGAACACAGCGATGTTCGTACCCTTCGTATTTTTTTCTTCTCCTGATAGTACCGAAGCCAGCGTGCTTTCATCCATGCCGACCCCGTCGTCGGAAACCAGAAGGACGGCATCGGCTCCGTCTGTCCAGCCGGCGATCAGTATAGTGCCTTCCTGGGAGTCTTTTTCAAGGATCCCGTGAAGTATGGAGTTTTCCACTATAGGCTGGAGGGTAAGCTTTGGAAGACGCACCGAAAGAAGCTCATCCGGAATATCCAGGGCGAGTCCGATCTTTTCTTCAAACCGCATGTTTTGAAGCTCTATATAAAGTCTGATATGCTCGAGCTCTGACTGTATATCCGTCAGGGGATCCTTCCTTGAAAGCGTAAGTTTATAAAAATTAGAGAGAGTCTGCACCGCTCTTGTAACCTCTGCTCTCTCGCCGGACTGAGACAGCCAGTTTATCATGTCCATGGTATTGTACAGAAAGTGAGGGTTGATCTGCGCCTGCAGCGCCCGGATCTCTGAAATACGGAGCTCTTCGGCTGTCTCCTGCTGTCTCCTTACGAGAAGGTTCTGCTGTTTCACCATGTAGTTATAGGAATCCGTAAGCTCGCCGATCTCATCATGGCTTATTGGATCAGGAATGCTTACGGGAGGATGGGATCTGGCAGATCTCATTTTATCATTTATTGTCGACAGTCTGTTGGTAATGGAACGTGACAGCAGCCACGATATAAGGAACGCTATCGCAAGGGTAAAAAGATATATAAGAGCGAAGTTTCTTATCAGGCTCTGACCTCTCTGAAGTATGATATCTGCCGGGATGACGCTTGCCATATACCAGTCGCTGTTTCCCAGACGAAAGCTTGCCGCATAGACATTTTCATTCATTACGCTTCTGATCGTGAAGCCGTCTTTAGCCACGGAGATGTCACGAAGAGTATCATAATCCATGTAGTAGGCTCCGGACAGAACCGGATCGGAGCTTGCAACTACCGCCTGCCGCTCTCCTTCTATATAGGATACTCCCTGATCATCAGAAAAGTCCTGCCGCAGGATACGGATCAGATCCTCATCCGAAAAAAAGACAGCCAGGTATGAAGGAGAGGAAGCAGAAGCGGCGGAAGAAGGATACAGTCTTTCTATGTACGCTAAGGATCCGTATTCAGAGATCTCCTGATGTGAGAGATAGAAGGAAGGACAGTAAAGTTCGTTCTTTACGGTGGAATTCATTATTCCGCTCCAATACGTGCCGCGTGATCTGCTTAGAGGAAGAAAGAAATCTTTAAGCAGCCAGTTATCATACAGCTCCTCCGGGACATGATCGGTATATATATGTATGGAAGTTACAATGCTGCCTTCCTTGTTCTGTCCGATCTGGGATGCCAGATCATTAAGAACGGCGTTGTTTCTAACGAGCGCTAATCTGTCCTCTTCCGAAAGAGAATCAGTACAAAGCTGTCGTACGGTTGTGTTTCCTTTTATTGCCGAAGATATTGTTGTGACCGGGACAAGGGCTGCCTCAAGGGCGGTTGCACTCTGCCTTGAAAGCGCAAAAGCCTGTCGTATTGAGTCGTTAACTATAAGCTCATACAGAGTGGATGAAAAAAGACCCGCTATGAGCAGGGTAGGCAGCGCGATCAGGAGAATATACGTGCTGAGAAGCTTGGTGCGGATGGATGCGTCCCGTAAGATATGTATCATCTGAGATCGTCCCTTTTACCGGCGGTAAGATTCTGACGGTATTCCGAAGGGGAGACGCCTGAAACCTTTTTGAAGATCTTTCCGAAATAGTTAACATCCGCATATCCGGTGCGGGATGCCACATCGGTTATCTTATAGCGGGGATCGGCAAGCATTTCCTGAGCCCGCTCCATCCGATAGCCTGTAATGTACTGGTTGAGAGTCTGCCCGGTCTCCGCCTTGAAGAAGGTGCAGACATAAGGGGCTGAGCGGTTAACATGGTCGCTTATTGATTTGATTGAAAGAGCCTCATTCTGGTAATTCTGCATTATGAATTCCTTGATCGCAAATACCATGCTGCTGCCTGTATCCCTGTCTGAAAGCCCGTCAAAAAAAGCAGCAGTGCATCTTTCAAGCTCCTCATGCAGGATATCTATGGTGCCGGAAAGTTCCACCATATCCCAGATGGCCCGGCCTCCGTTAAAGACCTTGTCCGGTATCTGTGCCTGTCTCGCGTATTTTTGAAGTGAAAGAAACAGACGGTAATAAATATCCTTAACCTGACTTTCCAGCAGCCTGCAGGAAGGGTCAAACTGATCCCTTAAGCATCTGAGGATCTTATCCGCGTCCTCTTTCTTTCCTGAGGACAGGGCGTCCGCATACTCAGTTGAGAAGTCATTTATTATGGGAGGCGACGGTACGGTGTCTCCGGTTTCTGCAAGCACGGAGCCGGGGGGATTGAAAAAGGCCTCCTGCAGAAGTACGACAGCTGAAGTGTAGGAATTATATGCATTTATTATCCCGTGGGACGTAGTTCCGACGGAGATATAATCAAGTCCGTAGGAGCTTAAGAGTTCAAAAAGCTCATCACAAAGCTTCATGAGGGTGTCTCTTTGGGGTTTATCTCCATATAAGAAGAGGCAAAGGCAGTTGTTCTCCTTTACAAGATGCAGCTCGCGGAGCTTTCGTTTTGCAAGGATCTCTGTGAGAGAAGCGCCTGCTTCACGAAATATTGTATTGAAAGATAACGTCTCATCAGCTGAAAAACATAATATGAGGCAGGTGAAGTGATCATCGGAACGCATGGGAGCCGGGAGATCAGCAAGAGCAAAGCTGTCCTGCGGACAGGCTTTTGTCATAAGTTCGGCCAGGTGATCCTCGTGTTCTTTAAGCTCCTGGGACCGGCCTCTTTTAACAAGTCCTTTCTCCGTAAGCTGCCTCGCCGCCTGTTTCACGGCTTCCGCAACCTCAGCCGGATCCAGCGGCTTCTCCACGTAGCTTACAGCCTTGAGGGTTATTGCAGCTTTGAGGTACTCCTTATCGGAATACCCACTCATGAAGATGATGGCAGAGTCCGGCAGCATGGTCGTAAGACGCCTGGCCATGGCAACTCCGTCCATATGAGGCATACGCATGTCAGTGAGTATGATATCAGGCTTTTCTCTCTGTGCTATAAGCAGTCCCTCACTGCCGTTTGAAGCCTCGAGGATAACATCTATTCCCAGCTCTTCCCAGCTTATGGAGGAGATGAGCCCGCTTCGGGTCAGCTTTTCGTCATCCGTTATCAGTATCTTCATAAGCAAGATGATAGCATAAAGGCAGCCCGGATGTCGAAAAAAAATACCATAAATCGGAAGATGTTACGGTTTAGAACAAAAAAAGCGGATGATAAACTGAATACAGTAAACTGGTATTTTTATTTGAAAGGGGAAAGGAGAAAGCTGTGGCAGAAGATCTGATTCTGGAACTCAAGGGAATAACAAAGATATTTCCCGGCGTAAAGGCTTTGAATAATGTTCATTTCCAGTTAAGACGCGGTGAAGTGCACGCTCTGATGGGAGAAAACGGTGCCGGAAAATCTACCTTCATCAAGGTTATAACCGGAGTACATGCGGCGGAAGAAGGACATATGTTTCTGGAGGGCAGTGAGGTTCATTTCAAGGGACCGAAGGATGCGCAGGAGGCCGGCATAGCAGCCGTTTACCAGCATCCGACATCATACCCCACTCTGTCCGTTACTGAGAATATCTTCATGGGGCATGAGGATATAAAAAGCGGGATGATCCAGTGGCGCAGCATGAATGCCATGGCGCAGAAGCTTCTGGACAGCCTGGATGCGGATTTTAAGCCCACGGACGAAGTGGGAACCCTGACCATAGCTCAGCAGCAGATGGTCGAGATCGCAAAGGCTCTTTCAACAAATGCAAAAATCATCATTCTCGATGAACCAACGGCAGCGCTTACTGCCAATGAATCCGAAAAGCTGTATGAAATAGTCGAAAGGCTCAGGGATGAAGGAAAATCCATCATATTCATATCCCACAGGTTTGAGGATATGTACAGGCTCGCAACCAGAGTCACCGTTTTCAGGGATTCCCAGTATATAGGAACTTATGACGTAAACGGCATTTCCAACGCCGATCTTATAAAGGCAATGGTAGGCCGTGAGATCACGGATATGTATCCCAAGGAGGATATAAAGCCCGGCGACGAGATCTTCCGTATAGAAGGCATGACACGGGCAGGATATTTCAAGGATGTTTCCTTTGACGTTAAGGCCGGAGAGATCATAGGACTTACAGGCCTTGTCGGAGCAGGAAGGACGGAAACCATTGAGAGTGTCTGCGGTATCACAAAACCTGATTCGGGAAAGATCTTCCTTGAAGGAAAGGAGATAACCATAAAGGAGCCGCTGGATGCCATGAAGGCAGGCATTATCCTTCTTCCAGAGGATCGGCAGAAACAGGGGCTTATCCTTTCCTGGGGTCTTGGAAGGAATGTAACTCTTCCAATACAGGAGGAGCTTGCAAAGAACGGATTCAATGATGAAAAGAAGGAAAGAAATCTGGCAAAAGAAAGACTGGAGGAAGTAGATACAAAGGCTGTCACGATCTTCCAGCCGGCGAGCTCTCTTTCCGGCGGTAACCAGCAGAAAGTAGTTGTTGCCAAAGCACTGGCGCAGTCAAACATGAAGGTGGTCATCATGGATGAGCCTACCAAGGGAATCGATGTCGGCGCCAAAAAAGAGATATATGAGATCATGGGGCAGCTTGCCAAAAAGGGTTACGGGATAATCATGATATCTTCCGAAATGCCCGAGATCATAGGCATGGCTGATCGTATATTCGTAATGTGCAACGGAAGGGTATCCGGATGTCTTCAGCGGTCGGAGGTGACCCAGGAGAGGATACTTGAGCTATCCATGGAAAAAGGGGATGCCAAGAAGGGAGGCGCAGCGTAATGAAAAAGAAATCTATAGGACAGTTCCTTTCAGGATCGAGAGAGGCGAGCCTTGTCATAGTACTGGCGGTACTCCTGATAGTTGTAGGGATAATAAACCCGTCTTTCCTCTCATTTACAAATATAAGGCAGATATTCCTGAACAATACGCTTACATTTCTGATGGCTCTTGGCATGCTCTGCGTCATGCTGACGGCAGGCATAGATATTTCCATCACGTCAACCCTTGCCTTTGCGGGAATGAGCATAGGACTGATGCAGAAATACAACATTCTGCATAATACGTTTCTGTTATTTATTATCGGCGCGCTGATAGGTGTTGTCTGCGGTTTCCTGAACGGTCTTATTATCGCAAAGGGAAATGTGGCGCCCATCATCTGCACCATGGGCTTCATGTATATCTGGAGGGGCATGGCCTATGTCATTTCAAACAACAACTGGGCTTCCGGCATGGATGTGGCAGGCTTTTCCGATTTCGGAAAGGACGGCGCCCCCGGACCCTACATCATCCTCATAGTGGCTTACGTCCTGTTCTTTGTCATCATGAAATGGACGCGGTTCGGCCGCAGGATCTACGCTGTAGGAAGTAATCTTGAGGCAGCAAAGGTGTCGGGAATAAATGTGGACAGCACACTTATTTCAGTATATACGATAATGGGTCTTCTTGCAGGCCTTGCGGGGGTGCTGTCAGTTTCTATATATGCATCAGCCCAGCCTAACATGCAGTACGGCAAGGAAATGGATGTGATAGCGGCCTGCGTCATAGGCGGTGTCTCCATGAGCGGAGGACGCGGCAGTGTCACCGGAACCTTCCTCGGAGCGCTGATCATAGGAATAATCTCAAAAGCGCTTCCCATGGTAAATATTCCTAATTTCTGGCAGAACCTGATCAAGGGCGTGATCATCCTTGCCGTGGTCATACTGAACGTTGTGACACAGCGGACCATGGAGCGTCAGAATCTGTTAAGAAGAGAAATGTAAAGGAGGACAATGATATGGCTGGAAGATCTGGCAGAGAAATATCCGCTGTTCCCGAAAGCGGAATAAAAGAAAAACTGGTTTCCTGGGAGGGTGCGCTTGTCCTCATACTTGTGGGGGTGAACATCCTGGGTGTTGTGATTTCACCAAACTATAATCTGAACAATGTATTGAGGGAGATGCCCCGTTACCTTGCGGAGATCTTCATGATGTTTGGCATGGGATATATCCTGGTGCTTGGAGATATTGATATCTCCGTGGGCGCGCTGGTCTGTCTCGCAGGCACTGTAACGGTTCTTTCCTCAAATGCGGGAGCTCCTTTTATCGTGGCGGTAGTGATCTGTCTTCTGGTGGGACTTCTCGGAGGAATGCTCAATGGATTCATAGCAACCCACTTTACCGAGCTGCCTACGATGATAGTGACCCTTGGCACCCAGATCATATTCAGAGGGATAGCTGAAGTACTTTTTGAAACCTGGGGCAACGGAGGCGGAACTGCTTCCATGACGGATACAAAGGGGCTTATGCTTCTTGCCAAAAAGGTGGGACCTTTTCCCATATCCTTCTTCTGCGTTATCATCGTAGGTATCATAATGATAACGGTGCTGGCAAAGACGACCTTTGGAAGAAAACTGTATGCCATAGGTTCTAACAAGACGGCGGCCTACTATGCGGGAATTAAAGTTGAGAGGATAAGGTTCATCTGTTATTCACTGTTGGGCCTTTTGGCAGGACTTTGCGCACTGTTTCTGCTTACCGCTACTTTCGGATCAAACACCACTACGGGACAGGGCTTTGAAATGGAAGTCATAGCAATGTGCGTCTTTGGAGGCATAGCGACTACCGGCGGCAAGGGAAATCTTATAGGAGGGTTTATAGCGGCCTTTATCATAGTCTGTCTCAGGATAGCGCTTGGACAGAGGAATATAAACACTCAGGTGATCTTAGTCATCATAGGGCTTATGCTTATAATTTCAGTCCTTGTGCCGTCTGTCAGCAGCGCGTTAGCCGCGAAAAGGAAGAAAGCCGGAACGTGATTAACGAAAAAATTTACTGAAAAAGAGAAAAATTTACGATAGTCTGGCAAAGACGGGTTTGATAATATACGATCAAGTAAACAGCAGGGCACGGCAGATCCGGACTCTGCACAGTAAAAAAGGAGGTAGATTTTTATGAAAAAGAAGGTACTCAGTGTATTACTGGCAGCTACAATGGTAGCATCAGTACTTGCAGGCTGCGGCAGCGCAGCGCAGACAGCAGCTCCTGCGGCTGAACCCGCAGCAGCAGAAGAGAGCGCACCGGCAGAGGACACTGCAGCAGCTGATACTGCAGCAGCTGATACTGCAGCAGCAGATACGGCAGATGCAGCAGCAGACACCGCAGCAGCGGATACGGCAGCTCCTGCAGCTTCAGGCGGCGGAACCTATGCACTTGTAACAAAGTCAGCAGGAAATCCTTTCATGGAGAGGATGGCATCAGGCTTCCAGGAGGCTGTTGAGGCATCAGGCGGAACAGTTGTTATCCAGAATCCCGAGGCAGCTACTCCCGACGCTCAGATATCGGTTGTACAGTCTCTTATTTCTCAGGGCGTCAGCTCCATAGCAGTTGACGGAAATGACGCAAACGCGCTTACAGCAGTTCTTACGGAAGCAAAGGATGCAGGAATAAAGATCCTTACTCTTGACTCTGACGTAGCTCCTGACACACGTACGGTTTATTGTAACCAGGCAGGTGTTTCACAGATCGGACAGACTCTTATGGAGGCAGTTTATGATCTTACAGGCGGTGAAGGCGACTGGGCTATCCTTTCAGCTACATCACAGGCTACAAACCAGAATGCATGGATCGATGCTATGAAGAGCCTCATGGAGAGCGACAGCAAGTATGCAAAGCTCAACCTTGTGGAAGTAGCATACGGCGATGACGAGCCTCAGAAGTCAACCGACCAGACACAGGCTCTGCTTCAGAACTATCCTGATCTTAAGGTTATCTGCGCTCCTACCACTGTTGGTATCGCTGCAGCAGCAAAGGTTCTTCAGGATCAGAAATCAAGCGTTAAGCTTACAGGTCTTGGCCTTCCTTCAGAGATGGCTGAGTACATCGGTGATGATGATGCGCACTCATGCCCTTATATGTATCTGTGGAATCCCATAGATCTCGGCAGACTTGCAGGCTACACATCGATCGCTTTAGTTGACGGTTCCATCACCGGCGCAGCAGGCGATACCTTTACAGCAGGCGAACTTGGAAGCTATACTATAGAGGAAATAGATGGTTCCACACAGATCATCCTTGGACCTCCTTTCAAGTTTGATCCCAGCAACATTGACGAGTGGAAATCAGTTTATTGATATTCCGGGGGTAGTACGAGGGGCCGCATGGAATTCCATGCGGCCTCTATTGATATAAGACGAGAATAGAAAGAGAGGGATTCTATGGGTGAACAGTATTTTCTTGCAGTGGATATCGGCGCGTCAAGCGGACGGCATATCCTGGGGATCGTGACGGACGGGAAGATAGAGCTTGAGGAGATCTACCGGTTTGGGAACGGTATGGATGAAAAGGACGGCATGCTCTGCTGGGACACTGAAAGGCTTTTCAGGGAGATAATCGCCGGAATGAAGAAGTGTAAGGAGCTTGGGAAGATTCCTGTCAGTGTAGGTATTGATACCTGGGGAGTGGACTATGTACTTCTTGATAAGGATGACAACCTGGTGGGACCTGCCGTAGGCTATCGCGATCACAGGACTGACGGAATGGACAAGGCTGTCTATGAGATCATACCTGAAAAAGAGCTTTACGCAAGAACCGGGATACAGAAGGCGATATTTAATACGATCTATCAGCTGATGGCTGTGAAAAAAGAGCATCCGGAATACCTTGATCAGGCTGAGTCAATGCTCATGATGCCGGACTATTTTCACTTCCTCCTTTCGGGAAAGAAAGTACAGGAGTATACAGAAGCCACAACTGGACAGCTTGTGGATCCTGCTACAAGGAACTGGGATTATGAACTGATCGAAAAACTCGGCTTCCCCGGAAAGATCTTTCAGGAGATAAAGATGCCGGGTACCAATATCGGATGCCTCACGGAGGAGATACAAAAGGAAGTCGGTTTTAACTGTGACGTGATACTGCCGCCGACCCACGATACGGCCAGTGCCGTAATGGCAGTTCCTTCTACCGGAGATGATGTCTGTTATATAAGCTCGGGGACCTGGTCACTTATGGGTGTGGAGCTTGCCGAGGCAGACTGCTCGCCCTTAAGTCAGGAAAAGAACTTCACAAACGAGGGCGGATATGACGGAACCATTACTTATCTTGCAAATATCATGGGTCTTTGGATGATACAGTCCCTGAGGAATAAAATGGCTCCGGACAAGGGATACGGTGAGATATGTGAGGAGGCATCGAAGGAGACTATTACATCAATAGTAGACTGTCAGGATGACGCCTTCCTTTCGCCGGAGGATATGGCGGAGGCCATACGGAACGCCTGCAGAAAGAGCGGACAGGAGGTTCCTGAAAGCCTTCCCCAGCTGGCAGCTGTGGTCTACAACAGTCTTGCAAAGTGCTATGCCGACAAGCTGAAAGAGATAGAGGAGCTTACCGGGAAAACCTACGACAGGATCCATATCATAGGCGGAGGGTCCAATGCGGCATGGCTCAATGAACTGAGCGCGAAGTACGCGAAAGTACCCGTTTATGCAGGCCCCGGAGAAGCAACGGCTCTTGGAAACATAGTCTGCCAGATGATCGAAAAAGGACTGTTTAAGGACATAAAAGAAGCCCGCAAATGCATAGCGGACTCCTTCGAGATCAAGGTATATAAGTAACAGACTTCAGATAATGGCCAGCTTTTCCAACGCGAAGCTGGCCACTATCACTTCAAAATGCTCGCGTATGCGGCCTTCTATCGCAGTGTTGCATTCCTCCATATGGCCATATTCGGTTATTATATTGCAGACCTTGTTAAATACTTCGGGACTGTGATCGGATTTACGGAGAAGCAGGTAATACTTCCTGTTTTCAGGATTCTTAAACAAGAAGTTCTCACCATGATACATTCCCTTCAGTATCTTCGAAACCCGGATTACATTATCAAGTGAATCAAAGGAATAAAGCTTTGTAAGATCCACCTGGATGGTTATCTTTACTTCTCTGTCCGTACCGTTCCCGGTCTGGCCTACCCTGCGGCTTGTGGTTATGGAATCTCCCGAATCGCTTGAACTGAGGGCTGTCTGAGCGTCCTCCACCTGATCCTTGAGTTTTCTGAAAAGATCAAGAATGTCATCTGCAGTGCCGGGATCTTTTCTTTTACGGGTTTCAGGCATATCGTTGTCGCTAAGGGAGGGCGCGAACTTTGAAAACCTTGTATCAAGCTCTTCAGGATCCTCAACCTTAGTGATAACCAAAACGATGGCATCGTTGGAGATCGGTATAGCCTCGATCATAAGGGGGATGTCCTCCACTTCAAAGCCAAACCTGCTGTAAGCTTCTCTCATCATATCCTTAAAGAGATTTTTCGCTTTGTCCGTACCGTAGGCCAGTTCGCTGATCTTCAGATTCCTGGAAACAAGATCATTCTTGGTTAAAGTACACCGTATCTGTTTTTCGCTTACTTTTTCTATTTTCATACATTATCCTTCTCTGCGAAGCTTAAAGCGCCACCTCGCTTCCAGCTCGGTACATGGCATTCGCCGTGTTCATGATTGAGGCAATACGCAAAATCCTGCAAGCAGTATTTTGCGTATCACCTCAATCCTGGCACTTCTCATTGCTCACGCGCCAGGTTTTCGAATTTGGTCAACGCGGATATCCACGCGAGGCTCACGGTTCCTATGGAGCCGTTTCGCTGCTTGGCGAGGATCACGTCGGCTACCCCTTTTCGCTCCGAGTCCTCATTATAGTAATCATCTCTATATATAAACATTACCACATCCGCGTCCTGTTCGATAGCCCCCGATTCTCTCAAATCGGAAAGCATCGGTCTGTGGTCGGGTCTTTGCTCTACCGCACGGGAAAGCTGTGAAAGAGCAAGTACCGGGCATTGAAGCTCTCTTGCAAGAGCCTTCAGGCTTCTCGAAATGTCAGATATCTCCTGCTGTCTGGAAACTTCGCGCTTTCCTGAAGCAGAGCCGCTCATCAGCTGCAGGTAATCAATGATCACCATGTCAAGCCCGTGCTCGATCTTGTGTCTCCTGCACTTTGAGCGCATCTCGGCAACGGTAATGGCAGCCGTATCATCGATTGCGAGATTAGACATACCGATTACGCCTGCACTCTCTATAATACCACGCCATTCGTCATCATTTAAATGGCCAATCCTTATATTTTGTGAATCTACCCTTGACTCCATGGCAAGAAGTCTGTTTACGAGCTGCTCCTTTGACATCTCCAGCGAAAAGAAAAGACAGTGGTAGTCCTTCTTAAAGCAGGCGTACTGTGCGATATTAAGCACGAGAGCCGTCTTTCCCATGGAAGGCCTTGCAGCGATAAGGATAAGATCGGATTTCTGAAATCCCGCGGTTTTATCATCAAGGTCGTCAAACCCGGATGGGATCCCGGTGATCTTTGAATCCGCCTTTGCAACCTCCTGTATATGCTGCAGGGTATCGATAACTATCTCCCTGATAGGCTTCAGGGTAGACCGTCCCCTGGTCTGTACGAGATCAAAGATACGTTTTTCCGTCTCCTGCAGGATGTCCTCTGTTTCTTTTTCTCCCCTGAAACAATCGTTTTCAATGTCCGAATTAACACGGATTATCGACCGGAGAAGCGCTTTTTCACGAACGATCTTTGCATGGAAAGCGGCGTTTGCCGAAGTTGGTACTGAATCCACGATCTGGGCAAGGAAAGCCGGATTGGTTATCTCCGCGGGAGCGCCCTTTTCCTTTAGCTTCTCCTGTATCATAACGGAATCAGCGGGTTTCTGCTCATTAAACAGCTCGACTATTGCCTCAAAAAGCAGTCCGTATCTTTCCTCGTAGAAATCGCTTCGTGTCAGGATCTCGGTCACGGTAAACACGGCATCCCGCGTATCGTCCATTATCATGGCGCCTATTACGGAACGTTCTGCCTCCGATGAATGGGGAGGGATCCGCTTTATTACATTTTCTTCCGACGGCATGCCCTATTTATTCCTCGGGAGCAACTTCCACTGACAATACGGCAGTGACTTCGGGGTGAAGCTTTACATTGATCTTGTAGGTTCCCAGATTCTTTATGGGATCAGGAAGAACCAGCTTCTTTTTATCGATATCAAGATCATACTGCTTTTTGAGTTCTTCTGCGATCTCCTTTGAAGATACGGAGCCGAAAGCGCGACCCTCCTTGCCTGCCTTTATCCTGCAGACCAAAGCGGTCTTTTCAAGCTTTTCGGCAAGTGCCTTTGCCTCCGCAAGCTTTTCAGCCGAGAGCTTATCCTCTCTGGCTTTACGGAGCTTCACGTCATTTAAGTTTTTTGCATCGGCGGGAACGCCGAGGTTTTTGGTGAATAAGAAATTTCTGGCGTAGCCTTCCTTTACTTCCACTATATCATCTTTTTTTCCGAGAGATTTTACATCCGCAAGCAGTATTACTTTCATCAGATTATGGCTCCTTCCTTTTCCATTGTTTCTATTATGTCCTTAAGTTTCAGTTTGGCATTTTCCGGAGAGATGTCCGTAAGCTGGGCGCCGGCAATGTTCATATGACCGCCTCCACCAAGCCTTTCCATTATTATCTGCACGTTTATCTCATCTATGGATCTTGCTGATATATAGATCCTGTTCTGGAACTCCGTAAGCACGAAAGAAGCCTTGACGGAGTTTATGTTCAGCAGCTCGTTGGCGGCCTGGGATCCGACTATTGTAGGGCTTATAAGGCCGTTTCCGTCACAGATGGACAGGGCATATTTTTCACGGAATATTTCGGCTTTTCGCACGACTTCGGCTCTTGCTTTGAAAGAGTCTATATCATTTCTGAAAAGCTTCCTGACTCTTGTGATATCTGCTCCGCTCCGGCGAAGGAAAGCCGCCGCTTCAAAGGTTCTGACCCCGGCTTTTGTCATGAAGTTGTTGGTATCTATCATGATGCCGGCGTAGAGACTGTCGGCTTCCACGCTTCTGATGCGGATATTGTCAGTTATATACTGAAGTATCTCCGCAACCATCTCGCAGGCGCTGGAGGCAAAGGGTTCAATATATGACAGAGTAGCGTTTTCTATTGTCTCGGTCCCTATCCGGTGGTGATCCAGAACCACTATGGTTCTGATCCTGCGCAGAAGCTCGGGACATTCGGTTATGGAGGGCTTATTGGTATCCACTACCACCATGACGGATCTGTCGCTGTCTGCAAGCTGAAGAGCTTCGGCGTTTGTCACAAACATATCAGGATCAAAATCCTGCTCCTTGCTGCAGGCGTCCATAAAGGGCTTTATCGACTGGGTTACTTCATTTATGACAATATGGCATTTTTTATCCAGCTGTTTTGTAACCCTGTATATACCGACTGCGGCTCCGAACGTGTCTATATCCGTTATCTGGTGTCCCATACAGAAGACCCGCTCTTTCTGCTCTATTATTTCTCGCAGCGCCTGAGCCTTAACCCGGGCCTTAACACGGGTATTCTTTTCCATCTGCATGCTCTTGCCGCCGTAATAGGTCGTTTTGTCCTGAGTTTTTACAACGGCCTGGTCTCCGCCCCTTCCCAAGGCCAGATCTATGGCGGAACGGGCATAGGCTGTGTCCTGTGACAGGGATCCGGTATTCAGGCCAAAACCCATGGACAGGGTGACGGACATTTCGTTTCCGACCTTGACGGTTTTAACATCCTCAAGGATATCAAACCTGTTCTCCACCAGACGGTCAAAGAATACTTTTTTCATTGTGACGAAATATTTGTCTCTTTCGGTATTCTTGACCACCGCATCATAGTCGGAAAAGTATTTCTTTATCTTTCTGTCTATCAGGGCAACCAGAAGAGAACGTCTGACTTCTTCAACATTTTCCATGGCCTCATCATAGTTGTCCATATAGATATAACCGGAAACTATAGTCTGCTCGGTGTTGATCCGTTTCAACTCGTTGACTTCCGTCTCATCAAAAAGGAAAAGCGTGATTATGGAGCCGGAAAAGCCGGGATCATTTATTATCAGGGACTCATGTGCCATTTCATCAAG
Organism: Lachnospiraceae bacterium; assembly: GCA_017417105.1. Lineage (GTDB taxonomy): Bacteria > Bacillota > Clostridia > Lachnospirales > Lachnospiraceae > NK4A144. The sequence goes on along the minus strand of JAFPZU010000182.1, from coordinate 1,333 downwards.
AGAGGTACACCTGATATCCGCCTTAAAATCACGCCCGCCAACGGAAAATTCGAACTGTACGTCTTCCCCGTCTTTCGGAAGCCGGTCTTTTGTCAGCTCCGGAACGTATGAAGTGATAGATCTTCCGAAAGGGGAATCCTTCCCTATAAGGGTCTGGAATTCACGATTGCACCATACGAAACGTCCGCCCTCGTCCAGCAGGGCATAGGGCAGGGCAAGCCCCTTAAGCAGACCCTTCTGCACCTGGCCGAAGCTCGTGGCGAAATTCACCATGTCGTTCGTTATGTTCTTACGGTTATAAAACCGGATGACAAGTGCGATTATAAGGTATATTACAAGGGTCGCTATTGCCAGAAGACCTGCCGTTGTGTCCACATATATTATGGCTGCAGCAGAGACTGCAAGGAATAACGACAGTATCAGCGGCCAGCTGACATAGAGCTTAAGCGTGCCCTTATATCTGTTTTTCTTCTCTTTTATTTTCTTTCCCATTACAAAAGATTTCAGTAAAACTCTTTGATATATTTAAATCTGGAAAGATAGTCTCTTTCTTCTTCTATGGGCTTTGCGGTATCCATGAGTCTTCCGCTCTCATCATACATAGGGTGGATCATTATCTCTGCAATAGTCCCGTCCTTCATGCTTTCCCTGCACTGTGAGAAATCCTTGAAGGATCCGAAATAATCGGTGGTCATTACAGGCAGAGCTTTAAGCTTTTTGTTGAATCTGTCCTTATAGATCCGCTTCGCAAACGACATCCTGCGGTACAGATTTCTCGTAAGTCTCACTGACCTTATGCCATAGGCTGTTATCAGGGGCTCTATAGCCTTCCAGACAGAAGGATCAGTATGTACATGATGGTGCGAATCCAGGTGTTTATCAGGAAGGCCGTAGGAAATATACTTCCTTATCTGTGCCTCAGCCTCGATTCTGGCGGCCTCTATCTCTTCCTTTGAGAGAACAAGCCGTGACATGGTGTTCTTTGCAAACCGCGCATTAAAGCACCCGTCCTTGCCGCAGAAGCACTTGTAGCGGAGGATCCTCTTTGTAAGGGGTCTGCCGCTGGTCAGGTTCAGATGGAGCCCGACCCGCTCATGCCAGCCGTGTTTTACGGCAAGATCAACCGCCTGATCTGCGTAGTCCATATTAACCATGAGCGTTGTGCTTGTGATGATCCTTTCGGAAAAACACTCCGTGATCGCACGGTTCACATCTTCGGAGATACCAAGGTCATCCGCGTTTATTATCAATCTAAACATGATTAGGATATAATACTGTATTCGCAAAAAAAACACAAATTTATGAGAAAACTTGTTGCTTGTCAGCGCGAGCC
>JAFPZU010000181.1 GCA_017417105.1 Lachnospiraceae bacterium | reverse complement strand
TCCTTCTTCAGTCACCCTACTATGTGCTTCTTGCCGGAAAGGATTTTGATTCCTTTGATGAGAGGGAGCTTTCGGAAAGGATCGAAAAAACCGACGATGATCTCGTAAAGCTGTATCTTCAGGCAATCCTTGACCGGAAAAAAGAAGGCGGATTTAAGATGGGAAGCAAAGCGAATGACCTTCTTAAGAAGAAGCTTAAATCCATCCCGGAGGATATGAAGAAAGCGGATGAAAAAACGACAGGCGCATAAGGGATAAGATCCAGGCCCGTTACAATCAGGAGAACAACCGTCAGGAGCCTCTGACAAGGCATGATAAGGAATCAAGGAGTAATCTGCAGAGGATAACGCTTCTTTTGGACTCGATAGAATTCCGCACAAAGCACAACCTTACCATAGATAATGAGGAAGCAAAGGCGCTGCTTGAAGAATTTGAGAAATGGAGCCTTAATCCGCCTGAAAATACGCCGGCAACTTTGGAAGCGTGGATTGCGATCAAACGCGCCGCAACCGAAAAGGAGACTGAGGCGGCCAGACTCGAAGCTGATGAAGCTCTTGTCACCTCTTTTGATCCTATGTTTGCAAGCAAAGTGATCTTCACCCAGTATATCAACAGTGATATACAAAGGATGAAAGAAGAGGATAAATTTAGAAAGGATCCCCTTGGCAAGTTAAGACGTGAGCACATGAAAAAGTATTCGGAACAGGACTCGTATAAGGAATCCATGCCTGAGGAGGACGTCTCTAATCTTCTTAACAATCTTATGACAGATGATATATATAATTACAGGGATCTGGACTATTCACTTTTTGAGGAGGAAATGATCACATGGATCAAGGCTTATCCTCTTTTTTCCCGTTTTCGTGAGCAGCCCGCGTCAGATACCAAGATGCTTCTTAAGGAATGCCATATAAAAATGCAGGATCTGAAAGATCTTATCAAAGCGGATCCTGAGAATGCAGCCGGACTTCAGGCTGAACTGAAGGCTCTTGAGCAGGAGGAGATCGATATCAGTATCCGGATGGCGATCAATGAAAGAATGACGCTTAAAATAAAGAATAAAACGCCTGTCCTCTTTAATTACCATGGATTCGTGTTAAAGCTCAGGCAGATCGGCGTGGCAAAACGGATGCTGGAACATGAGCCTGACGGTAAGTACAAGGACGCAATGCTCAGGATCTTACAGCAGCGCGAAGATAAACTGATCCGTCAAAAGGAAGAATACAGAACCATGTTCTATGCTGTCGTGAACAGCGACTTTAAGCTGGACGATACCATGACCGGGAAACAGAAGTTCATGCTCGATACCCTGAGTGAATATACTGAGCAGATAATTTCTCTTCATAAGCAGGATACGAAGGAAGCAAAGGCTGAAATAATGAGGATCGTTCAGAAGGCGAGAGAGCTTGTATTAAGCTATGAAGATCAGGAAGCTGACGATCGTTTCCATATAACGGAGACCGTCGCCGCAAAGATCCTGGAAAGCCGCCGCTGATACATAACCCCAAAAACAATATTGACATCTCTTTTGTTATGTGGTAACTTTTACAAAACCGTTGATGAGGAGTAAGTAAGTTTTGTAAAGGTTCGTAAGTGAGAGCCGCGTGTGGAGTGATCGTGGCATGAAAAGCAAGACCGAATGGACCTCTGAGGGCGATCCGAAAGTGCAGGAAGTATATCAGTGTGGCATCAGTAGGTGAGACGGAGTTTGGCTCTCCGTTATCAAAGTCAGGCATATGATGGTATGCGCTAAGTGGGTGTTTTGCACCAAGCCGGGTGGCACCGCAGGCTTAAGAATTTTGCCTGTCCCAGCAGTAACTACTGTAGGGACAGGTTTTTTATTACCCCAAAAAACGGTCCCTGAAAATTGAAAGGAGAAACATAATGTCAGAAAAAAAGATTCCGTACAAAATCTACCTTGAAGAAGAGGAGATGCCGAAATCCTGGTATAATCTCAGGGCTGATATGAAAAACAAGCCTGCGCCGCTCTTAAATCCCGGAACCGGGAAGCCCCTTACAAAAGAGGAGCTTACCCCCATTTTCTGTGACGAACTGGTGGAACAGGAGCTTGATGATACCACCCCGTTCATACCGATTCCGGATGAGATCCGTGATTTTTACAAAATGTACAGACCTTCACCTCTTGTCAGAGCATACTGCCTTGAAAAGAAGCTCGACACTCCTGCGAAGATCTACTACAAATTCGAGGGCAACAATACAAGCGGAAGCCACAAACTCAATTCCGCCATCGCCCAGGCATATTATGCAAAGAAGCAGGGACTTAAGGGAGTGACTACGGAAACCGGAGCCGGTCAGTGGGGAACGGCGCTTTCCATGGCATGTTCTTATTTTGAACTGGACTGCAAGGTGTTCATGGTCAAGGTATCCTATGAACAGAAACCTTTCAGAAGGGAAGTAATGAGAACCTACGGAGCATCCGTTGTTCCTTCACCTTCAGAATCTACCGAAGTAGGGAAGAAAATCCTTGCAGAGCATCCCGGCACAACAGGAAGTCTTGGATGCGCTATATCGGAAGCCGTAGAGACAGCGAC
>JAFPZU010000180.1 GCA_017417105.1 Lachnospiraceae bacterium | reverse complement strand
GTATGGTACGTTTTAACGAAAAGCTTGATGCAGACCGTCTCTGTGCGGCCGTTAATGCCGTTATACAAAGTCATCCCGCGCTTTTAACATCTCTCTTTTTCAATGAAGACGGTGAAATAGAGCAGCGTTATACACCGGAGCTTTTCAAACCCACGGTGATCGAGGATATTTCGGAAGAAGACCTTGAGGAGCTTAGAGATACCTTAATACACCCTTATGAAAAACTGGTCGGACAGCCCCTTTCGCGCAACCGTATATTCAGAACGGAAGAAGCTCTTTACTGGTTCTATGATATCCATCATATGTTTTTCGACGGAGGCTCGGGCAGGATAATGGTGAAGGAGGTCTGCGACACCTATCTTGCAAAGGAGTGGCCAAAGCCTGCGGAGCCTGACGGATATTATCTTATGCTGCATGAGAGGCAGCAGCAGATAAAGAGTGACAGGTATGAGAAGAGCCGCGAATACTTTGAAAAGCGGTACGGAAGCAAGGACTACAGCATACGCCTTGACTGTGAGCTTAACAGCCTTAAGAACCGTTATGAAGAGAGTGAAAAGCTGCTTAATATTTCGGAAGAGGAGCTTGAGGAGCTTGAAGAGGTTTCATCACTTGGTAAGAACGGATTATTTATAATCGTCGAGCTTCTTGCGATGGCAGCCATGAACGGCAAGCCGGATGTGCTCCTTGCATGGGTTTATAAGGGACGTGATTCCAAGTACTTAAATGACATCCTGGGACTTCTGTTCCGCGAACTGCCCGTTGCCCTGTCTCTTTCAGGGGAAACAACACTGCGGGAGCTGTATGCGGATGTAGAAGAGCAGATACAGTCGGGCATAGCCCATTGTGATTATCCGTATATAGATAAAAATTCAATTGTCAGGACCAACGACCATTTTATCTTTATTTATCAGGAGGATAACTGGAATTGCTGTGACAGCATGCCGCTTGACATGGAGGATGTAGACATAGACTTCCCGGATATTGCATCGGAAACAGCCATGGATGTGGAGATAATAGATACGGACGAAGGACTTCTCATGTTTTTGGAGTATTCGATAGACAGATATCGCAGGGCTGATGTGAGGAAGTTTATCAATACCATGGTACGCATTATAAAAGCAATGTTAAGGTTAAGGAACAGGCCGGAAGCAACGCTTACAGATCTGTTTGACAAGGCGGGTCTTCCATTTCCCGAAAGATGCGTAAAGCAGCATAAATGATTTCAGGAGAAAAGAGGAACGGATATGTTGGATCGAAAAAAACTCGATGAAGTACTAAAACTCTCCCGTGGAGAAATGCTTACATATGATGAAACTCTTACATGGGTGGATCTTTTTAAAAGGCAGGTTGAAAAACATCCGGAGAAAAAAGCGGTCTGCGCGAAAAATGGGAGTTTAAGCTATGAGGAACTTGACCGTAAGTCGGATGCTCTTGCTGCTGCACTGGTAGAAAAAGAGGGAGTTAAGCCCGATGAATTTGTGGCTGTACATATGGACCGTGAAAAAGAATTCTTTATCGCGGCTCTTGGCATCCATAAAGCAGGCGCGGCTTATCTGCCGATCGATCTGGAATCTCCTCCGGGACGTATCGCTTATATGATGGAAAACTCGGGCGCCAGGCTGACCCTGACAAAGAAAAATGTTTCCCGTCTTTGCCGCCTGGGCAAAACAGATGAGAAATTCGTTCCAAAGTGCACCCAGGACAGCTACGCCTATATGATATACACCTCCGGCTCCACAGGTGAACCCAAGGGTGTAGTGATCCCGCACCGTGCACTGGCTAACTTTGTCCATGCGATAGCTCATTTATGGGGCCTTAATGGAGAAAGCCGCATAACGCTCCATTCCAATTTCGCTTTTGACGCTTCCGTGGAGGATATATTCCCGCCTCTGACAGTCGGCGGAACGGTGTTTGTCATGCCTGAGCGTGTGAGGAAGGATATCTACGAGGCGAGAGAATTTATCGCGAAGAATCATATAAACGGAGGCTGTTATTCCACACAGTTCGGACAGCTCCTTGCCATGGACGAGACCCCGCTCGATGTAGACTATTTTGTTGTGGGCGGAGAGGCCATGACTGTGGTCCCCAATGTCAGAGGGCGGATAATAAATACTTACGGGCCCACCGAGTTTACCGTAGATGCGACCTACTTTACCCTGGAAAAAGGGTGTGCCTACAAGAATATCCCCATAGGACGGCCTTTATGCAACTGCGCGGCATATATCGTAAATGAGAAACTTGAGCTTCTCCCCGCCGGCGAGACGGGCGAGCACTGCCTTGCGGGACCGCAGCTTGCAGACGGCTACTGGAAGCGGCCGGAGCTTACGGATGAAAAGTTCACGACCCTTTCTCTTGGAGGCGGGGAATCGGTAAAAATATACCGGACCGGAGATCTCGCGTACTGGAACAGTGATGGACAGCTTGAGTTTCAGGGACGCATCGATACTCAGGTTAAACTCAGAGGATTCCGCATCGAACTCGGAGAAGTGGAGCGCCGCGCTGCCATGTTTCCCGCTATGCGCCAAACTGCTGCCGAGGTCAGGCATGATACCCTGTGCCTTTATTACACCGCCACCGCAGATGTGGACGAGGAAGAACTGAAGGCTTTTATGGCACAGAGTCTGGCGGACTTTATGGTCCCGCAGATATTTGTAAGGCTTGAGGTCATGCCCGAAACATTGAACGGCAAGATAGACCGCAAAGCACTTCCCGATCCGAAGCACATCACCAAGGGTGAATATGTCGCACCCGATTCCGAGGAGGAGCGGGTGACGGAAGAGATCGTACGCCGCATACTGGGGAGTGAAGAGCCCATCAGCGTTACCGATGACTTCTTTGAGATGGGCGGTGATTCAATAAAAGCGATCCGCGTTGTGAGCGATCTGAGAAAGCTGGGATATCTTATCTCTGTCGCAGAGGTCATGCACGGACGTACTGTCAGGGGGATAGCTTCACTCCTACATACGACAGAGT
>JAFPZU010000179.1 GCA_017417105.1 Lachnospiraceae bacterium | reverse complement strand
TTTAGGATTAAAGTACGACAGGATAAGGCTTACGGCCAATATCCTCACTGCAATGATAATCTATATCTTTTTCCCCATCGTCTTTTTCACCAGCGGAGGCGTATATGGCGGATCCCCCATCTGGTTTGTCTTTGCCATGCTATTTACCAGCATGCTGATAAGAGGCAGGGAGAGGGTGGTGCTTCTCGTTTCCCAGTTTATTGTGGCTGCTGTCTGCTATTACATAGGATACCGTTATCCACAGATAGTGATACCCCATACAGAGAAGGAGTTCTATTTAGATTCCCTTGCCTCCTTTGCTGTGGTTAGCTTTATCATGACGCTGATGATCACCTTCCAGGTTTATCTTCTCCGCCGGGACAATGAAACGGTGGAAAAGCAGAAGGAGGAGATCGATGAGCTGAATAAGGCACAGAACCGTTTCTTTTCCAGCATGAGCCATGAGATCAGGACCCCCATCAACACCATTATCGGTTTGAATGAGATGATCTTAAGAGAGGATGTGTCAGAGGAAGTGGAAGAGGATGCGAAGAACATACAGGCTGCCAGCAAAATGCTCTTAACTCTTATAAACGATATCCTTGACATGTCGAAGATCCAGTCGGGACAGATGCAGTTAAACCCCGTGAATTACAGCACCGCTGAATTGATAACCGAAGTGGTCTCCATGATACAGATAAGGACCATGGAGAAAAACCTGCAGTTTAACGTGAACATAGCGCCGGATCTCCCCAAGGGACTTATGGGAGATGAGATCAGGATAAAGCAGATACTTATCAATATCCTTAACAATGCTGTGAAATACACGGATGAGGGCAGTGTTTCCCTATCCGTCCAGTGTGAGAGCTTAAATGACAAGGAAGTATCCGTGATCTTTTCCGTTGAAGATACGGGCATGGGGATAAAGAAGGAGAATATCCCCTATCTTTTCAATGCCTTTAAGAGAGTGGATGAAGATAAGAACCGGCATATAGAGGGTACGGGACTTGGCCTTTCCATAGTGAAGGAATTTGTGGATCTGATGGGAGGTAAGGTCACGGTAAACAGTATTTATACCCGGGGATCAACCTTTATAGTTGAGATACCACAGGCCGTTACGGATGCGAGTCCCATCGACAGGACTGATATGTACGGGAAAAAAGAAGATAATCCCGGGAGGACCTATCATCAGAGCTTTGAGGCCCCTGACGCCAGGATACTGGTGGTGGATGACACCGCCGCAAATCTCATGGTCATAAAGAAGCTTTTAAGGGAGACCAAGGTACAGCTGGATACCGCATCAATGGGTTCCGAAGCCCTTGAAAAGACCTTAAATACCCACTATCACGTTATCTTTATGGATCACCTGATGCCTGAGATGGACGGCATAGAGTGTATGAAGCGAATCCGGTCACAGAGGGGAGGCAGCTCAAGGGATGCAAAGATCGTGGCCCTTACAGCCAATGCAGACCAGAAGAGCCGCCAGCTCTATGAAAAAGAGGGCTTTGACGCCTATGTACTGAAACCGGTTACAGGCAATACCCTGGAAACAGAGCTTAGAAAGCTGCTGCCGAAGGAGATCATAGAGTTTGAAGTCAAGGATGAAAACGTGTTGGAGGAGAGCGTTTCCTGGATAGATAGCGGAGCTAAGAAGACCAACATCAGGGTGACCATGTCAAGCGTGTCGGAGATACCGAGAGATCTTGCGGACAGATACAATATTGCAACCGTGCCCTTAAGGGTAAAGACCGAAGGGGGATGCTTCAGGGACGGTATCGATATGGATGCGGACGCCATTCTTTCCTATGTGGCAGGAAAGAAAAAGAAGGCATCGCTCTCGCCTATATCGGCTCCGGAATTTGAAAAGTTTTTCTCTGAGATACTAAAGACTTCAAACAACATAATCCATATCTCTGCTTCCGGAAAGATATATGATACCTCGATCCATGGGGCGCTGGAGGCCACAGAGAAGCTGAATAACGTATCCGTGGTGGATTCCGAGCAGATATCTGCAGGACAGGGAATATTGGCCATAGAAGCAAGCCGTATGGCGGAAGAAGGAAAGAGGCTGGACGAGATACTTGAAAGACTGCAGCAGATAAAGGGCAGGATACGCACAGCATTTCTTGTTGAGAATGTAGATAGTATGGTGGATTCCCATCAGATAAACAGCAGCTTTGCAAAAATGTTAAAGGCGTTCCTCATCCGCCCGATCCTGGTTATGAAAAACGGAAGGATAAAGACAGGAGGCATGAGACTCGGTTCCAGGGATCGTGCCTGCAAGTCCTTTATTTCATATGCGTTGAGGAACAGAAGTTATATCGATAAACGTATGCTCTTTATTTCCCATGTGGGACTTACCAAAAATGAACTGGATCAGGTAAGGTCAGAGGTTGAAAAGTATGTACACTTTGATGAGGTTTACGTCACAAAGGCCTCTCCTGCCATTGCCATCAACGTGGGAGTCGGCACCTTCGGCCTTATCTTTATGATGAAGGAATAAAGCGGAAAAGGTTTCAAAGCAGGACTTGTAAGAAAAAATCCGATAGTTTATAATCGTATCTGTAGCTTCGGGAGGCAGTTCTACACTGCCGGGAACTCCGGAAAGATCATTGACGGATCTTTCCGGTATCATATTTTTTTCGGGACAGAGTAATGGGAATACTTAGGAGCATGACCGGCTTCGGAAGAAGCGAGGCGGAACCCAACGGCAGGAGATATACGGTTGA
>JAFPZU010000027.1 GCA_017417105.1 Lachnospiraceae bacterium | reverse complement strand
TATCTTCCGATACCACTGTTTTAACCGTGACCGTATTATCCCTGCACTCTGTCGCAATCGCATCTGCTTTGGATTTCTCCGTGAACTTTTCAGATGCAGCATCTACCGAAGCTCCAATGATATGCACTGTATAGAAGGGAGTCTTTTTGAATCGCATGATCTCCGCTTCCCTGTCCACAAGCATTGCAAGTGTGGGGGTCTGCACCCTCCCGACCTTCAGCACCTTGCTTCTGTAAAGCACCGTAAAAAGTCTGGTTCCGTTAAGTCCCACGAGCCAGTCCGCCTGCTGTCTGCATAGTGCCGAAGCATAGAGATTGTTGTATTCCGCTCCTGACTTCAAATGACTGAATCCATCACGGATCGCACTTTCCTCCATGGATGAGATCCACAGTCGCTTTATGGGCTTGGTACATCCTGCCTGCTCATAAACAAGCCGGAAGATCAGTTCTCCTTCTCTTCCGGCATCTGTAGCACACACTATGGCTGTGATATCTCTGTCCATCATCAGCTTTTTCAGTATTTTAAACTGTGCTCTCGTATCCTTTTTGATCACATACTTCCAATCCCTCGGCATGATCGGCAGCGTATTATAAGACCACTGCTTATACGCCTCATCGTAAGCATCCGGTGTCGCAAGCTCCACAAGATGTCCTACGCACCAGCTCACGATATAACCGCCACCCTTTAAGTACCCGTCACATCTCTCCCTTGCACCTATGACCTGGGCGATGGACTGGGCTACTGAAGGCTTTTCAGTTATCACAAGTTCCATGTGGCTCCTCCTTATAACGATGCTTCCTTGGACTTGGTCTGCGCCTTTTCAGAGGGCTTCTGCTGTGATACCTCCGCCTTTTTCTCAGGAAGCTTTTCCTTCATGGACACACGGTCACGATCCCTGTCCTTATAGGCTTCAACCATCTTCTTAAGTTCCTTGTTGGGAACCTTGGTCTTTTCGGTATCCCAGATGGGCTTTCCCTGCTCGTCCTGTCCGACCTTTACATTTCTGTGAAGAGTAGTTGTACCGTTTGCCGGAAGCTTGCACCACATCCCTTTCCCATACTGGTTCTCATGCACATGATTCGCCTTTACCACAAAGGTCTGCCAGGGACGCTTATCATTCTGATCCACATTGGGAACAAGGATCTCCTTATACTTGGTTCCGTCCTTGCCCTGGAACTCATCGCCCACACACCCCTTGCCGAACTTTAAGGTGATCTCATCCATTTTCTTCTGATCTGTTTCCGGCTGAGTCTGCTCTGACTTACTGTCCGCAAACTTCTCCGCAAGGGTCTTGTCCCCCTGCGCTGCCTCCCTCTTTGCTGCAATGTCATCCATCACATCCTGTACTACATCTGCTGTTGTACGTTCTTCCATAATGTCTCCTTTCGTGACTTGAGCCGGGGCATCCGCCTCGGCTCATACTAATGATGCATACACATCTGTTTACAGTTATATTCTCTTACTCTTCATCAGAGTCAGATTCATAGGGATCTCCATCTTCATCCTCGATGGTATCAGCTACGTCCTCTGCTGTAGGTGCAGGTCTTTCTGATTCTGCTTCCTGATCATTAAAGAAATCATCATCTCCATCAGTTTCAGACTCTTCGGACTCTGATTCATATTCTTCATCATCATCCTCTTCGTCCTCATCCTCTACAAAGTCTCCGTCCTGCTTTTTCTTCACGACCTTGAAATAGTATGCCGCCCCGATCACACCGGCACCAAAGATTCCCATGATAAGATATCCCACAAGAGGATTGCTCTTTACGGGTTCCTCGGTTTCTGCCTCCGGCTCTTCCTCTGTTTCTTCTACAGATTCATCCGTAGTTTCCTCCACAGGTGTTTCAACCTCATGAGTATCATCAATCTCTGTGTTGTTGTTCGGGAGAGCACTTTCCGTTACCGGTATCTGAGATTCAAGTGCTGCGGAGTTCTTCGGCAATGTCTCTGAATTATCCGATGTGACATTAAGCAGATCGTTCTCCGTGATCTCTGTCAGGAAATAAACCACTTCCTCTTCCCCGTCACGATCAATGATCAGATAGAACACTTTACCGCTGGCAGCCTGTATGGTATAGAATTCTTTCCCAAGGTTCATATCCTCGCCCTCGGATTCAGCATCTTTCATAGCTTCTTCCTCAGCATCTGCCCTGGCAAATTCTTCTTTCTTCTGCTCCTCCGGTGTTTTGGGTGTCTGGCTTGTGGTGTTCCCGTTACTGTCCGTCTGGGTATGCTGCGTCACGTTCGCTGTTGCGCTTGATGGATTGGTTGCCTGAGCGCTTGCGGGAAGCTGCTCCGAAGGATTTGAGTCATCATCGGAATTGGGATCTTTATAATAAGGATTCTTTGTTTTATAAACCTCCGATACATTACCGGCCTGGTCCATCGCCGTGATAGTAAAGTATTCATATCCTGCATCAAACTGTGAGAGGCGGATATTCAGTGTTCCGTTGGTTATACCATCCGTAAACTCATATCCGTTCACATAGATAACTTTAATCCCGGATTCCTTATCCACCGCCTGCACTGTAAGCAGTCCGTCCGATACTGCTGCATTTAAGGTAGGCTTTGTCGTATCAAAGCACTTGATCGCACGGCTTCTCTCATAACTCTTATCATTGGCATCCGTTACCAGAACATACACGGTACAGTTCTCTGAAATCTCAATAAACATATCCTCTGTTACATCCTGATAACTTCCGTTCTGACCGATCTTTGCTCTTACACTCTTGATAGCAAAATGCCCGCTGTCAGCGATATCCTCCACCTTAAAAGTGATCTTTGCGTTTGTCCCGGATGAATACCATCCCGAAGGCGTATTGATCGTAAT
>JAFPZU010000026.1 GCA_017417105.1 Lachnospiraceae bacterium | reverse complement strand
TTTCGCCGAAAAGAAAGGAATTTGCCTGATCCGAAAAGACCATGTAAATCATGGAAAGTCCGGAAACTATGGTAACCGCGGGGATAAGGCATCTTTTCAGCAAGGCCGTCCTGTTTATATCGGATTCGTAATAATAACGCATGTACGCCTGATCCAGGCCCAGAATCGCAAATATGTATATGACGGATACGGCGGTCTCAAACATCCCCGTCCTGCCGTATTCATCCGTTGAGAGTATGCGGGTAAGGAGCGGAGTCGTGATAAAGCCCAGAAGCAGCACGACAAAGTTGCCGTAAAAGTACGAAAGAAAGCCCCTGACAGTATCCTTTTTCCTATCCTGCGTACTCATCGTAGAGACTTATATGCCTTTCTATGTATGTTTCCTCGGTATAGTTTTCCTTATACCTGGAATAAAAGTATTCCCGTTCGGATTCCAGCTTTTTCCGGTCTCCGTCAAGAACCCTTATACAGCCTATCCCCCTGAACATATCCTCCTTTGTATACAGGTTGTAGGAAAGTCCCACTACCTCCGGCAGGCCTCCCACCGAAGTGGAGACGATAACGCACTTCCGGCTCATGGCTTCAACCGCCGCCTTTCCAAAGGATTCAAATCTGCTGGTCATGAGAAAGATATCTACGCCGTAATAAAACTCCGACATCTCCTCCTGAGAGATGTTCAGCCTGTATTCAAGGTTTTCCTCTCCTACAGCCTTTTTAATCCTCCCAAGGATCATTTCCACCTGGGCATCATCCCCTTTTTCAAAGGTTGAGAGCACGATTGAGACTTTGAAATTAACTCCCGAAGAAGCAAGCCCTTCTATGAAATCGCAGGCAAAGGGCCAGTCCTTTTCCACGCAGATCCGTCCCGCAAGCCCGATCACAAGCTTTTCATGATCCTTTCGTTTTTCGGGATCATATTCCCCGAAATACTTATCCGCAATAGTATTTGGTATCACACGGATCGGCCTTATGGAAGATCCCTTCTCCCAAAGAGACTTGTTAAACCCGGTGGTAGTAACAAGGGCTGAAGCCTCCTTCAGCACGGGATCCATGAAAAGCCTGCTCCGTTTCCTGTAGCCAAAAAGCAGCCCCCTGTCGGTATAGACAAAAGGAATCTCCTTAAAACGCTTCCTGATGAATCCATAGGTAATAAGGGACTCGGACATCTCTATATGGATAAGTTCCGGCTTCTCCTCGGATATTATCTCCTTAAAGGCCCGTATTCTTATAAAAAGATTTCTGATCCGGCTCTCCCCCATGGGATATTCCCTTATCTTAAAGGAATAGTCAGAAACAGTGTGTTTTAACAGCTTCGGGCATATGACGACAGCTTCGTAGCCATACTCAGGGTGCGCCGAAAGTCCCTCACACACCGAAAGCGTTGACATCTGGGCTCCTCCGGGAAGATCTATGGGATATTCCATAAGATATACTATCTTTTTCATCCCCTGTACCAGTCCTCATAGATGAGTTCAGCCTCGCTCATGGGTCCCTCATCATAATAAAATCTCTCACCTCTTATAAGCCTTTCAGATACCTTTATTATCCGTTCCGCAGCGCACTTCGGGTTCCATTCACTTTGCATCAGTGAGTAGGCAGAACGCCCCAAATCCCGCATCTTTACAGGATCTTTAAGACAGGCTCTTAATTTGTCCGCAAGGCTTATATAGTCCTCCGATCTGAACACAAACCCTGTAGCGTTATCCTTAATAAGAAACGGAGTTGCTCCCGCCTTCGAGGTTGCTATGACCGCACATCCCGCCGAAAGTCCCTCATAGATCACGGAGCCCCACCCTTCCAGCTTATTGGAGGTACAGACATAGATATCGGCCCCCTCCATTTTCTCCCTGGTTTCTTCGGGAGAAAGATATCCCGCAAAAGCCGTCCTGTCCGAAAGACCAAGACTTACAGTCATGCTCTTAAGCTTCTCTTCTTCTTCTCCCTCTCCCACAAGCTCAAGATCAAAATCAAACCCTTCATCTTTCAGAAGAGCTGCAGCCTTTATAAGAAGATCAGCCCGTTTCAGTTTAAGAAATCTTCCGCACCACAATATTTTGATGCGGTTATTTTGCCCTTTGAGTGCAGATAATTCCTCCCGGCTTTTCTCCTCCGGGAAAGGGAAATAGCCGAATTTATAGCATTTCCCGGCATAGGAATTCAAAAGGAACTTATAATCCGAAGAAGCAAACGCTCCGGCGCAAAGACAATATATAGATCTGTTTTTATTCCTTATATGGTTTACATAAAACTTTTTCGCGAGATACGGCACAAAGATCTTCCAACGCCCCTCCTTCAAAGGTCGTTCGGAATATCTGAATATAAGTCTGTCTAAAAGCAGTCTTTCCCTTAAATATCGCTCCGGCGCCGTGCCTATTATGACAACATCGGATTCCCTCGCAAGACTTAAGGCTCTTTCCTCGTTTTCTCCCGACTCGTAGCTTCTTAAAACATAGGACGGGATCTCCTCCTGACCCCAGCCCATCTTTTTCCTGAAGTCCTCAATGGGTTCGGTCTCTATGAAGCAAAATCCCTCCTTGAGCCTTAAATAAAGCTCGTCACAAAGAGCTTTCTGATGATGATTGAAGTAATTTGAAAAAAAAGCTATCGTCCTTATCATAAGCTATCCGAATTTTGCACCTACGTACTTAATAAGCTCAAAAGCAACACATTCAAAAATATAGCCCCTGCTGTATCCGTTGTGCGTATAGACCTCGTATCTCCTCTTTATCCTTTCGGGTATCTCCCTCAAGGGGATCTTCGATGAGACACCCCCCATGGTAAAATCCGCCAGGACTTCGTTTATAACCTCGATCTTCGCTCCGCTTTGCTTAACCGCAAAGAAAAGATCCATATCATCCGAAATATTCTTACACCTGTATCTGAACCTGTCATAAAGCCTCCGCCTTACGAACTGGGTAGGATGGTTCCAGTCCCTGGAAGTGGTGTATTTCCTGAGTCTTGCCTTCTTTATAAAGGTCTTTCCCGAGGGCAGGATCATCCTGATGTCACCATAACACAGGTCAAAGCCTGTTTTAAGATACCGGTCCACAACCGTTTCAATGCATCCTTTTTCATAGATGTCATCCGCATTTATTATCCCCACAAGCTCGCCTTCTACAAGGTCTATGCCCTGGTTCATGGCATCATATATCCCTTTATCAGGGCCTGACACTATTCCATAGGCTATGCCCCGCTCCTTAAAGCGCTCCCTGTAGCTGTCCGCTATTTTAACCGTGTCATCCCTTGAGCCGCCGTCTTTTATAATATATTCCATCGGCCCCTCATAGGTCTGGGAGAGCACGGAATCAAGAGTACGCGCGATGGTCTTCTCCGCATTCAGGCAGACGGTTATGACCGACACCTTTATGAGAGAGTCCTTACTCATCAAAGGCCTCCGTGGACTCCTCCGCGGAAAAGAGCACCGTTACAGTCTGCAGCAGTATCCTGATATCGTTTGCGATACTGAAGTTCTCAATGTACATAAGATCAAGGATCAGCTTATCCCTGCTTGTGGTATTATATTTTCCCATAACCTGCGCATATCCCGTAAGCCCTGCCTTCATTCTAAGCCTGTATCTGAACTCCGGAAGATCCGCCGTATACTCCCTGACATTCTTCATCATCTCGGGTCTTGGCCCCACAAGGCTCATATCCCCCTTAAGGATATTTATAAGCTGGGGCAGCTCGTCTATCCTGTAGCGCCGAAGCCACCTTCCTGCCTTCGTTATCCTGTCGTCATCCTTTGTAACGGAGGAGATCTTTGCGTTTTCCTTCATGGTGCGGAATTTAATTATCTTAAAGATCCTGCCTCCGACCGTGGCTCTCTCCTGCGTAAAAAAAACGCTCCCCCCGTCTTCCCTCTTTATGGCGATGGCAGCTATGAGGAATAAAGGCGATGATACGATAAGTCCGATAAGCGATATCAGAATATCCCCCAGTCTTTTTATCACTCTCTGTTCAAAGGTCATGCGGTGGGATCTTGCATGATAAAACGGAAGATCCGAAAAGAACTGCTCTCTTCCCGAATGCAGAAGAATATCCGTAATATCGGGATTTATGTAAACCGATTTCTTGTTGCCGTAACAGATCCCGGTAAGCTCATCCAGCTTCTTTTTGGGAACATCATAAAAAAAGACGCTGTCTGCAGATTTTATCTTATCCTCTATATCAGGATCGCTTCCCAGAGCATGATCCGTAATGTTGTAGCGTCTGTGAAATATTCCGATCGCTGCCTTCACCTTATCAAGTTCTGATTCCTCCCCCGTGACTATAAGGGTCTTTTCCGCGGGATTCACCATGAAATAAAAGGCGTTGCCCGCATAAGTAAAGACTGTTATTATAACGATCTGGGCAAGGATCGCAAGCAGAAGAAATCCCAAAGATGAAAACTCGACCCTCCTGCCGTTCTCGTCATTTGTATTCATTATGACAAGAACAAGGTAGGTCAGGATATCGTCGAGGATCAGCGCAATGGAAAGAGAGATCGCTATGGGCCTTGATTTCCTTACGCCGACATTGTAGCCACCATAGGCTCTTACCAGCAGAAATCCCATGACCGCGAAGGTAAACCCCATCATGATGGAAGTACGGGAAAGACTTAGGATCTGCCAGTTTTCTATGCCAAGGAGCAAAAACAGCGCTCCCATACACAAACCGTACATTATAAGAGCCAGAAGAGCGATTATTGAGTTTTTAAATCTCTTTATAAAGCTCATAATACACTTTGTATTTATCCCGCTTGTCGTAGTCTTTAGATCTTTCAACGCAGGCGCGCGTTACATTCTCCCTGTCGGTTGAAAGCTCTAATGTAAGCTCTTCAGCCGCTTTAACGACTCCTTCAAGATCTCCCTTTTCCACAACTCTTCCGGTTTTTTCCGTAATGCTCTCGGGACTTCCCCCCGCGTTGTAGGTTATGACCGGAGTTCCGCAGGCTATGGCTTCTAAATTGGTTGTCGGGAATGTATCCCCATATGTTAAGTTTACATAAATATCCGCCGCCGAATACCACATAGCAAGCTCTTCCACACTCTCCGTATGGGCAAGCTTTATTATCCCCTCCGGAAGCTCCTCCATATGAGAAGGTTTAAGCCCTGCAAGAACTATCTTAAATCTGCCGGGATGCGTTTTCTCCAAAACCCCGTAAAGCTCTCCGAAATCATAAAGACCTTTTCTTTCTCTCCAGGGATTTGCGACTCCAAGGATCAGGGTGGTATCATCTCCTATCCCGTGAGTCTTCCTTATATCCGATTCAAGAGGCTTAAACTGTTCCCTGTCTATTCCGGTATTAATGACACTGACCGGATAATCAGAAAGAAAAGACCTTTCCACTGCTTCCTTAAGCCAGTTTGAGGGCGTCACAAGCCGAAGATTTTTTACCCCGGTAAAGCTCTCCTTTTTCCTTGCATAGTTGCTCTTTGAAGAATCCTTAATAAAAGAAGCCGGATATTCACTTTTTTCCGGACAATCAAAACATTCCCTCTCCCACTTATCGCAGCCGCAGTAATCAAAATGGGCGCAGTGTCCGGTAAAGCTCCAGCAGTCATGCAGGGTCCACACAACGGGCTTATTGCTGCTTTTAAGCCACTCAAAAAGCAAAGGATAGTTAACATAATATCCGTGGATATTGTGCAGCTGGATCACGTCTGGATCATATTCTTCAAGCTTTTTTATGAGACGAAGCGTGGCGTTTTTGCTGTAAAGCCCGTGCCTGTCAGTGATACGGGTCATCATCCCGTGAAAGAACATATCCGGATCGGATCCTATCCGGTAATTGTCATAGCCTTTAACGGCCTCCCCCCTGCCCCTGAAAAGCAAGGCTTCGCCGCCGTTATTTATTATCTCGTCAGCAGTGCCGCAGGCTATCCTGCCTACACTGCCGGTGCCTATTACTGTATTTATTATGGCTGCTCTCATATCAAAGCGGGCCTTCAGTGCTCTCCGAGCACCAGCTTTATGACCCTTTCCTGACCTTTCTCAAATTTCTTTGAAAGCTGCAGGTTCCTCATCTCCGCCCTTACATGCGGCATATCCGCAAGCCACATGATGGTCTTTATTATCGTTAAGGTATCCACCCTTTCACCGATGCCGAGATTGATAAACCCGTTCCCCATTCCGGCAAAGACGTGCTCCGCCTCCCTTTCGTTCTGCGCCAGCACTATGGCAGGCACACCCATGGAGGCCAGTTCGAAGATTGTCCGGCCCTGGCTTGTGATGCACATATCCGCCTGCTTCATATACCCTGAGACCCGCTTCGCATCGTGATGCACAAAAATATTGAACTCCGGCCTCGGACGTATCTCCTCCTTGTGGGAATAAGCAAAGCCCGTGAGGAAATGAAACTCAACCTGAGGCATCTTCGCATGAAGCACCTGACAGATCTCATAGAGCTTTCCCGTAAGGTTTGCGGGATCCGCTCCGCCGAACATTATCATCACATTTCTGCACTCCGGTGAAAACTCCTTGGGAGTCTCCACCAGAAACTCGTCCCTTATGAAGTAATAATCAGAGCCCTCATAGACATTGTAGGGCTTATTGGGGTTGTTCTCATAAAGCGCGTTTATTACCGCATCAGCAAAGTAAGCGCCCGGTCCCATATCTTCAAAATTGACTATACGTCCCGTGTACTTCCGCTCAAGCTTAATAAGTGCCTCATCCGTATCCAGAATGTCGTTTACCACAACGTCCGGCATGTAGTTTTTAAGTATCTTCTCGTACTCTTCATCACTTGATACTGTCTTGTACGGGAAATACGCCTCTTCAAGCTTTGCGATACCGATATGGCTCTTATCATCGGTGACAAACAGGATGTCATGTCCTATCAGCTTATTCGCAAGTGACAGACATCTGTAGATATGCCCCATGCCAAGCTCCTGTCTGCCCACACAGCGCAGGACTATCCTCTTCCTTCGAAGAATCGACTCGGAGGAGATCCAGTCTTCTTCCGTATCGATATCTATGGCTTCCCTCTGATCGGTTTCATAGACCGTTATATCCTCTCCTATACGGGAATCCTCGGTGACACAGCCTCTCCTCGTTATGAGGAAGGCGCCGGTTTCAAGGAAATTGCTGGGAAGCTCCTGGGAATTAAGTCTTTTTTCATAATTCTTAACGATCTTTCCGTTTTCCTTGCGCCAGGAAAGATGCGGCCTGTTCACGCAGGAGATCATGGTATCATAATCAGAATCAATGAAGGCCTCTATTGCGTTTATAAGAGTCTGCGCCCGAAGCGTCGGAGACGTTGCCTGCATGGTGATCACGATATCGTAATTCCTGCCGTAACGGTTCTCCATCTTCTTCACCGCGTCATAGATCACGGGATCAAGGGTTATATTGTCCGCAGAAAGGCTTATGTCACGCCAGATGACCTCGATGTCACGGCTCTCCGCTATACCCCCCAGCTCCTCGTCATCAGTCGAAACACAGATATCCGCCTCATATTTATCTGCAGCCCTCAGGGCATTCTCTATGGAATAAAGGATCAGCGGCTTTCCGTTCATAAGCCGCACATTCTTCCTCGGTATCCTTTTCGAACCGCCTCTTGCAGGGATAACTATCAAAATTTTCATAATCTATTCTTATTCCTTGTAAATCAATTTTGAATTAACAAACCATTATACCATATTCTTTACCTTTTTTTGAGCATCCCAAAGAAAGATGCGATATCTTTTCTCCATATAAAAGCAAGCGCCAGGATCAGAGCAAGGCTCACAAGGTACCTTGAAGCAACACTCCCGTAAAGCGCCCCTATCCCTGTCCCCGCCGCGATGGTAAGGATCAGCATCGTGAAATACCTGCCGTCAGGAAAGATCTTCTTTTTCAGGATCTTAACCGTAGCCAGATAATGAAGTATCATCAGGATAAAATAGCCTGCCACCGTGGTATATGCCGCTGCTATATAGCCGTATTTCAGAATAAAAACGTAATTAAGCCCTATGTTCACCGCCGCAGCGATACAGGAATTAACCGCTATCAGTGCAGTCTTTTTGTAAAAGAGCTCCGTATTCACGTAATTGGTGTAAAAATACTGGCAGAGAGTTCCCAAAGCCACGGGAGCCACGACAAACATGGATTCATGATAAGGCTTCGCATAAAGAAGCTTCACTATCTCCGGAGCCACCGCTATAAAGCAAAGGGTCATGAAACAGCCTGCTTCCATAAGGATCTTATTATCCCGTCTGATGGCATCGATATTTCCGGCGTCCAGTCTCTCATTGAAAAGAGGAACCCATGCGTTGCCCACCGCATTTGTCACAAACATTAAAAGAGAGCCTATGGTATAACCCGAGGTATAGAGCCCTACCGAGGAATAATCGCACATCTTCTGTATCATGGAGACATCAATACGGGCGAGAAGTATCATGGCAAGCCCATGAGGGATCATGGTAAGCCCAATGGCAAGGGCATACTTCCAATGTTTTATGTTAACCAAACTCTTTCCCTTTGCCAGAAGAGCGGCATAACAGATAAGCGCAACCAGAGCAGAAGGAAGCACTGTCCCGAGTATCTTTGCAAAGCCCTTATCCTGCGGCATAAGGAGGATAAGCCCCACGGAAAGAAGAACCGTAGCAATTGTTATGAATACGGAAATGAAGATATTCTCTTTGTATCTGTATTCAAACCTCAGCTTATACTGCATGTAGTCTATTGAAGGAAAGACAATAAGATAGGCAAAAAGAAGAAGGACCACTCCCCTTTCAAAGCCAAGCATTCCGCCCGCCGGCATAAATATCGCAATGAGGATAAGAACTCCCAGGGAGAAAAGACTTGACAGCCCCTGTATCGAAGACATGTAACTGTCAAACTCCGCTCCCTTATAGTCGATCCTCGCCCTGCCCACGCTGTAGATAAGACAGAGCCCCGCTATAACATAAAAGATTGAAACATAATTGTTGAAATTATTGGCGTAGCCGGTTTCAGAAGTCGTAAGAAGTCTTGTATATACAGGGGCGGTGATAAGCCCCACCGCCCTTATACAAACGTTTGAAATAACATACCATATTCCGGATCTTGCAGCCTTGCCCGAATTATCTTCAGCCATCAGGCCTCATCTTCCCCGTCTTCTCCCGTCGGGAAGTTATTTATCATCTCAGGCTGTAATACGGTGTCTTCAGGTATGTCGCAGGCTGCCGTTCTTCCAACCACAAGCCCAAGCTCAGAAGGCGATATCCCGGTTCCCGGTCTTTTGAAGGTAAGAAGATTCCGGGTAATAAGATCCCCCGCATCTATCCTTGCCGCAGCGACTATGGACCTTCTGGCATTCTCCCTGGCAGCCGCCTCGCTTGGAAGGGCCGAAAGCTCTCCCTGACCCGTTATCATATCCATCCTCTCCACTGCCTTAAGGATCTGCCTTGCGTCATCAGGATCCATGGCGTGGTAGTGATCATTTCCGGAAAGAGTCTTATCCAGAGTGAAGTGTTTTTCGATAAGCTGCGCTCCCATATTATAGGCAACCTTTACAACATCAAACTCCTCAGTAGGCTTGGTATGGTCAGAGTAGCCTATATAGCAGTCAGGAAACTGCTGCTTTAAGGTCTGTATTTTTTTAAGATTGGCATGCTCCAAAGGAGTGGGATACTCCAGCACGCAATGCAGCAGCACCAGTTCGCTGTCGTTTACGGATCTTATGGTATCCACCGCTTTTTCTATCTCCGGAAGATCCGATGCCCCGATGGAAAGCAGCATGGGCTTTCCCTTCTTCGCCTGATATTCTATGAAAGGAATATTGGAAAGATCCGAGGAAGAGATCTTGTATACATTCATAAGCTCAAAGAGATAGTCGGCGCTTTCAAAATCAAAGGCCGTGGACAGGAACTCTATCCCAAGCTCGTCCGCATATTCCTTAAGCTCCCTGTATTCCTTCTCCCCGAAGGAATCAAACTTCTTGAAAAGCTCATACTGCGACGCGGTAGGCTCCTCGGTACGATCCCAGTAGGAGGGTGAATCCTTTGCGGCAAGGCTTCCCGCCTTATAGGTCTGGAATTTTACCGCATGTATCCCGGCCTCCTTTGCCTCCTTTATCATGAGTTTCGCGGCATCCATCTCCGATATCCCCTTCTCCTCGGCAATATCGTAATAATTGACGCCGATCTCTGCTATAAGAACAAATTTACCCGCTTTAAGTCTTTCTACGATCGTGCTTTCCATAGATTATAGTTCTCCAGTCCTTTCTCGTAAAAATCAAGCAACGTCTCCAGTTCCCTGTCAAATTCCTCTGTTTCCTCATGCCGTCCGGCAAAGATCTCTTCCGCCTCATCCATGAGATAAAAAATCTTAACTTCGTTTCCCGCCCGTTTCACGGCGTGAATATAAGCTGCCGCCGAGTGTATGTTGTCCACCTGCCCGAAAGCTCTTATCGCCTGAGGCAGATCCTCAAAGGAGCGGATCCTTGTGATCCCGTCGATCATGGAAAACGGCACATCCCCGAAAACTATGCTCCGCTTCCCCATAAGAGCTGCTTCATAGGCCGCCGTTCCTGTGATGGTAACAACTCCTTCGGCCTTCGTGATCCAGGGTTTGGGATCCTTATAATAGTTTAACTGTACTACCCTTACATTTGCAAGCTCTGCCGCTTTTTTATAAAAGGAAAGATCCCTCTCCCCAAGCATCGCCTGATGCTCCTTCACGTAAAGCTTCCATCCTACGGGCAGAGCCTTCGACACCTGCTCGATTAGATTAAGTTCATCCACATAGAAGGATGCCTTTACGAACACCGAGGATTCGGGAATAAGATGAAGGGGCATATACACATACTTCTCCCCCTCCACCGGATTTTCAAAATAATCATTCGGCACAAGGAGCTTATGCTTTATCCTCTCAACATCGAAGTAGTATTTAAGATATGGCTTTGTGGGCGCATAAAGCATGCCGGAAAGCTTCTTTCTCTTCGCATTCTTTGCGGTATGATCCTGATCCCAGAAGTAATTCCACTTTCCCAGCATTATCTTCATGGATTTTATTATGGGAGTCCTCTCGTACTGACTTGTAACGGAGCCTGCAAACTCCTTGTTCATTATGGAGGATTTCTCCCTGAAGTCCTTTATATAGGAATACTCTTCAGCAAGTTCAGAAGGGTTCATGCTTTTTGCTTCCTCATAGAACTCCCTGAAGTAAGGATCTATCCCGTATGAATTCTGAAAGCTCGGGTATTTATAGAATCCGTACTTACTGTACTCGATAGTGGCATAGGGTATTCCCCGCTTATAGGCCACTTCAGTAAGTACGGTACGCTGCAGCTCCGCATTGTCGGTATCAAGGATAAGGTCAGGCTTAAATTCATCCAGTATCCTTATTACCTTTTTGTAGTTAAGCTCCAGCCAGTATTTATTCTCCGCGTCTGTTGTAACCGGCCAGTACTTCCTGTAATGATAATGCTTCGTATTCTCCTGGCTTGCCATAAGCTGAAGCCCCGGATACTTATAGTGGGTATATTCCCTCTCTATCATCTGAAGATATGAAAGATCCGAAGGATCCTCCGCCTTCTTAAAGCCTTCCACAAACTCCTCGCAGATATCCGCCACATCATAGAGCTTCACATCCTTAAGCTTTTCCCGCCACTCAAATATCGTATGCTCATTATAGTAGCATTTATTATAGGTGCTTTCCGAGGACATGATGTAAAACGCCGCTACCTCGTTTGTCTCCCTAAGTGTTCTGGCAAGAAACCACAGGGGCTTTGAATAAGTCTCCCTGCAGACAAACAGTATCCTCTTCCCGTAGAGATTCGGGTATCTTTCTTTACTGAAACTTTTTATCATCCGCTATCTTTTCCACGTGTCTTCTGGTAATAAAAGCAAGCAGCCCGGGAGTATATATCGCCATAAGCCTTTTTATCTTAAGGCTTCTTTTAATCTCCGGATTATCTTTTATCCTCTCCCCTGCAGCCTTTACATATTCCATATGCTCCTCAAATCTTCCCTGCATCCGCTCACTGTTCCCAGGCTTCCCCTTGAAATAAAGAAGGTAGTTCTGTATGCAGGTAAGATGGTCGTAAAGCAGGAAAGAATCAGCCGGATCCCTAAGTTCAGGTGCCACACTGCATGCAAAGTCACAAAACTCCGTATCCGCGTCAGTATTGTATTCAGCCATATCCTTAACCCTTGATAGGCTGTCACCCCTCACTCTGTAATGATACAATGGAGTCGTATCATATACAATACGCCCTGCTCTTGCTATTGCCTTATCTATGACGTACCGGTCTTCAAGATATCTGTCATCCGGAAACCTGAGACCCTCAAAGACCGAAGCTTCAAAAAGCTTGTCCCAGCAGTGAAAGAAAAACCCGGTCCCCTTTAGTATCATAAGGAAAGCATCTTTTGGCTCCATGTCACGGATCCCGTTATCGGGATCAGCCTCCGAATGGTCATCATATTCGCTGAATTTCCCGCAGACGGAAAGCTTTGCGTCATGCTCTTTTAAGTTAACATAAAGTTTCTCGAACATATCGGGCTCTGCCCAGTCGTCGCCGTCAACAAACCCGATATAATCTCCGGTTGCCGCATCAAGCCCCTTATTCCTTGCATCACCGGTGCCTCTTGCGGGGGTTACCACAAGCTTTATCCTTGGATCCTCTTTGGCGTATTTCCTGCATATCTCCAGATCCCCGGTATTCCGTCCCTCTTTTTCACCCACAACGAGTATTATCTCCAGCTCCTTATAGGTCTGGTTAATCATGCTCTCTATAGCCTTCGGCAAAAATCTGGCCACGTCATATATTATTGAAATTACGGATATCTTCGGTCTTTCAGTCATATACCATCCCTATATCAGATCAATCCTTAAGCGCCCTTTTAACAGCCTCAAGATAAGCCGTTCCTTCTGCCTTGTCAGCCTCCAGCATGGCTCCCTCTCCCCATTCATTCCAGGCATTGACAAAAACAAAGCTCTCCTCAGGGATCTTTCGTTTGAGTTTACATAATGTGGAATAAAACCTTTCCGGCGATGCCCCTGTATAAGCAAGCCCCTTATAGCCCCGTCTCGGTGTATTGTCCCACCTGGCTATAATCCCAGGATACTCGTTTTTCCCATACTCCCTGTTTATTATCGCCTCCTGGATCCATTCGATCGGGATCCTTCTTTCCAGCATCTCTTTTTTTGAGGTTATGTTAACCAGATGTCTGACTCCGGTTGAAAAATCATAAGAGAGGGTTCTAATGGGAGGAAGCCCGTGTTTCAGGGAAAACCCCGGTTCGAAATAATAATAAGCATCGCAGATATTCCTTGCATCCTGCTCTCCGGCCGTCTTTCCTCCGACAAGATATATTCCATTAAAGCCCGCTTCCAAAGCCCAGGAATCAAATCTTTCTCTCATGCGGTCAAGCTCTTTTATATCAAAGGTTCTGTATATGCAGAGCATTGGCCTTCCGTCCACCTTTATATACCTATCGTCCTTAAAGAACCGGAGAAGATAGTCAAAATGCTCCCGCCACGAACTTTCATCCCCGTAGCCCTGCTCCATCAGCACTTCTTCCTTCTTATCGTACCAGGCTCTGGTCCAGGTTTCATTCGCCCAGGAAATACAGTACTTAAGGTTTATCTCCGGGTGTTTTAGCAGTATCTCCATTGGCCGTTCCATGAGCTTTCGTCCCGTGAAATAATACTGATAGAATACAAAGCCGTATATCCCGTACTCTTCTGCAAGAAGCGCCTGCTTATTAAGAGTCCTGCCGCTTTCATCCGAAAGATCATAGTACTCTCCGTCTGCCGGAACCCTTGGCTGCATCTGTCCCTTAAAAAGAGGCTTCGCCCTCTTTACTGCCGTCCATTCGGTATAGCCCTCTCCCCACCATTCATCATTTTCCTTAAAGGTATGGAACTGGGGAAGGTACAGTGCAAGCACTCTCATGCTTTTGCACCCGTGACATCTTCATTTAGAAGCTTCACCGCCCTGCCAAGTGCAAAGTAGGCTATCGGAGCGCAAAGCTCCATTTCAAGCACATTTGAACCTATCGACATTAGGATTGCGGCCGTTACGATGGCTGTCTCAGGAACCACCCGGCTTATCCTCTTTGTTGATTTTATGTAAACAAGAGCAAGTACGAAGATTATCATCGAAGTCCCGATAAGTCCCATTTCAGAATATAGCTTTACAAGCCCTCCGTCCGCCACTATATAGAGCTGATATTCTGCTGCCCTGTGTCCGTGGCTTCCAAGACCGTCTCCGATCCAGAAATTTACCATATTGTTGACGGCTGCTATCCAGGATTCAGACCGCTCACCGAAACCATCCGGTATGGAGGCAAGCCGTATCCGGAATTTTTCAAATATTCCGTTGGCAAAAACAAAAATTCCACCAAGGAAAAGGATGGCTGCAGCAACCTCCGCCCAGAAATACTTCATGGGCTTCGTTCTGTCCACAAGAAAATCCACCAGGTTTAAGAATACGAGCATCATGATCACGCAGAACATCGCGGACCTTTGATTCGCCATAAATGAGAACAGGATTGATAGAATTATGTAAACCAATCCGATAATTCTTTCCTTTTTGTTCTCTTTTCTTAAGAAATACGCCGAAGCGCAGGTGGAATAAGCTACAAAGGCTCCCATTGGACCGGAGCCTATGATGGAGTTCATCCTTACCCTCATCGTTGGAGCATCCGCCTTTGAGATAAATTCATTCACGTAGGAAAAATCAATATAAAACTGAGGAGCCCATATAAAAAAGACCGCTCCTATCGCCCCCATAAGAAGAGCCGCGAGGATAAAACCATGATAATATCTGCTGTCATATTCCTCGTCGAATCCCCGCCCCACATAGTACAGCATCATGGGAAGGAGGGTCGTTGATATCTCCCCGACAAATACCGAAAGCGGTATTCCAAAGGCTACACACCATATCCCGGAGAACAGATTATACGCAACATACAGTCCGAACATCTTATCTTCCGTTGTTTTAAAGGTAATAAGCCCAAGAACAAATATCCCTATTATCCCTAGACACAGGAAGAAGGTCATCGTTATTCCCGTCCTTATCCCGCTGAAAAATACATACAGAAAATAGATCAGCGTGAAGATGGGATAGATAAGGCAGATATAATCCTTTATAAGGTTTTTATATGACTCACTTTTCATTTATGTAAACCAAATGTCGTTGATATTATGTCAACTCCCCTACTGCTTTGGCAAGGCTTGGAGCGATAATATCCGGCTTGTTATATTCAAGCCTTGCGCAGACATCACATTTCAGATCTCCCAGGAAAACTGTCTTAAGCCCCGCTGCCCTGCCGCACTGAATATCGGTATAGCTGTCCCCGGCCATAAAGGATCTTTCTCTGTCGATCCTGTATTTAAGGCAGGCTTCCTCTATGAGTCCCGTCTCAGGTTTCCGGCACCCGCACTTCTTGATCAGGTTCTTTTCCCTGCATCTGCTATCCCCTTTCGGGTGGTGAAAGCATACAAATACCTCGTCTATTTCGGGAATAAGCGCCTTAAGCCTTTTATTCACGTCAAACAGATTCCCAAGGCTCGTCTTTCCCTTTGCGGCAGCCGGCTGATTCGTCACCACAAAGATGCAGTATCCCAAAGCCTTAAGCTTTGAAACAGCATCAGTAACCCCGGGAAGAAGCTTAAGCTCCTCGTCTTTCATCGGAGAATCCAAAAGCTCCGTATCCTCATTATATACTATTTCATTAAGCACGCCGTCGCGATCAAGAAAAGCCGCTTTTTTCGGTTTATCAAATCTTTCCTCAGCGTATGAGATGAATTCACGGTAGGACTCAGGCCTTCCTATCTCATAAAACCGTCTGTCTACTATAAGTCCTGCAAGCCTTCCGTGAACCGAAAGCTCATGCTGTATATCCGAAAGATCAAATTTTATGCCGTCACTGCCCTCTTCTTCATGGAATGCGCTTATCTTTTCACCATACTCCGCAAGGGCTGACCGCGAAAACATATTTACGCCGTAATCTATATACTCCATTTCGGAACTCAGGTTCTTCTTATCGTAAAGCTTCAGCCTGCCATCCTTATATACAACATTGCTGGTATCATAACGCCCGTCATTATGAAGCAGGCTCATAAGCGAAGAAGCGCCTTCTTCCCTGGCTTCAAAGTACCTGTACACCACTTCTTTGTAATCTATATCCATAAAGGAATCGGCATAAACCAGCAGAAAATCCTCATCAAGATACGGTAAGGCATGGATCAGGGCTCCTCCTGTTCCAAGAAGCGCCTTTCCTTTTCCGTCATTTTCCCCGTCCCTTACATAGCTTATCTTGATCCCGTACTTACTGCCGTCTCCGAAGTGATCCTCGATTTCCGAAGAAAGATATCCGGTACAGAATAAAAATCTTTCAAACCCTGCGCATTTCAGGAGCGTAAGCTCATATTCAAAAAAAGGCCTGTCTCCCACAGGAAGCATGGGCTTCGGACAGGTGGCAACCATCTCCCCAAGCCTGGTTCCCATGCCGCCCATCATGACGACAACCTGTATATCCTTCATAAGAGGCATCATAGGATGCAGGCTCCCTCTTTTTCAAATCTGAACCTTACTTCATCCATACCGGTTGCTTTCATGGCAGAGCGGAGTCTGGTCTTATTCTCCGTATAAAACATCAGGAAGCCTCCGCCTCCCGCTCCTATCATCTTGCCTCCAAGCGCCCCGTTCTTCATGGCATGATCATACCATTCATCAATCTTTTGGTTGCTCATGGTTCCCGAACGCTTCTTCTTATATTCCCAATGGGTGTTCATGATATCGGCAAATTCCCTTAGATCCCCTTTTTCAAAAGCCTCCCTTGACCTAAGCCCCAGCTCTTTTACAAAATCAAGGTTCTTCATCATGCCCTCATCATCTTTTTTACTGGCATCATCCTGCTCCTTCAGTATGGAGGAAGCAGATCTCGAAAAGCCGGTAAAATACAGCATGAGATTGTCTTCAAGATCATAAAGGGTCTCGTTTGAAAGCTCCAAAGGCCATACCTTAACCTGCCCGTCCTTATTAAACTCCATACAGGTTATGCCGCCGTAAGCAGAAATATACTGATCCTGCTTTCCTATGGGCTCATGGAGCATATTCATCTCTATATCGCAGGCTTCCTCTGCAATGGTGCGTGTGCTTACGATATCTCCCTTATACTGGTGAAGAGCCTTTAAGAGAGCCGTGGTAAAGGTACTGGAAGAGCCAAGTCCCGTTCCTGCGGGAATATCAGCCATGGAACAGATCTCCAATGAGCAGTCATCCGGGATCTCAAGCTTTTTCATGGTCTCCCTGAATATCGCATGCCTTATCCCGGCTACCTTATCCGTTTCCTCGTAGTCGGAATACTTGAGCATTATTTTTCCGTCGAAATTCTTATGAAGGATGATGTAGATATACTTATCGATCGCGGCGGAAATAAGAAATCCGCCTCTTTTCTCATAATAAGACGGCAGGTCGGTCCCGCCTCCCCCAAGCGATATGCGCAGGGGACTTCTTGCTATTATCATAGTATCTTATATCCCAGTGCCTTTCCGTCGTTATAAAACATCTTTACGGTGTCAAGGGAATACTCATAAAGATCCTTCCCCAGAGTCTTAAGCGATCCAAGCAGATCATCCGTAAGCGTTATGATGTCGGCTCCCGATCTCTCAGCCTGTATCACGTTGAAAAGCTCTCTGCTTGAAGCCCAGAGAACCTTTGAGTTTCCATGTTCCCTGCACATTTTTGAAACTTCGCTTATAACAGGCTCCGCATCCACTCCTGCGTTTGTTATGCGTCCTGCAAATATTGAAACTATGGACTGAGTCATAGGATCCAAAGCTTCCAGCACTTCCTTTGACTGTTCCGTAGTAAACACCGCCGTTACGTTTATCTTAAGTCCGTCATGGGAAAGCTTTCTTATAAGCTCCGTGCTGTGCTCCCCCTTTGTATTGGTCACCGGGATCTTTACATAGACATTATCCCCGAAACCTGCCAGCACCCTGGCCTCCTTTTCCATTGTAGGGAAGTCATCCGCAAACACTTCAAAGGACAGCGGAACATCCTTTATAGCACCCGCTGCCTCCTTTGCGAAGCTTTTATAATCCTCAACCCCGGCCTTTTTCATAAGGGTGGGGTTTGTGGTAAAGCCCTTTACGAACCCTTCATCATGCTGTTTTTTCATCTTTTCGATATCCGCCCCGTCAGCGTATATCTCAATCTTAAGATCCCTGTAATCCATTTTCGCTCCAATAACATCTTTTGTGATTTATGTAAACCTGCGACTTATTGCGGACGAAATCGGAATTTGTCCGCAATAATCCGGCTTCGCCGGACCAGCCTCTGCCTCCTGCAGAGGCTGGTCAAATACGGATATTGATTTTTCGATAAAAATCAATATCCTAAATCGCATTAACCAGCAGATGCCAGACTATCCCCTGAAAGCCCTCTGCATGAGGAGTTATGCGGCTTTCATCAATAACCGGCACAAGTACGCAGGCATCACTTACCTGCTTTGAATACCCGCCGTCCCTTGACACAATGGAGATGACGCCGGCGCCCTCTTCCTTTGCAAGCTTCAGTGCTGCCACTATATTGGGGCTTGCATGATCATTTCCCCCGCCTACAGACAGCACCATCACCGCATCCTTACTGTTAATATGGGAAATCTTAAGCCATTCGGTAAAGGTGGTGTCCCATCCCTCATCATTTGTCCTGGCCGTAAGCTCTGATACGTTGTCGGTAGGAGCATAGGTTTCTATTCCTCCGATCTTGCGGAAATCATTGACCGCGTGGGAGGCATTAGCCGCCGAACCGCCGACTCCCAGTATAAAGAGCCGTCCCTTATCACCCCTGACCTTTCTTAAGATATCCACCGCCTTTTCTATCTGATCCTGCGGCAGTCCTTCCGCTATTTTAACGGTTTCCTTTATATAATTTGCTATGTATTCCTTTGTATCCATTTCTGTTATCACCTTCTGATCCGGTCTGTGCCGCTATTATCTTGTTTATGTCAACTATTTATGTCGTATTATCAAAACAATTAACGTTTGGTTCGAGCACATATTGTGTATTATGTTAACTCTTTATGTTTATCTTTTATGTAGATCACAATTGGGGTTATCCCTTACAGTATCCACTCATTATCCATGATGTATTCCACGGTCTTTACAACTGCCTGCTCAATGCTGTACTTCGGCTTCCATCCAAGGCTTCTCACCTTCTTCGTATCAAGGTAGATGAAAGGATTATCTCCGACCCATCCTCTCTCACCTCCGGAATAAGAAAGCTCCGGTTCAACGCCCATCCGTCCCGTGATCCACCTTATGGAATCATTGACTTCACAGTATTCATCGGTTCCCAGATTATATATATTGATCTTATCCTTACACTTGTCGATCACTGTCAGTATCGCGTCAAGGCAGTCCCCCACATAAAGGTAGGATTTCTTCTGATGCCCGTCTCCCAGCACGTAGAGATGCTTAGGATCTTCCTTAAGCTTCTTATAAAAATCATAGACATGGCCATGGGGATATCTCTCTCCAAGGATCGATACAAACCTGAAGATATATCCCTGAAAACCGTACCCTTCACAATAAGATTCGATCATCCCCTCTCCCGCAAGCTTCGATGCGGCATAGAGAGATGTCTGTACGGGAAACGGCGCATCCTCCGGAGTAGGTATCACCTCAGCTTCACCATAGACAGATCCCGTGGAAGAAAACCCGATGCGTTTCACGCCGTTCTTCCTCATAGCCTCCAGCACCCTTGCAGTATTTACGGTATTCTGCTCCAGATCCTTAAGCGGGTGCTCAAGTCCCCGTCTCACATCCGCATTTGCCGCAAAATGGAAGACAAAATCCACGCCCTTCATTGCATCATTCAGGACATCTTCGTCCTCAAGCCTTGCTTCCACCAGGTTAAAATCAGGATTCTTCAAAGCGCCCTCAAGGTATTCCCGGTGTCCCGTAATAAACCCGTCATACACGGTTACCTTATGTCCAAGGCTTAAAAGCCTGTCCGCCATATTGGAGCCAATAAACCCGGCTCCCCCTGTAACAAGAAAATGCATTTCTCTCCCTCCGGTATAAGGTATAATGTATAAATGCACATGAACCGAGACATTATATCACACAATCCCTAAATATACCATTCAATATAAGCGAAACCACAAGATATTGAATTTAAAGCGCCAAAAGTAATTGACACCACGCAAGCTCGCTTGCGGTGGGGGCAATTAATTTGGGCGCACACCTACCTGAGCAAGTAGTGGGGAAGGGGCCCCACGGATTGCGAATGGAGGGGCGGATTGTGGGAGTACGAAGTACGGAACAATACGCCTTTAATGTATACCGGCTATAAGCCCTCTAGAATTATGTCAACCAGTTTGGAATAAGAACTCATTACCGGATCGACCTTGCAGGGCTTGTGCGGAACTATCTTCCCCTCCATTACCTCCTGCATGAGATCTGCCAGAGCCCCTTCATCAAAGGGATTAAAGAAATGAGCATTGTCATAGCCTGAAAGCACTTCTCTGGAAAACCCGGCATCCGATGCCAGTATCGGATTCCCGAACTGCCTTGCCTCCCCAAGAGGCATCCCGAAAGTCTCTATATAGGAGGGAAACACCAGGGTCGAGCGGTTATATTCCGCAAAGACTTCTTCCCTTGAAAGAAGCTGATCCTTCGTATACCTTAGCTTTGGAGCATACCCCCTGCTCTTAAGCAGTTCTGCGGCTTTATCCATCACTATATGATTTTTATATGGAAGGTCACTTGCAGGATAAAAGAAGCTGTCCGGCCTGAATTCACCGCTCCTTACATAACCCGAAAGATCCGGTATATCGGGTCTGACCTTAAAAACCCTGTCTTCCGGAAGATTTGCATCCTTTATCAGCGCATCCTTCATCCATTCAGTCTGCACTACTGAGCAGTCTGCTCTTCTTGCAGAAGCAAGTATCAGCTTGTGATAAAACTTCTGATAGAGTGCCTGTTCCCGTTCGGAACGCTTAAAAAGCGAGAATTTCTTCTCTTTCTGAAACCCCACCGGCTGATGAATGTAAAGCACCTGCCTGATGCTTCGATCTATTCCCTTTGGCAGCATATTTTCAAGGCTGAAAACTATGTCAGGCTTAAGGGAATTAACCCAGGCTCCGCCGCTTAAAAGCTCAAACTTAAGTCTTGCGGCAGACGATGCTTTGACGTCAGACCTGACTATGGTCCTGATCTTTGAAGATGACGAAGAGCCCAGTATTTCCGGGCTTCCCGTGACAAAAATCCACTCATCAGTGCATTCTCCGCATCGTTTTAAAACGTATTCATAGAAGTCTCTTAGGACAGAAAGAGCGCCTGTCTTGGATGCTGCTATGTCAAGGACTAATATTTCAGCCATACGGTCTCATTCACGATCTTTGTGTAGCTTTGTATAAGCTTCACCACCTTGACCGATACATTGGCATCCGCATAATCCTCAGCCTCCACGAAGGGCTCTCCGGCCTCATGCATGGAAACAGCCAGCTCCACGGCCTGCTCCACATCCTTTGACTTTATTCCGCCTATAACGACAGATCCCTTGTCCAGAACCTCCGGCCTCTCGGTGGAAGTACGGATAAGAACCGCCGGAAAATCCATCATGGCTGATTCCTCCGACAGCGTTCCGGAGTCGGACAGCACGCAGAAAGCGTTCTGCTGAAGCTTATTATAATCAAAGTATCCGAAAGGCTTCAGGTTCTGAACCCTCTTATCAAACACAAAGCCTCTGGCATCTATGAATTTCTGAGTCCTTGGATGCGTCGAATAAATGACCGGCATATCGTACTTTCCGGCCATATTGTTTATGGATTCCATAAGCGCCATGAAGTTATCTTCAAGGTCTATATTCTCTTCCCTGTGGGCAGACACCAGGATATACTTCTTCTTCTCAAGGGAGAGCTTTTCAAGGATATCGGAGCCTTCGATCCCCTCCCTGTTCTTATTCAGCACTTCCTTCATGGGAGAGCCTGTAACGAATATCGTTTTGCCGTCTATCCCCTCGGAAAGGAGATACCGCCTTGAATGCTCCGTATAGGGAAGGTTGATATCGGAAATATGATCCACGATCTTGCGGTTTATCATCTCGGATACATTCCAGTCCCAGCAGCGGTTTCCGGCTTCCATATGAAAGATGGGGATCTTAAGCCTCTTTGCCGATATCGCCGAAAGCGCTGAGTTCGTATCCCCGAGAATAAGTACGGCGTCCGGTTTCACATCACGCATTAAGGCATAGGACTTCGCGATTATATTCCCCATGGTCTCGCCAAGATCCGCTCCGGCGGCCTCAAGATAATGATCCGGGGATCGAAGCCCCAGGTTTTCAAAGAAAACCTGATTTAAGGTATAGTCATAATTCTGTCCTGTATGCACGAGCACATGATCCAGATATCTGTCAGCGCATTTTATCACCTCTGACAGCCTTATGATCTCGGGACGGGTGCCCAGTATCGTCATAAGACGCAGTTTATCCATATTCACACCTCTTCGTAGAAAGTATCGGGACGATCAGGATCAAAAGCTTCGGACGCCCACATAAGGGTCACCATATCCGTCTCCCCCTCGTTTATTATGCAGTGGGTATAGCCGGTGGGGATATCAACTACGGTAAGATCATCCCCCGATACGTGGTAATCAGTGATCTTATCTTCCCCGACTTTCCTGAAACGGATCAGACCTTTTCCGCTTACAACGAGAAACTTCTCATTTTTACTGTCATGCCAGTGCTGGCCCTTTGTTATGCCCGGATGACTTATGTTAACCGAAACCTGGCCCCTGTCAGGGGTTCTGATAAACTCCGTAAAGGATCCCCGGTTATCCTCATTCATCCTAAGCTTATATGCAAAGGAATCTTCAGGCAGGAAACTAAGGTAAGTGGAATAAAGCTTTGAAACAAGGGGATCATCCATCTTCGGAAGCGAAAGATCCTTACGCATCTTTGGAAAGCTTTTTATGATATCTGCGATCTTTCCAAGCTTTTCATCGTAAACAGGGCATCTCGGAGCCGTGTATTTCTCGCCCATGCCCGGAACACTCTTTCCTGCAGCCATCTTCTCCAGATCTTCCGTAAGCTCTGATACGATATCGTCTATATATAATAAATGCATGACCCTTTCCGGATCATTTACATTTATCGGTTTTCCGTTCGCGATATTGTGACAGAAGGTTGCCACCGCCGAGTTGTAGTCAGGTCTTGACCATTTGCCGAATACATTTGGCAGGCGGTATATCAGAACTTTAGCGCCTTTATTCTCCCCGTGGCAGAAAACCGCTTCCTCCGCTCCCCGCTTTGAAGCGGCGTATTTATTCTCCGGAGCATAGGACTCCGCCTGGGAAGAGGACGTTATGATGACAGGGCAATTATTCCCCGCCTTCTCAAGATATGAAACGAGGCGCTTTGTAAGATCCGTGTTGCCCTCAATAAACTCTGCTTCGTCCTTCGGACGGTTCACTCCTGCAAGATGGAATACAAACTCCGCTTCTTTGCATAAGTCCCGTAACTCAGCGTCAGAATTTCTCCTTCCGAACCGAAGGATATCATTATATCCACTGTTCTCAAGCCTCTTTATGAGATTTTTTCCCATGAACCCGAAGGCTCCCGTGACAAGGATCTTCATTCCCGCATGTCACTCCAGTTCGAATTCCCTGAGTCTTTCATGGATGTAGGGAAGCTTCAGAAGCTTCTCCTTTACCCCCTCCACGTCAAGCTGCTCCGTATTATCCGAATTAAACGTTGTCACCGCCTCATCTCTTGCGGAGCCTTCCGTAAAGTATTTATCATAGTTAAGATCCCTGTTATCGGCAGGAACCCTGAAAAATTCTCCTTCATCCTTGGCTTTTATCCGCTCCTCCGCGGTGAGCAGCGTCTCGGCCATCTTTTCCCCGTGCCTTATGCCGATAACCTTTATCTCCCTGTCGGAATGGAAAAGTTCCTTAACAGCCTGCGCCAGGATCTCAATGGTGCAGGCGGGCGCCTTCTGCACGAAGATATCCCCCGCATGTCCGTGTCCGAAAGCGTAGATCACAAGCTCCACCGCCTCTTCCAAAGACATCACGAATCTTGTCATCTTAGGCTCCGTCACGGTTATGGGTTTATTATCCCTTATCTGGTCAATAAAAAGAGGCACGACCGATCCTCTGGAGCAGAGCACGTTTCCGTACCTCGTGCCGCAGATCAGGGTCTTGTCCTCATCCACCGTCCGGCTTTTTGCGACAAAGACCTTTTCCATCATGGCCTTTGATATGCCCATGGCATTTATCGGGTAGGCCGCCTTGTCCGTTGAAAGGCAGATAACCTTCTTTACCCCGTTATGTATGGCAGCCGTCAGCACATTATCCGTTCCGATGACATTGGTGCGGACGGCCTCCATGGGAAAGAACTCGCAGGATGGCACCTGTTTTAAGGCCGCTGCGGCAAAGATATAATCAAC
The DNA here is from genome assembly GCA_017417105.1 of Lachnospiraceae bacterium. Taxonomy (GTDB): domain Bacteria; phylum Bacillota; class Clostridia; order Lachnospirales; family Lachnospiraceae; genus NK4A144. The sequence continues at coordinate 206 of JAFPZU010000026.1, read as the reverse complement.
CCCGTAGCTTGCCTCCTCGATCGAGCTGTAATCCCTTACATTTCCTATATAATATTTAATCTTTGGATCATTGTAGAAGTGCCGCATATCATCCTGTTTCTTCTCATCTCTGGAAAATATGCGTATCTCTTTGATTCCCGTCTTTAAGAACCGGTTCAGAACCGCCGTTCCGAAGGATCCCGTCCCCCCCGTAATTAGCAGCGTCT
>JAFPZU010000178.1 GCA_017417105.1 Lachnospiraceae bacterium | reverse complement strand
TCCAATGACATTTATATACCAACACTGTGCTACATGGAGGGGGTCAGCGACATCGGCTCCTGCAGACTGTGCGTGGTGGAGGTTGAGGGCTTTACGAAGCTTCTGCCTGCCTGCAGGACTAAGGCAAAGGACGGAATGGTGATAAAAACCGAGTCGGAAAAGCTTACTGCATACAGAAAAGAAATGCTGAAGCTTATTCTTTCGAACCATAAACAGGACTGCATGAGCTGTCCCGCAAATGGTACCTGCGAGCTGCAGGATATCTCGAACAGATACGGGGTGGAACACGCAGATCATCCCGGCAACAGGGCAAAGATCGACAAAACGCTTGAGATTCAGAATGCCAATCCCTATATAACCTATGATCCTGAAAAATGCATTCACTGTATGCGCTGCATAAATGTATGTCACAGCATCGCCTGTAACGGGACACTGAAAAACAGCCGCTCCGGCACGTTTCATATAGTGGATGCGCCTTTCGGCGAGGGCTACAAGGAAACCGGCTGCGAAAGCTGCGGCAACTGCGCGAGCGTTTGCCCTACGGGCGCTCTTACATTAAAGAGGGAGAAGAATTACAGATTCTGGAAGGTAAAACCGGTGCTGACCACCTGTCCGCACTGCGCAACCGGCTGTCAGTTCTATTTGATAGTAGAAGATAATAAGATCGTGGATGTCCAGCCGGCAAACGGCCCTTCAAATCACCACAGGCTCTGCGTAAAGGGCAGATCCGGGAGCTTTGATTTTATTCATTCAAAGGATCGTATCACGACTCCTTTGATAAAGAATAAGGAAACCGGAAAGTTTGAGCCTGCCACCTGGGAGGAGGCCATATCCTATACGGCAAAACGCTTCATGGAGCTTAAGGATAAATATGGCGGAGACAGTCTTGCAGGTTTTGCGTGCTCAAGATCGGCGAATGAGGATATCTACATGGTGCAGAAGATGGTGCGTACCTGCTTCGGCACGAACAATACGGACAACTGCGCAAGGGTCTGCCACTCCGCTACCGTGGCGGGACTGGCAAAAACCCTGGGATCCGGAGCCATGACAAATCCGATCCATGACATAACCCATGATGTGGACTGCATCCTTCTTATAGGATCCAACCCCGAGGAGGCTCACCCTGTAGTCGGCATGCAGATAAGGAGGGCAGTTCAGGACGGAACAAGGCTTATCGTGGTGGATCCCAGAGAAATAGGTCTTGCAAAGCATGCGGATATACATATAAAGCTCAGGCCCGGAACGAACGTTGCTTTTGCAAACGGCATGATGCATGTGATGATAAAGGAAGACCTTATCGATCATGATTACATAAGGGACTATGCCGAAGGCTTTGATGAACTGAAAAAACTTGTGGAAGAATACACACCTGAAAAAGTCGGTGGGATCTGCCATATAGATCCGGATCTTCTGATCGAAGCGGCGCGTATGTACGCAACGGCTAAAAAGGCTCCGATAATATACTGTCTTGGCGTGACGGAGCATTCCACAGGAACCGAGGGTGTCATGTGCATGTCCAACATGGCAGTGCTTACAGGCAAGATAGGAAAGAGCGGATGCGGAGTCAATCCTTTAAGAGGTCAGAACAATGTGCAGGGAGCCTGTGATATGGGAGCCATGCCTACAGACTATCCGGGCTATCAGAAGGTTGATAACGAAGAGGTAAGAAAGAAGTTTGAGGAAGCATGGGGCGTGCCTTTAAGCCCTGTTCCCGGACTTAAGGCTACCGAGGTCTTTCCGGCTGCCATAGAGGGAAAGATCCACGGATTATATATCTGCGGAGAGGATCCCGTTGTATCAGATCCTGATACCCACCATATAATAAAGGCATTGGAAAGTCTTGATTTCTTCTGCATACAGGAGCTTTTCATGACAAAGACCGCGGAGTATGCGGATGTAATACTCCCGGGAGTCAGCTATGCGGAAAAGGAAGGAACCTTTACCAATACCGAGCGAAGGGTTCAGAGAATAAGAAAGGCCGTTACTCTTAAAGGGGATATGAGGCCTGATACGGACATACTCATAGACCTCATGAATGCCATGGGCTATAAACAGCCATACCTTACCAGCGCCCAGATCATGGATGAAGTGGCTTCTGTCACTCCGAGCTTCCATGGTATAAGCCATGCAAGACTTGATGCGGGAGAGACCCTGCAGTGGCCTTGTAAGGATAAGGATCATCCCGGGACCCCTATAATGCACGCTAACGGACCGGTAAGAGGCAGAGCCCTGCTCTATCCGGCGGAATATAAGCCGTCTCAGGAGCTACCCGATGAGGAATATCCTTTCATCCTGATGACAGGGCGTATACTCTATCATTACAATGCAGCCGCCATGACCTCAAGATCCGAAGGACTCAATGATATTGCAGGTGAGGGCTTCATAGAAATCAATTATAAAGATGCAGACAGGCTTGGAATCAAAAACGGTGAGAGAATAAAGGTTGAAAGCAGAAGAGATACAATAACTGCTGCCGCAAGGGTTGGAAGAAAGGTATCGGAAGGAGAGACCTGGATGCCGTTCCACTTCCCTGATTCACCGGTAAACAGACTGACGAATGCGGCTTTGGATGAGTTTGCAAGGATACCCGAATACAAGGTTTGCGCAGTCCAGATAGCGAAGATCTGATAAGATGGAAATAGAAGAAGCCGTAAAGCTTATCACTGATGAGGTGTCGCAGATAACCGAAGAGGAGTGGGTCAGTATCGAGGATGCCTGCGGCCGCATCATAAGCCGTGATATCAGGTCAGCCGATGCGGTACCGTCCTTTCCGAGATCTGCCATGGACGGATATGGGGTATTTTCGGAGGACGTTAAGAATGCTTCAAAGGAAGATCCTGTTCTGCTCAAAGTTAAAGAAGAGATAAGCGCGGGAGATTTCAGCAGAAGCTCTTATTCTCCGGGAACTGCCGTCCGGGTGATGACGGGAGCCATGATCCCGGAAGGATATGATGCGGTAGTTAAACAGGAAGACACTGATTACGGAGAAGAAACTGTGAGTATTTATTCTCCGGTAAAAAGCCATGGGAATTACTGCCTGGTAGGAGAAGAGATAAAAGCCGGAGAAACCGTGATAAAAGCGGGTCGGAGGATAGGCCGGACGGAAACCGGGCTTCTTGTTTCGGTGGGACTTACAAAGGTGCCTGTAAGACGGCCTGCAAGGGTCGCTCTTATATCCACGGGGAGCGAGCTTGCGGATCCGTGTGAGGAACTCCGTCCGGGACAGATATATAACAGTATACTTTATATGCTTTTAGCATCCATAAAACATGAGGGACTTGAGGCAGGCTTAAGCAAAACGGTTCCGGATGACATGGATATGATAAAAGACAGTATAGAGGAAGCCGCAGAGACTTCCGATGTCATAATAACGACCGGCGGCGTTTCAGTAGGAAAAAAGGATCTTATCCCGGAGGTGCTCCAAAAACTTGGGGCTGGAACCGTCTTCAGAGGAGTGAACATACAGCCGGGAACTCCCACTATGGGCAGCATATACAGGAACAAGGTGATCTTAAGCCTGTCCGGAAATCCCTTTGCAGCGCTTGCCTGCTTTGATCTTTATTTCTGGCCCGTGATCTCAAAACTAATGGGAAATGAAAGCTACACGCCAAAGGTGTATGACGCCGTGCTTTCCCAGAACTATGAAAAGATAAATAAGATGCGGAGGCTTGTAAGGGCAAAGGAAGAGTGCGGATCTGTCAGCCTTCCCGTATCAGAGCATATGTCCTCCGTATTCGGAAACACTTCTTTATGCAACTGCTACATCGACGTACCGGCAGGAAATAGCCTTGCCATGGGAGATACCGTAACCGTCAGAAAGATGAAGGAAAGCTTTTGAGTGAATTAAAGATCTCAACAGGAATACTTGCCGGTGGTGAAAGCATTCGCATGGGGCAGGATAAAGCCCTTATACGGATAGCGGGTGAGCGGATGATAGACAGGCTCATCCGGGAGTTTTCATCTTTTTCGGAGGTTATCATCTCCGCGGCTAAGCCCGGTACATATGAAGATACCGGTCTCAAAACAGTATACGACGAGAATAAAAAGATCGGACCCATGGAGGGCATAAGGCAGGTACTAATAGCCTCAAAAGAGGAGTATGTTTTTATCTGCGCCGCAGACATGCCCTTCTTAAATAAAGAACTGGTCTCTTACCTTGCAGGCTATATTTCCTCCGATAATGACTGCTATGTGATAGCGGACGAGGATCATATCCAGCCTTTATGCGCTATCTATTCAAAAAAGGTCCTGCCTGTTATAGAGGAGCTTATAAAAGAGGGAAATTACAGACTCAGGGAGATCTTCAAGCGCGTCAGGACTAAATACATAACCCTTGAATATACCTGCTTTGACAGGAAAACAGTAAGGAATATAAACACAAGACAGGAGCTTGGGGATATCTCAAAACCCTTTGTTTTCTGCGTCAGCGGATACAGCGACAGCGGCAAGACCGGGCTTATCGTAAAACTTATAAATGAATTTATAGGTGATAACATGTCAGTCGGAGTGATAAAGCATGACGGACATGATTCGCATACGGATATGCAGGGAAGCGATACCGACCGGTTCAGAAAGGCAGGAGCCTTATGTACGGGTGTCTACTCCGGGAGCGGACACTCAGAGTATGTAAAGGAGAGTGTTTCAGCGGAAGATCTTATTAAGAAGATGAGCCGGATAAAGGCGCCTCCCGATGTGATCATCATAGAGGGCTTAAAGGATTCACACTATCCGAAGATAGAGGTTGTAAGAAAAGCCGTTTATGATAAAAGCGTATGTGATAAGTCATCACTCATCTGTATAGTATCCGACTGTATATCCCCCGGAGATCATGAGTGTCCCGTATATGGGACAGAAGATATCAAGGGGGTCTTTTATTGCCTTAAATCTTTTTTCGATATGGAGTCTGATAAAGATGAAAGAGATAAGAACTGAAGAAGCAGCAGGGCATGTGCTCTGCCATGATATAACGCGGATCATCCCCGGGAAGGAAAAGGGACCGGTTTTTAAGAAGGGTCACATCGTGACGGAGGAAGATATACCTGTGCTGCTCTCGGCAGGGAAGGAAACCCTTTACGTATGGGAAAAAAGACCCGGTATCCTGCATGAGGATGAAGCTGCATATATACTAAAGGATATCTGCATGGGAGAGTCTGAAAGCATGTATTTTTCGGTTCCCTCAGAAGGAAAGATAACAATAAAGGCTTCCCTGGACGGACTCTTAAAGATAAAAAGAGACAGGCTGAACGCCGTAAACTCCCTGGGAGAGATGATGATAGCGACAACACACGGGGACTTTCCGGTAAGTAAAGGAGATATCATAGCAGGAACAAGGATCATTCCTCTTGTGATAGAAGAGGAAAAGATGCTAAGAGCAAAGCAGATCGCAGGCAGTGAGCCCTTATTCTCCATTCTGCCCTTTAAGCTTAAAAAGGCCGGTATAGTAACGACGGGAAACGAGGTTGCAAAGGGACGGGTCGAGGATGCGTTCGGCCCGGTGCTTAAAAAGAAGCTGTCAGAGTACGGGGTTTTGGTCACGGGACAGAGGATACTGCCTGATGAGAGAGCCGGAATCACGGAAGCGATAAAAGGCTTTGCGAAGGAAGGCGCCGATATCGTTCTTGTCAGCGGCGGAATGAGCGTGGATCCCGATGACAGGACGCCGGGAGCCATAAAAGACACGGGAGCCCGGATAGTTTCCTATGGAGCGCCCGTTCTTCCCGGAGCGATGTTCATGCTGGCTTACCTTCAATACGAAGATAAAGAGATACCGGTCATGGGGCTTCCGGGGTGTGTGATGTATAAGGGACGGACGATATTTGATCTTATTCTTCCAAGGGTGCTGGCGCTTGATGAGATAAGCGAAGCAGATCTTGTATCCTACGGTGAGGGAGGACTGTGCCTTGACTGCAAGGTATGTCATTTCCCGAACTGCGGATTCGGAAAGTAGGTAATGATGGATAAACTGACACATCTTGATGACAAGGGCAATGCGGTAATGGTTGATGTCACTGAAAAAGAGGTGACGTTAAGATACGCAAGAGCAGGCGGTTCGATCCATATGAGCCCTGAAGCTTTGCTGGCAGTTAAGGAGGGGAGCGTTAAGAAGGGGGATGTGCTGGCGACGGCCCGGATAGCGGGGCTTATGGCGGCGAAGAAGACCCCGGAGCTTATTCCTCTCTGTCACCCGCTGCAGATAACAAAGGCGGATATAAGTTTTGAGATATGTGAAGAAACAAACTGTATACGCTGCGAATGTCTGATAAAGCTTTATGGCAGGACCGGAGCGGAAATGGAAGCGTTGACGGGAGTCAGTACAGCTTTGCTTACGGTCTATGATATGTGCAAGGCTTTGGATAAGACCATGGTCATATCGGATGTACGACTTGAAGAAAAAGATGGCGGGAAAAGCGGTCATTTTCGAAGAGATTCAGGTCATCAATGACCCTGCGTTGCCACCCTTCCTGCGTGGTATGAGGTCTGTTTGAGAAAGAATGGTGGTATATAATGAAAAGAATAATTGTAACTATATTGGTAATAACTATGTCATTGTTTGTTTCTACTTCCTGCGGCAAGGCGGAGAAGGAGCCGGCGGAGCTTACGATTCTTGCGGCAGCTTCTCTTACGGATGTGTGCGGTGAGCTTGAGGGAATGTATGAAAAAGAGCATCCCGAAGTTTCGCTCACCTTCTCTTTCGG
>JAFPZU010000177.1 GCA_017417105.1 Lachnospiraceae bacterium | reverse complement strand
TAAAAATGCTTCGTTTAAGATAAACGACAAGACGTATACGGGCGAGCTTGTAAAGCCTGAGCTTTCCGATATAACAACGGATCTTAAAACCGGGGAATATGAGATAATCGAAAACCCCGGCTGCATAAAGGGCACGGGCTACGTGATCCTCCACGGTCTTGGAGACCTTGGCGGCACGAAGAAAGTCACATACAAGGTATCAAACAGGAAGATACAATGATCAAGGGATCATATCCGGAAACATACGATAAATTAAGGAGGATAGAATGAACTACGCTGAAGAATCACTGAGACTGCATGGAGAGTGGAAAGGCAAGATAGAGGTTATCTCAAGGGTGCCGGTAAAGACCAGCGAGGATTTAAGCCTTGCCTATACACCCGGGGTGGCTGAACCCTGTCTTGAGATTGAGAAGGATATCGACAAAAGCTATGAGCTTACGAGGCGCCATAATCTCTGCGCCGTTATAACCGACGGATCGGCAGTACTGGGACTTGGAGACATAGGACCTGAGGCCGGGATGCCCGTCATGGAGGGCAAGTGCGTTCTCTTCAAATCCTTCGGGGATGTGGATGCCTTTCCGCTTTGTGTAAAAACAAAGGATGTGGATGAGTTTGTTAATACCGTGGCGCTGATCTCAGGCTCCTTCGGGGGAATAAACCTGGAGGACATAGCGGCTCCCAGGTGCTTTGAGATCGAGAGAAAGCTTAAGGAGAAGACGGATATCCCGATCTTTCATGATGACCAGCACGGGACTGCGGTGATAACGCTTGCAGGTCTTACCAATGCGCTGAAGATCGTCGGAAAGAAAAAAGAGGAGGTTAAGATCGTAACCTCAGGCGCCGGCGCTGCGGCGGTTGCTATTGTGAAGCTGCTTCTTTCAGCAGGCTTTAAGGATATCACAATGTGTGACAGGAAGGGCGCTATCTATGAGGGCAGAGAAGGACTTAACTGGATAAAGGAAGAGATGGCGATAAGGACTAACCTGGAGAAAAAGTCCGGAAGTATTGCCGATATGCTTAAAGGCGCCGATGTGTTTATAGGCGTTTCCGCGCCGGGGACAGTCACAAAGGAGATGGTCGCCACCATGAATAAGGACGCCATCGTCTTTGCCTGCGCAAACCCCACTCCCGAGATCTTTCCGGATGAAGCAAAGGCCGGGGGAGCGGCGGTAGTTGCAACAGGCCGCAGTGATTATCCGAACCAGATAAATAACGTTCTGGCATTCCCCGGGATATTCAGGGGAGCCTTCGATGTCAGGGCGTCCGATATCAACGAGCCCATGAAGATGGCGGCTGCAAAGGCGCTGGCAGAGCTTATCCCGGAGGATGAGCTTTCAGCCGATTATATTATCCCCAGAGCCTTTGATCCAAAGGTTGGACCCGCGGTTGCAAAAGCCGTGGCAAAGGCTGCCGTCGATTCAAAGGTTGCAAGAATATAAAAATTAAGAGGAGTGAGATATGAAAAAAAGATTGTATCGCAGAATGATCGCCGGGGTAATGGCTGTTGCCGTGACAGCCTTTACTTTCGGGTGCGGATCTTCGGATGACGATGCGGAAGCCTACTATGATGAGTACGAATACGCGGAGGATGAATTCGCAGAGGAAGAGTTTGAAGGCGAAGATACGGATGAGTATTACGAGGATTATGAAGACGTAGAAGACTATGCTGAAGAGGCGGATGCTTCGCAGTCGCCAAATGATTATACGGCGGAAGAAATGGGCATCACCTTCCACCTGCCGGATGAATACTTTTACATTAACGGGGTAGTGGATTTTACCTGTCAGGATGTGACAGACGGTGACGGAGTTTACTACGGTGTCATGGACTATACCGGAGTTAACGGTGAAGAATTCTGGGCCAAGGCAGAAAATAACACTTTCACTGAAGCTGATGCCGAAAAGTTTGAAAAAAGCACTGTACCTGTCTTTACCGTGATCGGGGCTTCAAAAGATATGCAGCCGGATAAGGTCATAGAGACTGTAAATGCATATATGGAGACGAAGCTTAAAGCGGAGGGTCTTTCACTGCTGAAGGAGGATGACAACTTCTGTTTTTACGGCTATAACGACGATTCTCCGGAAAACTACGGCAACCTGGAGGGAGATTATAAAGCGGAATTTGACGGTATCAGTGCCTTTAACAATGAGATACTGCAGAATGCGGATTATAAAAGACCGCTGACAAAATATGAAAAGATGGTGGGTAACAGGATAACCTTTACGACAAAGGATATCAACGGAAATGACATCACAAGCGATGAAATCTTCTCCCAGAATAAGATCACCATGGTAAATGTCTGGGCTACCTGGTGCGGCTGGTGCGTGGGTGAGCTTCCGGAGCTTGAGCAGATAAATAAAGAGCTTGAAGCCATGGACTGCGGCATTGTGGGACTTTGCGGCGACGCAACGGACGATAGTACGATGGCAGAGGCAAGGTCAATATTAAATGACTGCGGTGTAACCTACACGAATATCTGTCCTTATGCCGGGTGGGACGAGGACTTTGAAATGAGCGGCTGGCCTACCTCGTTTTTCGTCGACAGCAACGGACAGATTGTAACCACTGCGATCTCTGGTGCAAAGGTTAATGAATATAAAAATCATATCGAGGAAGCGCTTAACGGAAATACGACAGCCGTTGTCAACGAAAGGAATTCCTACGAGAATTCAGCAAGCGCCTACAGGGTCATTGTAGCGGACGATACCTCGGCTCCCGTAGAGGGGGCTATGGTACAGTTCTGCACCGATGATACCTGCAAGATGGCTTTAACCGATGCAAACGGAGTGGCAAGCTTTGATGATCCTCCGGGAGTATACGATATTCATGTAAGGAAGCTTCCGCCTGGATATAAGCAAAATAATAAAGAATACAGGACGGAACCTGTTTACAGCGATATGGTGATCATGGTAGAAAGGGAATAAAGGAGACAGCCATGAGAGGAAACAAAGCATTGCTTGTGACACAATCCATACTCTGCATTCTTACCGGGGCAGCTCTTATAGCGGCGGATCTTTCAATATACCTTGAGGGATCCGCCCTTAAGGCCACAGACCCCATGGCAGATATCTACAGCGCGGAGGCTGTGGCGGAAAGGGCGGTATTTGTCCTGCCTTTATTCATAATAACCGTCATAGTGACGATAGTCTGCGCTGTTCTTGGAGTAAGGGACAAAAAGGCGGATAAACCTGCAACCGGGATCGATATAAAGAAGAATAACCCGGAAGACAGTATCCAGGGAGGCGCGCTGAATGTTATAAGAGGCGTGATAGTGGCTGCTGCTTTGCTGTTTATCATAGCCGGGATACTTAACGGAAGCATGCATGATGTTCTGATCAAGGCAACAAAGATATGTACGGAGTGTATCGGACTTGGATAATAGTAATACGGTAAGAGTATCATGGTGGGAGGCACATAAGCCTGCAAAACGAAGGCTCATTCAGGTATACAGTGCCCTGCTTTATAACGCCCATTTAAGAGGCTTTGTAAAAGGGGAGATATTTACCGGGAATTCAAAGGCGGTGTGTGTTCCGGGATTTAACTGCTACTCCTGTCCCGGAGCCGTGGGAGCCTGTCCTCTGGGGTCGCTGCAGAATGCCCTGGGCTCCCTTAATAAGCATATAGGGTTTTATGTTTTCGGCATACTGCTTTTATACGGCATGCTCCTTGGACGTACCATCTGCGGATGGTTATGTCCTTTGGGGCTCATTCAGGAGCTTCTTCATAAGATACCGACGCCAAAGCTAAAAAAGAGCAGATTCACAAGGGCGCTAAGCTACCTTAAATATGTGATCCTCGTTATATTTGCAATTATTATTCCGATCTACTACGGGATCTTAAAGGGAATTCCCGTCCCGGGCTTTTGCAAGTATATCTGTCCTGCAGGAACCTTTGAGGGAGCCATGGGACTTATTCCTAAAAACCCCGCCTGGCTTTCAATGCTTGGCCCGATATTTACAAGAAAATTTGTGATCATGGTACTTGTGGGGCTTGCCTGCATATTCATCTACAGAGCCTTTTGCAGGTTCTTGTGTCCTTTGGGCGCGATCTACGGCATGTTCAACAGGATCGCGGTCATCGGCGTAAAGCTTGATAAGGGACTTTGCAATAACTGTGGTTCCTGCGTGAGAAACTGTAAGATGGATGTGAAACAGGTGGGAGATCATGAATGCATCCACTGCGCAAAGTGTGTTGCAGTATGCAGGCAGGGGGCATTGTCCCTTAAAGCGGGAGGGGTGAGCCTTGTGCAGCCTGCAGGGGCGTCAGAGAGTGCAGCTAAAAAAGAAAAGAGTGAAAATCTTTGGATAACGTGCTCCGTCATAGGAGCGATAGTTCTTGCGGGAATTATCATCTGGACTAATTTCATGGATCCAACGGTAAGAGCCGAGGCTGCTTCTTACGAAGAAGAGTATTATAACGGCGATGACTGGGAGAGTGAAAGTGAGAAGTATGAAGAGTTTGAGGATAAGTACGGAAATCTTTATTACATAGACGAGGACGGAAATACTTATTATGAAGATGATGACGGTACCGTCTATTACGTTGATGATACCGGCACCTTCATACAGCTGGATTCTGCCTCCCTTGATGAATCCGCGTCTGATGATGGATATGAGACCGGACAGGGTGAGGATGGCGAATCATATGAAAGCGATGCGCCGGAGGGATACGAGGTAGGAAACAGGCTTCAGGATTTTGACACCGTCTGTCTTGACGGGAGCACTTTTGATCTTGCTGATCAAAGAGGAAAGGTTGTATTCATCAATCTTTGGGCGACCTACTGCGGTCCCTGTGTAAAGGAGCTTCCCCATTTCGTTAAGCTTTATCACGAACATGAGGGAGATATCGCGATGCTTGCGGTACATGCAAACATGACGACTGAAGACGTAAATGCCTATCTTGCTGACAAGGGATGGGATATACCCTTTACGATCGATGATGATAACGAGAGCATATTCAAGACAGTAAACGGCTCTCTTGCGCTGCCCCAGACCATAGTTCTGAACAGAAGGGGAGAAGTGATCTACAATAAAGTCGGTTCAGTGACTGAAGAGATGCTTAACGAGCTCTACGAGGAAGCTGCCGTGCAGTAGAATAGCAAAAGTTAAGTGTTTTGGGGTGAACAACATTGCTTTTTGTCTACCCGGCTACGTATATATGTATATGCGGCTGACCTGAATTCGTGCCTTGGGCAAGCGAGCGGGTTAAGGTGATGGAGGAGATAGAAAGGCTCAGACGGTCAAAAACGGAAAAGGTCGTTATAACGCAGACCAAAGGAAAGAATCAGAAGGGATATATAACGGAGAGGACGGATACGGTTAAATCTCCGGAAGAAAAAGGCCTTAAGACGTATAAGGAAGCCATAAGCTTCGGCAGAAAACAGAAATATGACATGGCTTATTCCGATAAGGCGCTTAGTCAGTTAAGCGCCATAAAGATAATGGATTACCTCACCGGAAGGAGCGGGGCAAGGAAGATCTTCTTTATTATACCGAAGTTACAAATGTTGAGGGAGAAGAGATGGTAAATATTGACCGTATCATCTCAGTAAATAACAGCAGGGCATTTTCAACAGAGCCTCCCATGGATCCGGTTGAATTCGGTCTTATTGATGAAAAGGGAGAGTTTGTTATCCCCTATGACAGGGTTCTTGCCGACAGGATAATAAATACCGTGGTATTTGCTTCCGGACGAAATGATCTTACGGCAGTGGACGGACTGGGTCAAAGCGCCGGAGAGAAGCTTATGAGAGGCTTCGCCGGAAGCCATGCCTTTACCGTAATGGATATCGTCAATATAGGGGATGAGGAGTATATAGCATTAAGAAACCCCTGGGGCTGGACTACGGCAACCCATGAGGTAAACGAGCTGACGGGCGGAACCTCTGTTAATATGAACCGCTTTGAAGCAACCTCATTCCTTGTGACACCGGAGGAATACCTTACCTACTTCAAGGGGTACAGGTCGGTGAAGCTTAATGCCGAAAAAACAGGAAAGAAGTGAACTGTTGCAAACTTTGAAAGGAGCTCAAGCTTATCATGCCGGATAGTATTAAAGTTGAATTTACGAAAGAGAGCCTTATACCTGCACTGGGCGATCTTAAGGAAGCCCTGGAAAATTCCGGATGGGAACTTAAGGCAGGACTTGGGGATGAAGCAATCCCCGGGCTTTGGATCAAAAGAGGGGACGACCCGGATGTTTTCTGCACGCTCTTTGCGGTAAATAACGATGATGAGGGATACGAGACCATTATGAGATTTTCCGTTCCGGATGATGAGTCGGAACAGGGGGGATATATACGCTGGGCTTTCCCCTCGGGGGATATTAAAACGGTTGAGGAATTCGAGCGTCTGCTTGATACTTTTCTTGACGGCTATCCCTTCAGGGTACTGCCGGCTGCAGCGGCGGCAGTGAATGGATCCAGTGAGGAATCCGACGGGGATCTTTTAGGAAAAGGTTACGGGGCAGCGGAGTTTTCCTGCATCGTACGGCTTAATGCCATATCGGATATGCTTGATGACGAGGAAGAGCTCCATACCGGGGTTATGTACGGAGCGG
>JAFPZU010000176.1 GCA_017417105.1 Lachnospiraceae bacterium | reverse complement strand
ATTCCCGGAATATCCTTTTTTTCTGCACGTCTTACTGTTTGCATAGTCTGTCAGTTTCCTCTCTTTTATTTTTCCGTAAACGGATTTTTCGTCGTTTTAAAAAAGTACTGCTATCTGATAAGTAATAAAGGCGGCACACCATGATGGCCGCCAAAATTTATTATCATATAGTCTTTACTTATTGTTATTGTTCGCCTTCGCAGTCTTTTCAGTCCTGCTGTACATGAAACGATCCTCCGGCGGATCATACTGCAATGATCTGTCCACCAGATAACTGGCGGCGCTGGTTCCGGTTTTTATCGTATTCATGGCTCCTTTCAGTGACGAAAGATAGAAGAAACCTATAAGAAGCGCGATTCCGATGCCTATTACCTCTACCAGCGCAGTTGCAAGTCCCAGCAGGGCTATAATGATCTGTATTATAACAAATGATATCAGAGACGACAGTATGAAATATTTGGTGCACTTGCCCTTGTCTATAGGAAGGGAGCCCACCATCTTGCCGCTCTGTCCGTTAATGCCGAAGGTATAGCTTTCACCCTCATACTTTGTGGTCATCATCCAGACGGGAAGCATTGCGTACTCTGCTTTTGCGTTTTCAAGCCGTATGCTTTCGCTCTTATGGGTCACGGAATTGTACCCCGAAGTCTTCTCCTTCATCTTTTCAATAAAGGTGTTTTTCACCCTTTCATCTGCTCTTGACTGTGCATCCTTTGATTCCACATCATAACGGTCAGCCAGATAGCCGCTGAAATACGCCGCATCAAATTCGACAGCCGCAGAAAGATCATAAGGCTCTAAAGAATCCATTGTAGCATCATCCATTTGGGTTGACGCATCTGCGGGGATACGATTGAAATCCATCTCTCCGCTCCGGTTAAGGGCATAGTGATCCTTCTTTTCATATTTAAAGTTGGAATCCTCCCACCTTCTTGACGTCTTTTCTCCCTCAAAGGCCACCGTACCTCTTGCATGACAGCTGTAGAGCCAGAACGGTACGTAAAGCCCTGTTATTTTTTCAATACGGTTTCCTTCGGTAAAGCTGTCCGGCAGGAGCTTCTTTCCTTTGACAAACTCCTGAAGCGAGGCCTTTGCCTTCTCCTTGTCGATGGCAAAAGGAACCATGACCTCCGGCTGATATATACCCTCAAAAGACTGGGGAATAATTGCCTGATTGCCGCAATAAGGACACTCGGTCGCGGCAGTATTATCGCCTGCCACCATTTCAGCGCCGCAGGACGGGCAAAGGTATCCCGATACATGGCCGTCCTCATCCGTGATCATCGCCTGCTGGGATGTGGTCCAGGTCATATCGGAGCTTGCGGCATCTATAGCCTCCGCCTCCTCCGCAGCCTTCGCCTGCTCCATGGTGAAATGGGCATCGCAGTATTCGCATACCATCTCACCGGCTTCACCGTTGAAAGTAAGCTTTGCGCCGCAGCTTGGACACTTGAAATTCAATACATTAGCCATTTGCTTCCTCCTTCTTCTTGATCAGAGCACTTTTGACAGAAAATCCTGCAGTCTCTTTGACTGCGGGGAATTAAATATCATTTCGGGCGTATTCTCTTCCATTATTATGCCTTCATCTATGAAGAACACCCGGGTAGCCACTTCTCTTGCAAATCCCATCTCATGGGTTACTATCACCATGGTCATTCCGCCCTCAGCTAAAACCTTTATAAGCTCCAGCACCTCTCCCACCATTTCGGGATCAAGGGCAGAGGTTGGCTCGTCAAATAGCATAACCTTGGGATTCATGGCAAGGGAGCGGGCTATTGCTATCCTCTGCTTCTGCCCGCCGGAAAGCGAGGCAGGATACACATCCGCTTTTGCCCTGAGGTTCACAAGGTCAAGCAGGTTCAGCGCTTTTTCTGCTGCCTCCTCCTTATTCATAACCCCAAGCTTAACGGGCGCAAGGGTTATATTTTCCATAACGGTTTTATTCGCAAAAAGGTTGAAGCTTTGAAAGACCATGCCCATATGCTCACGAACCTTGTAGATATCCGTTTTCGGATCCGTAAGCAGCTGGTCTTCAAACCAGATCTCGCCGGAGGTGGGCTCCTCCAGAAGGTTCAGGCACCTTAAAAAAGTACTCTTTCCCGAACCTGAAGAACCGATAATGGCTACCTTCTCCCCTTTGTCGATCTCGGTGGTTATACCCCTAAGGACATCCTGACCGTTAAATGTCTTGCACAGGTTCTTAACGGAGATCACTTCGTCTTAACCTCCTCTCCAGCGCCTCCAGAAGAAGCGTCAGCATCTTTATTATAATAAAGTAAATAACGGCCGCTCCGATAAGCGGCATGAAAGCCTCATAGGTACGGCTTGATATCTGGCTTGCCGTCCTTGTAAGATCGGAAAGGCTTACGTATCCAACTATGGCTGTTTCCTTTATCAGGGTAATAAACTCATTTCCGATGGGCGGCAGTACATTCTTAAAAGCCTGGGGAAGAACGATCTCCTTCATGGTCTGGGCTTTGCTAAGCCCCAGTGAAAGTCCCGCCTCTGTCTGTCCTCTGTCAACGGCAAGTATTCCGGCTCTTATTATCTCGGATACATAGGCACCGGAATTGATGCCAAAAGAAAGCGAGGCCACCAGAACTCCGTTTTTCGAATTTGAAAAAACTATGAACCACATGATGAGAAGCTGCAGTACCGAAGGGGTTCCCCTTATGATATCCACGTATATCGTGGCGATATACCAGAAGACCGTGTGCTTTTTTCCGGGTTTAGGCTCCGACAGCTTCATCAGGGCCACAACGCATCCGATCACTATTCCGATGAGACCTGCCAGGATTGAGATCTCCATCGTAACCCCAAGGCCTTTGAAATACAGGATCCATCTGTCCTTTACGATAAAGGCATTATAAAACTTTGTTTCTATGTCACTCATGTTGTCCTCCAGGGTCAGGTACAAGCCGTCTTTAGCTCTTCCTGTCCCAGAAACCGATACTCCCGGTGTATTCTTTAAGCTCTCTTGTATACTCCTCCGCCCCTTTTCTGTTCACATGGATGGAATCGCCAAAGAGCTGATTATCATAAGCCGGTATCTGAGATACCACGGTGATATCCGGATATCTTGCCGCTATTTCTTTCATGTACGCTTCGTACTGCAGGGAAAACTCCGGGTGCATATTATCTGCCGAAGCCTGGTTTATCGGAGGCTGCGCAATAAGGACGTTCACTCCGTTTTCCGAAAGCAGTCCGACAAGCCTTTCATAATAATAGACCACAAGCGGAGAATAATCAAAGTATTCGTGATAAACTTCATGAGTCCAGCCGTCATCCCCCGGAGCACTGCCAAATTCACAGTAGCCCATATCCTTCCTTATGGAATCAAATTTCTCGTAATTTGCGGTTTTATTCCCTATAAATTTCGCCTCATACATCTGTGCGAGATATTTTGAAGGAAGTCTAAGCCTGTAGGACACCATCTCCGGTATACGCCCTTTTTTTGCAACTACGGGATCATTTGTCTCAAGCGCTTTAAGGTATATCTTAGTTATCTCCTTAGCATCAAGAAAATTGAAATAAAGGGTCTGATCCCAGTTATCTATATCGCAGAAATGATAAGGCGCAAATACAACGATGGCGTTCTTCGGTGCACCGTTATGTTCGATATAGTTTTCAACCGCATAGTACATTTCTATCGGGGTCGCCCCGCCTATGGCTATATTATAGGTATCTTCATGCAAAAGAGCCGGAAGAATCGAAGACTTGGCTCTGGAATCACCTATTATCACGGTTTCCGCGTCTATGTACGGAGATTTGGAGTTTTCAAATTCCTCATTCCACATCACATATTCCACAGACATATAGTTCATCGGGAGAATATAGGCCAGTACACAGAGCACGATCAAAGGTATCGACAGCAATATGAAATTTTTCGCAAGCCTTATCTTTTCCATCAGAATTGAAAGTATATAAACTGCTGGGCTCCGATCGAGGACGATCCCAGTATCATGACCACCATCAGGTAATAAATGCACCACCGTAAAGGCGTACTCCGTTTTGTGATAAAGCCTGCGGCGTCGCCTGTTCTTTCATTTATAACATCGTATATTATAAGCAGGATAAGTCCCGCTATAAGATACATCAGATTAAATACACCAAGTCCCAGTTCAAAAGGAGAGGTGGTGAGGATCGAAGCCGGCTCAAACTGCGTGAAAACCTTACTTATCACTATTGCTGCCTGCTCCATATCGTCGGATCTGAAAAGCAGCATCGAAAACGTGAAAAGCATGAAAGTAAAGAATACTTTGAGCCATCTGGGAAAGTGTTTTCGAACGGGTGCAATAAGCGCTTCCATTATCTGAAACAGTCCCGAAAGCATGCCCCACAGGATATATGTTATATCTGCGCCGTGCCACATGCCTGACAAAGTGAAGACTATAAAGATATTCAGGTATTTACGAAAGGTTCCCTTGCGGTTGCCTCCCAAAGGAATATATACATAATCTCTGAACCAATTATTAAGTGTTATGTGCCAGTGACGCCAGAATGAGGCGCAGGAATCCGTAAAAAAGGGCTGGGTGAAGTTTTCAGTCAGCTCAAAGCCCAGGATCTCCGCCACTCCTATGGCTATCGTTGAATAGGATGCAAAATCGCAGAAGATCTGCACGGAATAAAGGCAGGTAGCCAAAAGCAGCTGGTATCCGGTAACATCCATATAATTTTCATAGACAAGATCAACAGCTATGGCAAGACGGGATGCAAGTACAAGCTTAAGGAAATACCCGTATGCCATGCGTATAAGCCCGTGTCTTATCCTCTCATAATCAAAATGATGCCTGTCTTCAAACTGCGGCAGAAGATGGGAGGATTTCTCTATGGGGCCTGAAAGGAGCACCGGAAAAAAGGATGCGAACGCCGCATAGGAGATAAATGAAGGTGCCGTTTTACCTTTGCCCTGATAGATCTCAAAAACATAGGTCAGGGACTGAAATATATAGAACGAAATACCTACCGGCAGGATTATCTTCAAGGCGTCATCACGCATGATAAAGGATGACAAAAGCCCCGCATACTTAAAAAAGAACAGCGTTCCTATTAGAAGTATCACTGTAATGCCAAGTACGCTCTTTCTTTTATTGGCATCACGGATAACGTCCTGCAAAAGATACCCCGATCCGAAAGATATCAGGGTAACAGCAAGCAGAAGCAGACCATAGCGAAGGTCTGCATACATATAATAGAAATAAGAGGCAATTATAAGCCATATATTTGAAACAGTATGACTCTTTGCCTTTGCCTCAAGTATAAAATATACTATAGCGACTACCGGAAGGAAGACCGCAAATTCCACTGAATTAAAAAGCATGCTGATATATTACGTTTAAAGCTGAAAAAGGTCAAGATTTCCGGTTGCATGAATACCTTTTAAGTGTTACGATTGCACTTTGACGCAAAAAAATTTTAGGAGGTTACTTATAATGAAGAAATATTTCAGTCTTTTACTGGCAGGCGTTCTGACTGCCTCGGTTCTTACAGGCTGCGGAGCGGGAAGTAATGCCTCATCCGCAAAGGTTGACATAAACTCCAAGACTCTTTCCGACGGAGTCCTTACAGTGGGAACAAACGCGGAGTTCCCTCCCTTTGAGTATGTCGGCGATGACGGTCAGCCTGACGGCTTTGACATTGCGCTTATTAAGGCAGTTGCCGAAAATCTCGGAGTGGAGGTAGTGGTAGAAAACATGGAGTTCGACTCTTTGGTATCTTCCATCGGTTCAAAGACGGATGTAGCTATCGCAGGCATGACCGTTACCGACGAGAGAAAGCAGTCTGTGGATTTTTCAACTCCTTACTACAGCGCCATGCAGCACGTACTCGTACCTGCAGATTCAGCCATCTCTACCTACGACGACCTTAAAGGGAAGACCCTGGGCTGTCAGCTGGGTACCACCGGCGACTTCCTTATCGAGGATATCGAAGGCGCAACTAACCAGCAGTATAATAAAGCCGTCGATGCCGTCAACGATCTGGTAAACGGAAGACTTGATGCAGTCATAGTCGACAGCAATCCTGCAGGTGTCTTTGCTTCAAATTTCCAGGGTCAGATAAAGGACTTAAACGGCGAGGATTTCGGTTTTGAGATCGAGGAATATGCCATAGCCCTTCCCAAAGGCGACACCGCTCTAAAGGAAGCGATAGATGTTGCCATCACCACGATCAAAGAAGACGGAACCTTTGACAAGCTCGTGGATGAATACATGAAATAATTAAACGCCCAAAATAATTCCCCCCATGCAAGCTTGCTTGCAATGGGGGGAATTATTTTAGGTGCGCCATTATTATATTATTATTTCTTCGATTTCTTTCAGCCAGAGCGCACAGGAAGCATCTGACGGCATCCTGAGATCTCCTCTTGGTGACACTGCAACGGTTCCCACTTTGGGACCATCGGGAAGACAGGATCTTTTGAACTGCTGGGTAAAGAATCTCCTGTAAAAAACCTTCAACCATTTTAATATTGTTTCATTATTATATTCATTTCCATGTGTCATGGCTGCCATCCGATATATCTTTGCAGGAGAAAATCCGAACCGCAGCATATAATAGAGGAAGAAGTCGTGGAGTTCATAAGGGCCTACTATGTCTTCCGTCTTCTGACTTATCTTCCCATCCTCCGGCGGAAGCAGCTCGGGTGACACAGGCGTATCAAGTATATCCTTAAGAACCAGGGACAGCTTCTCATTGCCATTCTGCTTTGCCTCATCTGCAAAATATGAAACGAGATGTCTTACAAGTGTCTTTGGCACTCCCGCATTCACTCCGTACA
Organism: Lachnospiraceae bacterium; assembly: GCA_017417105.1. GTDB lineage: Bacteria > Bacillota > Clostridia > Lachnospirales > Lachnospiraceae > NK4A144. Next base: position 6,306 of record JAFPZU010000176.1, on the reverse strand, counting down.
TGGACATATGATCACCGTTATATGTAGCCCACCCCAGAGCAAGCTCTGACATATCTCCCGTACCAATGACAAGAGCATTCACCTTATTTGCCATATCCATAAGGATCTGTGTCCTCTCTCTTGCCTGAGCATTTTCATAGGTCACATCATGAACATTGATATCTGCGCCTATATCTGACATATGCTGTGTCACGGAAGCTTTTATGTCAACCTCATTCAGATCGCATCCCAGAGTCCCCGCAAGCGTCACCGCATTGTCGTATGTTCTGTCGGTAGTTCCAAATCCCGGCATGGTAACAGCATGTATTCCCTCTCTGCCAAGTCCAAGCCTGTCAAAGGCTCGTACAGTAACAAGCAGCGCCAGTGTTGAATCCAGTCCGCCTGAAAGTCCTATCACCGCATTCCTTATCCCGGTATGCGTAAGCCTTTTGGCAAGCCCCACTGCCTGTATATCCGCTATCTCCTCACATCTTGCTTCTCTCTCATTTATGTCCTTCGGAACAAAGGGAAGCGGCTCAAAAGTCCGCTTTATGTCAACCTCTTCCCGGTTGATCAGTACCGGTATATGAACATAGTCGTCATAAACGTTTGTCGTAAAGGTATTTCTCCTCCTGCGCTCCGCCATGAGTCTTTCAATATCAATATCCGCAGTAATGATCCCCTGTTCAAAACGCTTTGATTCTGCCAGTACCGTTCCGTTTTCCGCTATAAGATCATGCCCGGCAAAAACCAGATCCTGACTTGATTCTCCTTCCCCGGCTGAGGCATATAGATAGGCGCAGACTTTTGCGCCGGAGGCCTGGGCAATAAGCTGTCTCCTGTACCCGGCCTTTCCTATAAGCTCATCAGATGCCGACAGATTAACTATCACATTTGCCCCGGCCATTGCGTGAAGTATTGACGGCGGAGCCGGAACTCATGCATCCTCGCACAGCTCACAGGCTATCTTAAGGTCAGGCATAGATTCACCGTTTTCAAAAACTATATGTGATCCAAAAGGTATCCCCGTGCCGAAAAAGTCCGTATTCAGGACAGAAGCGTTACCGGGGGTAAAATACCTGGCCTCGTAAAATTCAGAATAATTTGGAATGAATGTTTTGGGAATGATTCCTATGCAAAGACCTCTGTGAAGCACTGCTGCCACAGAATAGAGCTTATCCCTGAAATGATATGGCGAGCCGACAAATACCAGAACATCCAGTCCTGCCGTATAATCCGCCAGCTCTTTAAGCTTCGTCTTGCATTCATCTATGAGTTTATGCTGCAGGAAGAGATCCCCGCAGGTATATCCGGAAACAGCCATCTCGGGAAAGACAATGATCTTCGCCCCCGCTGCCGCTGCCTCGTCTATTCCTCCCTTTATCCTTTCGGTATTATATCCCGGATCTGCCACCCGTACATCAGGTGTAACAGCAGCGACTTTTATAAACCCGTCTTTCATGAAATCCTCCTTAACCCGGAGGCATCACAAGCTGTTGTCCGGGGTAGATCAGCGACGGATTGGATATTATCCCGGTATTAAGTTCATATATCTCCGTCCATCTTGCTCCGTTCCCCAGGTGCTTTTGGGCGATATTCCAAAGACAGTCGCCCTTTACCACCTCATATGTGCCATCCGACGTTTCTATTATATTTCCACCGGGATCAGTACTATCCTCCGATACGGTATTTTCTTCAGATGCATTTTTATTATCAGATGAAGCTATTTCTCCGGATGAAGATTTGTTTTCTGATGAGACACTTTCTTTAGATGCAGTCCCTTCATCTTCGCCGGCATTATCTTCTGAATCCGTATCTGCCGCCTGACCTGATGCTTCCGTTCCCCTTCTTCCTGACCGGTCTTCTTCTGACTTTTCTGTACTGATATCGGAACTGTTTTCCGACTCACCGGCTGCCGCAGACGCAGTCTTCATTTCTTCCTCTTCGGCTGCCGGCTGTAATGAAACTTCTCCTATTTCAGCCGTTTCACCCAGCCTGTTTTTGATCCTTTCAGCCGCTCTTTGAACTTCCTCGTCAGAGCCTATTCCCTTTGTTTCAATGAGGTAATGGTCGTTTATATTTCCCTCATTATCCACTATAACAACACCTATGCCTGCAAAATAACTGCCCGTGGACTGTATTGGTTCTCCTCCGGCGCCCTTTGTTATAAAGGCATCATTTCCGGCATTGATGATAAAATCTATGTCATCTACGTTATTATAAGTCCCCGCAGCCTGCTCGGTAGACATGTGCGACAGCCCAATTATAATATCCGCTCCATCCTTTTTCAGGCTGTCAATCTGTGTCTTAGCCGCCGAATACATATCCTGTCCGTTAAGCGGATTAAGCCCCGCGGCTTCTCTGGCATCAGAAAGACAGACAAAACCTATCTTCGTACCTATCCTCGTTTTATACAGATGTCCGGGGGTCAGGAAAGTTTTTTCTTCCTTCATAATGTTTGCACAGACCAGTCTGATCTTTGCTCCGCTTATATCCCTTCTTAAGGAATCATAGCCTCTGCTGAATTCGCTCTCCCCGAGGGTTGCCAGATTATACCCGGCTGAAAGCATCATGGTAAATCCGTCTATAGGTCTGAACCCCTCACTTCCGGTATTGCCGTCAGAAAAGCCTCCTGCATCAACAAGAACAACCTCCGCGCCGGCTTTTTCCATATCCTTCTTAAGCTGCGCGATCCTGGAATAGCCGTCAATAGCTCCGTGAACATCCCCGGAATGAAGTATCACGGTCTTTCCCGTAAGCCTGACATCCTCGTACTCTCTGACATCACTTTCAGGTAATGCTTCCGCCCTTGCCTTTGTCATGCTTCCTGCGGAGCCTAAACCTGCGACCAATATGGCGGCAGCCGTTACAGTCGATACTACCGCTTTTTTTATGAGCCTTATTCTTCTGCCCCTGGTCATTTTCATCTTCAGTAAATAAAAACCTGCTCTGTATAAATGTGTAATGCAAATCTTTCCATATGATACCGGCATAAGGCGCACCCCTGCCTGCATATGTTTAATCAATATATCATAGATAAACCCGCCAGTTAATACATTTTTTCATTTTGTTAAGTATGTGAATACTGTGTAAAACCCGCGGTTTAGCCATATAAATAATATTATCAAAATACCAGAATTATCTCTGCGAAAATATAATATTGCCCGATATTAAACTGTTGCTATATTACCTTGCCATCGAATACAGTTTTTTTAGTTCCTCTACCGAAACGATGTACTTCTTCTGACAGAAGCTGCAGACCATTTCTATTTCTTTTCCCTCATCTATCATAGCCTGCAGCTCCGCCGCTCCTGTCGCTATCAAAGCTCTTTCTATCTTACCCGGAGAACAGTCACAGTAAAATTCAGTGGGAACCTTTTCAAGGATCGTCATATCAAGCCCGTCAAGCAGAAGAGCCAATATATCTTCAGGTGTCTTCCCCTCGTTCAAAAGCTCCGTAACAGATGAGATCCCCTTAAGATTTGTCTCAAGTTTATCTATAACCGCCTCATCTGCGTCCGGCATAAGCTGAACTATGAATCCCCCGGAAGACCTTACTGTATTATCCTTATCCATAAGAACACCAAGTCCTACGGTGGATGGTATCTGTTCACTCTGCGCATAATAATATGTAAGATCTTCTGCTATTTCCCCGGTAACAAGATCCACTTCCCCCAGATAAGGTTCTTTAAGTCCCAGATCTTTTATAACCCTCAGGGTTCCTCTCCCTATTGCTCCGCCTACATCGAGCTTGTGATCTTCATCCCTTGGTGGTAATAAGACCAGCGGCTCCATAGGATACCCTTTAACACGCCCCTTGGAATCGGCAGTCACCGTAAGCCCCTGCATCGCGCCTTCACCCTTTATCTGTATGGTAAGGATGTCACCTTCGCCTTTCATGGTGATCCCCATCATGGCACCGGCAGTCAGCAGTCTTCCCAAAGCCGCTGTGACTACGGGAGAAGAATTATGTGCTTTTCTGGCAGTTTCGGTCAGCTCTCTGGTTGTCGCTGCAAACGCCCTTATATGCTCGTTATCCGCAGTTGCCCTTATAATATAATCCATTATATCGCTCCCTGTTTGTTATGTAAACTTTTTATGTTATGTTGGAATAATGATACACTACATATTGTTTTACGTCAAAATATAGCGCACATCGACCGCTTATACCCCTTCCCCTCAGGATCATTTTAGGTCAGTTGTCAGACTTTTTAAAAAATTTTAAATAATTGTATTGACATCTCTGTTTCGCTATGGTATAGTTTAATCATTCCAAAGAGAGATGCGGAGGTACAGTCCAATGTACAGATTAGTAGATCTCAATATTAACTGAAAGGAGGACCAGTCCACCAGCATAGGAAGGTAGCTTTACGGATCTTGAAATCCGGTTGGATACGTAAAGTGAACAATCAGAACTGAAACGCATAGGATGCGGTAACCGGATTTATTTATAGAAGAAGCAGATGTAGAAGGGCTTGAGAAAAGCGACAGACAAAAGTTTTTATCAGGCGGAACCGATGCAGAATGATGGCTGAAATCAACGTATAAGAGGTCCTACCGGAGAGTGAGGACGAATCGCCATAGACGAGTAGAGAGCAGAGGGGATGCAGAATGAGAGGTATGGTCCAATGGGACACGAAGTAACGGATGAAATATCCAAATAGGCGGAGCACTTGATGATCAGAAGTGCTCCGCCTTTTCTTTTGTTATGCTCGCGAATGAAATCAGCTGTCGTTTTGTAAATCTGTCCCTCGCCGTATGCGGTTAGCATAAATTCGCGCCTGCTGCACTCATTAACGTTATAGTCTGCTCACTACTTATTATTGAGGAAGCGCATTTCACCATCGGAGCGTCCCTGTTTCAGGGACGTACCATGTCTCTGCTCCATATGCTCGCGTATTTTTGCGTTGGCTGCCTCATTCTTTGCCCGTCTGTCAGCTTCCGCCTGACAGGCAGCACAATATCTCCCGGACACAATTGGTGCTCCGCAGATCTCGCAGTAAAGCCTGACCCTTGAATCATTTGAGACCATAAACCGGTCTTCCTTCACCCATTGCATTACCTGGGTTACGTTGCAACCGCACTCTTTCGCAATGACACTGGCTGTAACCCCCGGGTGGTTCCACAGATACTCCCTGACCTGATGGTATTTATCCAGGTATTCTGCGGCACATTTATCGCAGAACCCGTCTGTCAGTCTGTTTGATTCATATTTTTCGCCGCATTTCCGGCAGGTATAGATTCCCATGTCCCTTATTTTAACAGAATACAGTGAATAAAGACAACAAAAATATCGGCTCCGCAGGTTTTACGTAGCCGATATGGTTTGATCGTTTTTCTATTCCTGATTACCGATATGACTGAAGAGGTACTCCAGCACCTCTTTTGTAAACTTCTTCGCGCTTATCCCCACCGTGTAGGTTCCGTCTTCGCGCTTGACCAGCCTCGCTACAGTTGCGTACATTATTACAGTATCAGCAACGATGATGACATCCTTTCCCATGATGTCCGGACGGTCATCCTTCATCCATAGCCCCATGCCCTTTGGACTCGCATCTTCAACCTGTACATATATGGTCTCGCCGGTATCACAGAGCACTACTACGCTCGGCGCCTTAAATTCTACTCTTCCGATCTTCCGCTTTTCACTGGTCACGTCCGCTTCAAGTGTCATTTCTTATCCTCACCTTCTGCCCTTGCGGCTATCTTTTCCTGATGTTTTTCATACATCTTAAGACCTGCCGTTCCGAAAATCAACAGTATGAAGGACCAGAAGAAATTTGGTTTTGCACCCTCCTCGGTTTTAACCGGATTTACTGCAACTGTAGATATTCCGGCAGCAGGTGTCCTGATCGAAGCCTCAGGAGCTCTCCTCTCACCTGCAACTCCCAGAGCAAGAACCTCAGACTCTTCATCCGTGAGTATTCCTGCCTCAATAACTCCGTTCTCCGGTCTTGAAGACGCCACTTTTGTTGTTATGTCAACCTCGCCGTCATAATTTTCTGAAAGCACACTATCCGCAACATCCGGGAATACCCCTTCCAAATTATTTTCTGTATATGCATTTTGCGTTATGTCAACCAGCCCTGGCATTAATATACGACCTTCATCGTTTACCGAATGAGAATCCTCATCTTTCGCCGCTTCAGCTCTTGCATTACTAGTGTTATTATACGTTCTTCTGACGGTTTCACCCGGTTTAACGACCTCTTCTCCACTGCCCGTTTCTTCTCCGTTTCCGCTCTCTGTCTCGCTTCCGGTCTCTTCTCCGCTTCCGGTCTCTTCTCCGCTCCCGGTTTCTGCTCCGCTCCCGGTTTCTGCTCCGCT
>JAFPZU010000175.1 GCA_017417105.1 Lachnospiraceae bacterium | reverse complement strand
TTTAGATCCTTGTCATAATAATAAATATTAGTGTAGAGCTCGCCGTAGTGATCGGGTCCAAGCTGCACCTTGATATAGTAAACGTTCTCATCCCATGAGGTTACATCCGTTCCCTCTGTCTTTCTCTCCTTAAGGGCATACCACCATACCCTGTCTTCCTTTCCGCTGTTGTAGCGGTTGGTTCCCCAGTAATCAGCCCAGGTGTAGTGAAGTGAATGTCCATTCTCACTGCCCTGAGTATTATTCTTGTCAAACTTGAAGGAAAGCCAGTTTGTCTGATCCGCCTTGCCGCCTGCGGTTGCCGTCCCTACAAGATTGCTCGCATCATAAGCCTTAAGCTGATCCGCTGTGGGATTAGCTGTGTAATTAAGGGAATCGATATTGTAAAGTTCAAAGGTATAAGCCTCATTCGGCTTAATATTTCTGCCCACAAGATGCTTAAGCCCCCTGATCTCAACATCGGTGCTCTCCTTTGCCTTATTGTCAATAACTACTTCTTTCGTTTCCTCTCCGAGATTAATCACGGTCTGCCCGTAGTTCTTATTCTGAAGAGTCTCCAGAGTCTCCCCGCTGGTCTGATGAAGCTCCTGAGTATCCCCGTCTATCGTTATAAGATAAGGAAATCCTCGGTAGTTATATGACATCCTGTGGCTGCCATTATCATATTCCCTGATGATGTACTTGCCGGGCACCATATTGTTAAAGGTCAGCGTCCCGCCACGTGCTATGGTATAAACCCATGCATCATCTACCTTCTCAGCCGCCGTTCCTTCCGCTGAAACAGCATGATAGTATTCCTTTGTCTTATCATCCTGAATGGAAACACTGAAACTTTCCGCACCGAAAGGATCTCCGCCATCGCTTGAATTGACTGTCACCTGCTTTTTCAGGATAAGCTTTCCTTTTGCCTCCTCATTTGTAATAACCGCGGTATAGACACCCTGACCATTCTTCTCAAAGTGTACCCTTGCGTCACTGCTGGTCACGGAGTTGTCGGCGTTCACCATCACTTCAAACGAAACAGGATTCATCAGCGAATAGCCATCAGGCGCCTTTGTCTCAGTTACGGTATACCTCCCGGGATACACCTTTGTAAACGTCACGATACCGTCAACTGTCGCCGTTTCCTTGGTCTGCTCAAGAGTCCTGCTCTGTCCAAAGGGTTTCAGAGTAAACTCTGCACCACCCAGCACTTTATCTGAAGATACCGCATCTACCTTTTTTAGGTTAAACTCCGTATATTCATTTCTCTTATCCTTTACAGGAAGCTTGCCACCGGTATTCCAGGGGATCACGGTAAGCCCCTCCACCTTGGGATCTACGGAATTATACTGAACTATGAACGGGTGATAATAACTGTCCAGTTCAAAGCCCACGGGAGCCTTGATCTCTTTAATGGCATAATACTTGTCCACATCGAAGGCCCAGCCGTCCTCCTGAAGTCTTCCGAAAAACTCCGCCTCGCCATTCGGTGCTTTAGTCTCGCGGATAACCGGAACCCATACTGTCGGATCGTCAGTTTTTTCCGTCACAGCCGTCCAGCCTTCGCTTGATGTGGCAGGAGACGGTATCCCCTGACCTGTCCACCTGAAAAGCTGGAACTCGGCTCCCGCCAGTTTTTCATCCTTATTATCCTCAGCGCTCTTTATAAGCCTTATGGTTGTCGACTGCGCAAAACCTTCAGAGTCTCTTTCGACATGCTGGCTGTCATCTACTACCGCTTTATAACCGCCAAATGTGATCTCATTGGAATAATCAACCTTAACTGTTCCATCAGACTCTATAGTCCCATTTGACGGTCGTACTATCCTCGTATCATAAGTAATGGTCGCAGTAACGCCATCCCTTACCGTAAAGTGCCATGCCCCTCTGTCTGGATCGTATTCCAGTCCAGCTGCTTCCCTGTCTTCCTCTATTCCGCCAAAATACGTAACCTTAAAGGTATCCGTCTTCAGGGTCATGTTGACCATTTTGTCATAAACATCAAGCCTGGTATTCCCGTCCAGATAGGTATTCCCCTCCGGATTAAGCACAGCTTCAAACTTTGCCGTGTATTTATTATCCTTTGTCGGCTTGGGATCAATCAGTTTCTTTACAACATTCTTTTCAAGCTCACTGTCGGTATACTTTCTGAAAGCTGTAGCTTCCATGTCATTCCACTTGGCGGTATTCTCAAGCATCAAGCCTTCAAACTCTGATTTAGCACTCTCTCTGAGTCTTAGCATTGCGGCTTCATCAACCACTGTCAGCAGATACTCAAGCCTGAACACATCATCCGCACGATTCTTGCCGTCTTCCATGAGCATACCCTGCAGTCCCGTAATCTTCAGCTTAAAGTATCCAGGATTGCTTGCAAGGACTTCTATTCCATGCCCGACGTACAGTCTCGAATTATAATCGAAGTCTCCGTTAGTTCTCCTTCGCTTAAATGTTGCCAGTTTGTTTGAATCATAATGCCTCTCTACAAGCTTGAGGTTTTCATTAAAGCGATCCTCGATAATGATCTCGTCATCGGTTATATTCTCCAGGGTGATCTGATATGGGAAAGAAGGGTAAATCCTGTTATCTTTTGGATCCTTATACTCCACGTATGACTGTTCTTCAAGCGCAGTCTTGTAAAAGCTTGTTTCCAGCCCCTCTTCCTTCTTGTCAAAGATGACGCTGTCCTGAGCTTCAAAGGTCATCCCGGAATTAACGAGAACGCTGACGTTATTTACATGCTCTCTGAAATAGGTGTTGGTCGCTGAAGCATCGATCACCTTTTCATTAAGCTTCGTCCTGTATTTGATCGTAACAGTTCTGTCGGTTCCGGGCGCAAAGCCGGGCACTTTCTTTTCTCCATCCTGATAGAAGAAAGTGAGCTTCAGCTGATCCTTGTAATTCCTGCTGTTATTATCCTCGGAATATCCAAGCTCATTTTCGTAATATACGTCCCCACCGCCGGCTGAAACAATGAGGCTTCCTTCTACAAATTCATCAACCTCATATATATTATCCACAAATTTCCCGGGCAGCTTATCCGTGACCACGCAGGAATTCAACCCCGTATCCGGTACTTTTATCTGGACTGTCCATTCGTTTTGAACCGTGCCGTTTACTTTCACAGGGTTGCTGTGCGTCTTCGTAAGCTCTATCCGGTTTTCCTCCGGGATATCATAGTCTGTTTCTTTCTCGACCTTCTTATCCTTAACTTTAACGGTATTTATGATCTTTGCCTTTGCCTCATCAGTAACGTATCCGGAAAGATCATTGACCTTAACGTAATACGAGATATGTACTCTGTCTTTACCGTAGTCACCAAGTGTAAGAGACCACCCCTTGTGGCTGCTGTCCTTCCAGACAACATCATCCCAACTGACAGTCGCATGCGCCGTTGCTTCGTCATTATCTCCATAGTTGTAGTCTATCGTTATGGGTTCATCCGTATTATACTCGGCATAGGGCGCAAGATCCCCGCTAAGCTCATCCTCCACAACAACACCGTTGCTGTTTATGACCTGATCCCCATTATACTCAATATGGTACCAGAGGCCTGCTCCCTCTTTGTACCCTTTGTTTTCTTTAACATACTTTGACAGGGAATAATCGAACTTACTCTCCGTTCTTTTCTCCATACCTGCCGCATTCACCTTGTTCCAAAGTGATCCGGTGGGTAACGAAGCAGAGGTGTCCAGTTTTACGGAGTATGTTATAACAACCTTTCCGCTTCCCACCGCTTCCTCCAGCAAATAACTCCAGCCTTTCCTGTCGGAGCGCAGGATATCGTCCCAGGAAATAGTTTTCGTTTCACCACCCTGGACTTTTACCACGATACCTTCGCCGTCATATGAAGCATACGGAGCTATCTCACCGTATATTTCATCAACTATCGTTTCGCCGCCAATCTTATACTTGCCGTCTCCGTTTAAGGTTATTGTATAGTCGATCCTTCCTCTGTTCTTAATGACATTCGCGCTTTTGTTAAGAGTCGGTTTATAATTACCCACTATCGTGAAGCGTGAGGTTACATCCTTTATCTTTTTTGCTATTTTGAGATCTCTGATGTTAGTGTCATTGCATTTTGACACATCCGTTAACGAGAACCTGTTGCTCCCGGCATAATCCGTTGTGGTCCTTTCAGGCAGATCTACCAAAACATCATATGTGAAGATAAGTTCTTCTCCATTTTCAAGATCCGTTACAAATGAAAACAGCTCCTCAGTCTTTGAGAAATCCGTTGGATTTTCAAAATACCTAAGTTCTGTGGCAGGCTCACCATTAGTCACAATCGGTCCTCTCTTGTTACTTATTACATTCAAGGTATCCCTCTGATATTTCAGTATTTTGTCATAATCAGTTTTGGGATAGATATGATCATATAGCCTGATATTCTTATTCTTTCCCGTAGAGTTCACCTTGACAGTAAACGTAAGGGTCTTGTTTTCCGAATTGTAGGTATTTTTCTTTGAGGCCGTAAGGCTGCCCGGTATTTCCTCAAATACGACAGACCCCGAATAATAGGCAGAGTCAACAAACTCCCATGTTTTTGATGTTGCCTTTTTAGTGATATGAAGAAAGATGTTCAGCTGTGCATTAGGCAGATTGCTGAGGTAATCATAGTTCTCATCATTCGTATTGAGATCTACCACAATATAGTAAGGTCCGCCGACAGCTTTCTCCTCAACGTGCCAGGAATTGCCTTCAACCGCCTTATCGTTCAGTTTCACATTTCCGTAGTCTCCGGACAGATTGATGCTGAAATACCTGACCTCATCCGATGCAGTGCCGTCTTCATTAAGCGGAGGCACAAGTCCGTCGGGAAGCTCATAGTACATCACGGGGCCAAACTGGAGTGTCTCATCCCCTTCCTGGAAGGCGAATTCCACATCATATTCCTGATCATCAAGGAGCTTTACTGTTCCTCCGTTTGTGACATCAACCTCGTTGATCTTTACCGACTTAAGCATTCTTCCGAGATTGACATCGCCGCTGCTGTCTGAAGCCTCCTCGGTGAATCCAAGAATGGAAAGACTGTCAAGACTGATATCCAGCTGATCGCCTCTACCCTCAGATTCTACTTCTTCGGTATTTATGTCTGATACATCAGCATCCCTTACATCAAGCGTAGTGGCCTTGCCCTCCTTTGCCTCATCGGTAAGGGGAAGGTGTGTTACCTTAAGCTTTGACGCGTCTTCCACGCCTATCTCGGCAAGCTGATCCTGTGTGAACTGTATGCTTATCTTTACGGAGCCTTCTTTCGGTGAAAACTCTGTCTCTTCCCCGGTTTCCGCATCCGTCACGAAAAATCCGACATCATATAAAAGGGTATTGTTCAGGGTATGGGTCTTGCTATCATCTGCTTCATCCATCGCAAGGAGATAAGCCTCCGCAAGTGAGCTGTCTGTCACGGCGGTAACTCTGAATACCGCGTCCTCAGGAACCGCATCAGGCTCCGTAACTTCGGCCGTTACCTTGACTCCATCTCCTTCGAAACTGTAGATACGATTTTTTTCTGAATCCCGCTCTGTCTCTTCCTTGACATCTGTACCTGCGCCGTTTTCTGACACCGAATCATCAGTCTGCGATTCTGTGATATATTCTGTATCCGCAGTATTCTCGTTATCTCCGCTCTTGTCAGTTGTCCCTTCCCCCTCTGAAGGGTTATCCTGATATTCTGCCCCGGTTTCATTGCTCTCTCCCGTATCGGGTTCCTTGTCGAAATCTTCGGATGCATAATAGGATTCCCCGGTATCTGCATCGTTAAGATCATAAGCCTCATCATCGGATCCCGCAGCATAGGACTCCTCCCCCTGCGTTTCTTCCTCTTCCGTTCCGGGATAGATATCCTCTCCCGGCTCGACCTCCCTCACTTCTCCGTCATCCGCATATGCATATGACTGGGTCTGAAGCCCGAATATCCCTGCTGCTGCGGAATATAAAACCTGCGACAGCATGGTTACCAGTAAAACCGCTACGATAACCTTTCTTCCTGATCTCTTCATAGTTCTTTCCCTCCTCTTTCCTGCTCTATATAAACATACGGAATAGGCTCTAATATAATTATCGGCAAATCAAAATTGTACGGATTTTAATACAATCCGACATTTTCTCTAATAAAAAATTATAACACATTTGTAAAGCAGGGTACATCCACAGATACCGCCAATCCTCCGACTGACGGTTGTGCAGATATGCGAAAAGGTTTAACCTTAACCGAAAGCGGTAAACAGCCTGGACACATCAAGCTTAGTGTACTGCCATTTCGTTCGCGAATACAGATAACATGCTAAATATGATCATTAAAGTACTCTTGTGAGACCTGTAATTGTTTTTTCAGTATCTCTCGCCACATGTGCTGATGTATCTCACCACTGCCTTTTGATACCTTTGTTCTTTTCACGGTGCCATCAGGCATTACCTTCTTGTAATAATAATGGTCTGTATCCTTGTATAAATCCCAGTCATCGCGCTCACAGAATCGCTTTAATTCCTTCCATCCAGGCATGTAAGCTCCTCCATGATCACCTCTTCATCAAGCATAAGCGCTTTCAGGACATAAGGAATATGAGTCCTGCGATTGGGTGCAATACTCCATGTCGCAAAATTTTCATAGAAATCCTCAGCATATTCCTTGATATCCCTGGCAAGAGTCAGCTCTGCCGTATATTCATCCTTATCATTGACTACAATGTCAAACTCCTCCGACGAAAGAGTTACGCTATTATCATCTTCAGTATACTTCCTGAATGTAAATCTATAGCCGGACAAAGCCTCCTTCATTGTATCAATATTGATAATGGCCAGATTGTCTCTGGTTCTCTTAATATAAACCGGTTTTTCGTGAATAGCCTTATCGAGAGTTACCGACCAGTTTTTCCTGACATCCGTCGCACTTAATACATTCATAATCTGATCCCCCTTCAACAAACATGTATTGACCCCAACAGCATTATAAAGGCCAAGCGTACACTGTGTCAATTGCGTACGGTTTTCGAAGGAAAATGTTGCTACTGTTCAGCGCTGAGCCACGCGCCTGCCGCGTGTCGCAAGACAGCCAGTGGCTGTCTGCTTTGCGACGACCGTAGCGAAGCGGAGACCTACAGCCCAATACATTTGACTAGCCGGCACGCCGACCTTAACGAACAGGCGGGGCTTTCGCCCCGCCTTAAGTTATTCAGCCTTTCGGCTTATCACCAGATTTTACTTCCTTGCCCTGCGGGCTCTGCGGCTTCTCTTCTTTGTCTTCGTGCCGTCCTCGTTCTCTTCCTCATCATCATCATCCGTGTAGACGAAACTCATGGCTATGAGCCCTGCCACGCAAAGGAGCATGATCCAGAAGTTGAGGGTCAGGTCATCACCTGTAACAGGCGACATCCTCTCACCGAGAACTCCCGACGTAGGAACCTTCTTAACTCCAAGCACATCAGAGATAAAGCCTCCCTCCTTGTTTCCAAGCACTCCCGTCAGATACTTATCACTGGAGCTCGTCGTAGTGGTAGAGCTGCTGCCTCCTGTACCTGAGCTTGACGTTGTAGTGGTGCTGGTACTCGTCGTGGTACTCGTACTTGTCGTAGTACTCGTGCTTGTACTTGTGGTAGTACTGGTACTCGTTGTGGTACTGGTCGTTGTGCTTGTCGTAGTACTCGTGGTAGTGCTTGTCGTCGTAGTAGTGCTGGTAGTCGAACTCTTGCCCTTCTCATTCTTTATGTAATGAAGCTCAAGATATCCTGCACTGTCCGGAGTATTATGAGTCTCATCCACTACGAAGGTGAACACGTTGTTCTCCGGCAGTGCATATCCCGTAGGAGCCTTAGTCTCCTCCAGATAATAAACACCCCACTCCAGACCTTCAAGCGAGATCTTTCCATCGGCTCCCGAAGTATACGTATCCATAAGATAAACCACATCCGTATTCGATACATACCTTGATATCACTCTGGATCCGCCATTCGCAGGCTTTTCTGAATAGAGCTTAAATACCGCTCCGCTAAGAGGCGCATCCGTATCCCCGTCAACCTTGATGATGTTATA
>JAFPZU010000174.1 GCA_017417105.1 Lachnospiraceae bacterium | reverse complement strand
GATCTTCTCCGAGCCATCATCCGAACCATCATCCACAAGAACGGCCTCCACCTCCGGCAAGGTCTGTTCCAGAACAGAATCAACACACTCGCGGAAATACTCTTTCACATTATAAAACGGAATGATGACACTGACCTTTGCGTTCATTTTTTTATCCCCCTCTTATCACTTAAGTTTGACCGTCTTACTGCCGGTGAAGTTCTTTCCGGCGCCTTCAATTGTGACTGTTCCCGCTGCAGGATCCGGATCCACCGCGCGGTACTGCTTTTTCGGCAGTTTCTTCGACTTGCCGTTTAGCTGTACCGTAACCTTTTTAAGCTTCAGCTTCCCGTCCGGAGTGAAGCTTCCATCCACGCTTTCCAGGCACTTCGCGATATCCGCCGGGTTGATGGTAAAGGTCAGCGGGTTTTTCTTGAACTGCTTATTCATAGCTGTCACGCCGGTCTTTATGTCCTTAAGGGGCTGGCCGGTGATGCCGCAGGCCTTTGCCTTAGGCGTGATGAACTTGATCTTCGGGTAGAACTGAGCTGTTCCGGCGTTCTTGGCATTCTTCACCTTCCAGGAAACCTTGAAGAGCTCTGCCGGATCCTCGTTCTTATTGGTCATTGCTGCTGTTGCCACCGCATAAAAACTTGTGAGGTCCACTTTCGCTCCCAGCATCTCTTCGGGATCGATCTTTCCTCCGGTGTACTCGATGTTGTTCTTAAATGTCACCTTAGCTGAAACCGGATAAGCCTTGCCGTCGATTATTATATCATTTCCGGGAACCGTGACGGTTTCTGTATCCTTCGCCGGATCGCTGCCGGAAGATCCGCCATTATCATCTCCGGGATCTTTCTCCTCGGGATCTGTTTCTTCGGGGTCAAGCTGGAAATTAAGCGCTCTTACGCCCTTGTAATTCGGCGCGAGACCGTAAACCATGACCTTAATGTTGCCTGAAGCGGCATCCGTCATATAGACTACGGTATAATCCGTGCCGGCTGTCAGCAGCTGGCTGTTATCTCCCCGCTTATTGTTGTCATAGATGAAGACCTTGGGTTCGGCAGCATTTCCGCCGCTTCCGGAAGCAGCCTCAGACAGAGCGGCATCCAGATCATTTATGTCTCTTGCATTTCCGTCCTGCTTACCGCTTGAAAGCTCTATCCTTTCATCCTGGTCGATGGAAATGGCACCGATGCTGCTTTCTACGTCGGTCTTAACACTCTTAAGCTTACCGCCGCTTAAGCGGAGACTGTCCACATTGGAACCGTCGGAGATGCTTATCTCGCTTACCTCTGAATCCGTGACTTCCACAGTATTTAAGCTGGTATTGGAAACATCCAGATTCTTCGCATTGACATTCTCCAGGGACAGATTGCTGTCGCCGGTATCGTCTTCCGTGAGCTCGGCTGTCTGTTTCATGTTCGCGCTGTCGCCTGTTCCCGTTCCTTTGATGGTTATGGTCTGTGACTCCTCGTCTTCCGTCTCCCCTGCTTTCAGTTCAATGCTGTAGTCTTCACCATTTTCGGCATAGACCGTTCCGGAACATACGCCCTTCGCCGCATCAACATTGGTGCTTACCTTTGCGGCAGAGGTAGTGATGGTAGCAGTCTGATCCCCATCTATGGCGGAAACCTTCATGGAACCCTTTGATCCGGTGTTTTCCACCACCTGTTCTCCCACAGCTACAACCGTGACCTTTCCGGCTGCCTTCGGCGGTGATACGGCTTCCCATCCCCTATCAGTGGGTTTCATACCCAGGGAAACAAGGCCTATGAGCTCCGGATCTTCTCCCTGATCTTTTACATCGATCTTACCGTTATCCACTGTAGCCAGGGTATTACCCTCCGTATCGGCGATCTTATAGTCCTTTGAATCCACCCGCATGGTCTTTAAGCGGAACTTCAAACGGAACTTAAGCCTGAACTTCAGGCGGAACTTAAGCCTGAATTTAAGCCTGAACCTCATGCGGTACTTGAGCCTGAACTTAAGGCGGAACCTCATGCGGTACTTAAGGCGGAACTTAAGCCTGAACTTAAGTCTGAACTTTAAGCGGAATTTCAGGCGAAACTTAAGCCTGAACTTCATATAGCGCTTTATTCTGTACTTTAAGCGGAACTTAAGGCGGAACTTAAGCCTGAACTTAAGTCTGAATTTAAGCCTGAACTTCAGGCGGAACTTAAGACGGAAGCCATACTGCTTTTTAATCTGTTCTATAGACGCTCCGCCCCTTATCAGCTCTGCATAGGCTCTCTCGTCCTCATTGGTCCAGGCGCCGTTTTCACTATCGGAAGCTATTCCGTAGGTCTTGTACAGTTCTTCATCGAGATCTGTCCATGTGTAAGAATCATCTGTTGCTATGCCATATTTCTCATACAGTTCTTCATCCTTTCGAGTCCAGACATAGCTGTTGTCATCGGCATCGGCACAGCCGTACTCCTGATACAGTTCCTCGTCCTCGTCGGTCCACCGGTAGCTGTTATCTTCATAAGCTGCGCAGCCGTATTCATGATAGAGCTCCTCATCCTCGTCAGTCCACCTGAAACTGTTGTCGGAATCGGGAGCGGCGCCAAATTTATGGTACATCTCCTCATCGACGATGTTCCACTGATAATCCCCGACCTGCGATCCTGGCAGGGCAGGTGATCCGCTTGCGACCCACTTGTCATACTCAGCCTCCTCCTGCTGAGTCCAGGGGAACTTTGCATATTCCTCGGAGGTGGCCATTTTGCTCAGGTCAGTTCCTTCGCTTTCGCTCCAGGGATCTTTATTGTATTCCTCTTCGCTTACCTCGCCTCCAAGCTCCTGATAAAGCTGTTCTTCCTCATTCGTCCAGGCATCAGCGGGTTTCACAAACTCATACTGTGCCTCTTCATACGCTTCCTTATTATCCTGATAATTCTGTTCCTCTTCATCGGTCCAGGGGTATTTATCGTACATCTGCTGGTCCGCCTGGCTCCAAACCCAGTTAAGGTAAGCTTCCTCG
The DNA here is from genome assembly GCA_017417105.1 of Lachnospiraceae bacterium. GTDB lineage: Bacteria > Bacillota > Clostridia > Lachnospirales > Lachnospiraceae > NK4A144. The sequence goes on along the minus strand of JAFPZU010000174.1, from coordinate 6,760 downwards.
TCCTCCTCGGTCCACTCGTCCTTATCTTCGTCGCCTACGATCCAGTCCGCATCATCATAGTAGCCCCGGTCCATATAGACCGTGGAATATACGTCATAGGGGATAAAGGAGATATCACAGGGCTCTTCGCCCGCTCCCACAACTCTGTCTGTTCCCCAGATAAGATCTGCTACGCCGTTACCCCCAAGGTTATACTCCCACCAGTTATAGTCATCGGAGCCCTTCTTTTTCTTAGCAAGGATATAACGGTCCTCATCCGGCCAGTTGCTGTCATAGATATGGATCCTGGCAGACTTATCCCCGGGGAATTCTTCCAGCTTATATGCCAACACCGCGTGTCCGCCCTCCGGGCCGAAGAGTCCCAGTATCATAGGATGGGGATCTGACCTTATGGCTTCAATGGTATCACCGATGCCCGTATTCAAAACGTAACAGAGCTGGACACGCACATCATACTGGGAGATCTGCATCTGCTCGATAAACAGCTTTAAATCATCCTTATTTTTCCCGGAAGGCGCGCCCTCCACTTTGACATTATAATCCTTAATGGTATTCAGGCTGTCATCAAACTTCTTAAGGTCCACCCCGTTTAAGGGAACCCCCATCAGCGCGCTGGAAGAAGACAGGCCGTAGCAGCTGCCGCCCCAGTCATCGGTATAGTAATCAAACATGAAATCGCCCTTGTTCCCGAAGATCTGCTTATAGCGTTCCTCCGGGATCTGATAGGGATCGGTGTATCTTAAGCCCGCAAAGGTGTTTTCAAAAGGATATGACAGATCCGTCACGTCAAAGGAAGGGATAATGACAGGAATACTGCCGGTAAATCTGGTGAAAAGTCCCGGTGCACTGTCTCCACCGTCAACTCTCGCAAGAAGCGGGTGATGCGCAGGGTCCGCTGCATCCGACGAAGACTTCTTTTTAAGTGTGTTGTAGCTGCTTCCTTTTCCGCCTGTCAGTCGTTCACAGCCCGTAAACATACCGTTGCCGAAAGAGGCGCTGTTATTCCTGTCGATCTCCGGCAGGGTGAAATACTTCGTCACAAAGATCTTCTGAAGGTCGGAACACCCCGAGAACATTTCCTTCATCTTCCCGATCTGCGCGGTATTGAAACCGCTTAAGTCCAAACTGAGGAGACTTTTGCAGCCAAAGAACATCCGGGACATATCCCGCATATCAGAAATGTCAAGCTCTGAAAGATCTATCTCCTTCAGCTCCTTGCAGCCCTCAAACATACCGATCTTCCACCGGTTGTCATTGTATCCCCTGACACCTCTTTCGATGGTGATCTTTTCGATCTGATCCTCCTTTGTATCGGTACCTCCGCTCATTCCTAAAAGCCTGACCTTCTTCTCCTTCAGGTAACGGTTTATCATGGTAGCCGGTACTGTCACATCCGTCTCAGTTCCCCTGTATCCAAGAAGAGTGATGTAATTGCCGTCGGTTATGTAATACCAGTTATTCAAAATGTCAAGTTTTGAAGAATCCGTAATGAACCCGGGGCTGTCCTTTTTGTCGATCCTCGCATAGGCAGGACCCTTCATGCTGTTCATTACTGCCGTATCCGTCGTATCGCCGTAGAGAGTTCCATTGCCGCCCTTAAGCTTATAACAGCCGTTAAACATATTTTCGCCGGAACTAACAGTAAAAGTATCGTCAGCATAGATAGCGGTCAGATCTGAGCAGCCTTCAAACATGCTCCCCATATCTGTGACATGGGTAGTATCCCACCCCTCCAGATTAACGGCGGTAAGCTTTGATGCACCGGAAAACATCCCGGACATATCTGTAGTCTCTGAAATATTTAGTCCGGAAAGGTCTGCCACCTCCAGTTTTTCGCAGCCGGCGAAAAGATTTTCAAGTGATGCGCCCGCTTTTACACCATTCTCGTCTACCTCTACATATTCAAGACTGGTGTTATTTAAGCCGGTCAGTATTACATCATACCCGTATTTTGTTTTCGCAGGAATTCGGATCCTGGTATATGATCCATGATAATCACTGATAGTAACGGTTCCATTGTTATGATCCCTTGACACATCGCATTCTGAAAGCCTGACAGTATGGATGGACCCGGAGAGGTAGCCGGGCTGAAATTCTCCTTCGTCCACCCGTGCGTATGTGCCGTCAGTAAATCTATCGTCATAGACCGTCCCCAGCTCACCGGTCAATAAAGTACAACCATAAAACATGTTCCGGTTTCCGACTCTTTTCACCCTGTCATAGTTAAAAAGATTCGGATCTACCAATATCCGTAAAAGGGAACTGCATCCCTCAAACATGGATGACATGTCCCGGGTACATCCTATATTAAAGCTTGTAAGATCCAGCTCTGTCAGAGAGGAACAGTTCCTGAACATGCCGCTCATGTTTTCGACATGCCCGGTATCAAAACCTTCCATTCCTCTGACAGTACGTAAGTTCTTACAGTTTTTGAACATGTCCTGCATATAGCCTACCCAGGACGTATCCATGCCGGAAAAATCCACTTCTGTAAGACTTGTACAGGAATCAAAAATATTGTTCATCTTATTGAGAAACTGGTCCCCATAACTTGGCATTTTCGCATACCGCAGACTTGTACAACCGTAAAACATAAAAGATAGATCTCCGCCTCCTGTATCCAGTTCCGTTAGGTCTGCTCTTTCAAGCCGGTCGAATCCTGCAAAGAGATGGTTGATTCCCTCCCCTCCTACGTCTCGGGCAATGCTCACACCGCTCCCTATAGTGACACTTACCAGATTTTTAGGATCGTTGTCTTTCAGACTGCATAGCTGGACTCTTCGTTCTTTACCATCAACAGTCATGACACCGGGGATTGTAATATTCTCCTCGGTCCCCTTATATTTTTTCAATCTGATATAATCAATATCCTCAAAAGAATCCGTATATAACTCATATACCCAATCATCAATACCGGTAACATGATTTTTGACACTGACATCGGTGAAATACCCCGGACTACTGTCTACTCCGTCGATCCGGGCATGGGAACAGCCGATCTTATCCTCAGCAAACACCGTTCCGGCCCCGCCTCTTAAGGATGTAGTACAGCCGTAAAACATCAAACTCTCATTACTGTTTTCCGGATCGATATAATTCTCCGTAGTGAAACCTGGTCCGGCGTAAATGGTTGTAAGAGCTGAACAGTTCTTAAACATGCTGTCCATATCAGTTACATTTTCGGTATTAAACCGGCTTATATCCATTGTCTTCAATCTGACACAGCCGGAAAACATCCCCTTCATATCCGTTACATTTCCGGTATAAAAACCGGAAAGATCCAGGTTTTCCAAAAAGCGGCAACCATAAAACATATTATGCATATCACTAACACTGGATGTATCAAAAGAACTAAGATCCAGAGAAGCTAGTTTTGTGGTGTCATCCGCAAACGAATTATCGCCCCCACTCATAGCAAACATTTCGGACATATCCGTAACCTCGGACGTGGTGAATTTTCCGCCAAACTGTACAGATTCTAATCTATAGCACTCCTTAAACATGCTCGACATATTCTCTGTGTTTCCGGTGTCCAGGCGGGAGACATCTATCCTCTTCGCAGAATGACGATAAAACAACCCGGATATACTCGATGCTGCCTTCACTCCGTCCAGGATCATGATATGCTCTAATTTACTATTTTCGAAATTGCTTTTCGTTTTATCGCCAATAACTACATTGCAGATGGAACCATTGTGCTCAACTTTACCTGGAATAGCTAAATTCACGTAGTCTTCATAAGAATCAAGGACGCTAACTCCGTTCAGCAAAACGGTATTATCACCTATTTCTTCATAGATCCATTCATCTCGCCCTGGCGGAGTACTTAAATATCCGCAATCAGATTCTAAGCCGTTATCTCCTTTCTTCCGCCTGTCCGTTCGAAAATACTTTCCTCCGGTGTGGTTCTGATCAAATGGTGTGCCCCTGCCTCCTTTAAGACTGGTGCAGCCATCAAACATATTCTCAGTTCCTTCATCATTATCGCTCAGATCAGGATTTATCCTCTCAGGGGCATAGATCGCCCTCAGGCCGCTGTCCCCACAAAAACACTTCGTATAATCTACGCGATCGCCATAAGGAAAACTAAAACTTGTTAGATCTAATTCCTGTAACATGGGATCATAGGCGAACATCTCTTTCATGCTTTGAACTTGATCTGTGCTAAACCCCGAAACATTGAGTTGTTTAAGGGATGACAGATCCTTAAACATCCCTTCATAGGAAACCATTTCACTGGTGTCAAGTCCGCTTGCATCGATATACTCCAGACTGGAATATTCCGCGTTTCCCTTCCGACATCCCTCAAACATGTTATTCGCATCGCAATCCGCCTTTACGCCTTCTTCAAAAATCACACTCTGAAGAAGAGCCGCTTTGCTGTTTTCCTTTGTTCCCAGACTTTTTATTTTAGTTTTGTAGGTTTTATTTTCATCTTCAACATAAAACGTAGCGGGGATCTTGATCTTTCTTTTGTTCCCCTTATACGCAGTCAGCATGATACTGTCGGCATCCCCACGGTCCGGTTCGTAATCCCATTCACTTAGCTCCGTCACTTCCGGATCCGTATTCTCCGCAGCCAGCACTTCCTTAGGCCCCGCATCAAATTGAACTGCGACACCTCCGTCATCATTCTTTATAAGCTCAATATCAGGCTGCATGGAAAAAACAAGAATAAAGCTAAGAACACTTGCCAGAACCCGCTTCGTAACGGCCTTCATATAAAAATCCTCCCAATGTTTTTGAGAGCCACGGCATTAAAGTCCACCTCGTCCCTCGCCGGGAAGGCATCCTGCATCAAAGATGCAGGATAAGTCCTCGCCGGGATGGCATCCTGCATCAAAGATGCAGGATAAGTCCTCGCCGGGATGGCATCACACATCAAAGATGTGTGATAAATGGTGGCGTGGCCTTCGTACTGTACATAGTCTTCCGACTATACCCCAAAAATGCATATACACATTAATTTTATCAAAAACGCTTCCGTGAGGCAATCCGGGATTTCGGACTAAGATTTTCCTGTTTTCCTGCGTTAGCTCACATATAAAAAACACTACCACCCGCTATATCAAAAGGGGTATAATTGCTGCGTAATATTGTACTCTGGAACTGGAGGAAACAGGTATGAAAAAAAGAATTACGGCTTGGATAGCAGCGTTTGTGATAGTGGTGGCGGGGCTGCCGCTGATGCCCGCTACGGTGCTGGCAGATACCACAACCAAAGTAGACTATGTTTCAAGAGCTTGGAACGAGACAACGAAAACTGTTGATGATACTAAAGTTGAAAAGCAGGTATGTAATATAGTTACAAGCAGCAATACGTCCTGGGGCTCAGCGGGTACAGAGACCTGGTACGCCGTGACTGAAGATGTGACGATCAGTGAGCGTGTCAATGTAAGCGGTACGGTCAACCTTATCCTCTGTGATGGGAAAAAGCTTACGGCGAGCAAAGGGATTGGCGCTGGTCCGGGGCAGACATTCAACATCTACGGCCAGAGCGAAGACTCAGGAGAGCTGATCGCTAAAGCGGCATGTCTATATTCCCCTCACGAAAATATTGGGACTTCAGCTCTTGCTTGTTATGATGCCGCAATCGGTGGCACTGACGGATCCTGTGGCACAATAAATATCTTTGGGGGAAAGGTGAATGCGACGGCATCAGCAATACAGAATAACAATAGTACAATGTTTCCAGATGCATTATCTTGTGCCGCAGGTATCGGCGGCGGTTATAATGGCGATTGCGGAGAGATCAGCATTTACGGCGGAGAGGTGAACGCAGCGTCAACATCGGAATCGGCTTATGGCGAAACAGATTCTGAAGGAGCCGGGATCGGCTGCGGCCGGAATACATTAGATGATGGTATGGAGTTTTTTTACGGGGAGATCACCATTTATGGCGGAAAGGTGACTGCGACTGTATCGGCAAAAGCAACGAATGGAGCTACTGCGAATGCCGAAGGAGCCGGGATCGGCGGCAGCTATAGTAATAATGGTTTCTTTGCCGGAGTTATCACCATAAAAGGCGGAGATGTGACGTCGACAGTGACTGCTACACCAAACCCATCGGAAGAATGGAATTATGCTGTTGGAGCCGGTATCGGAGACGGCTACCGCAGGCCTGGAATTGCTGGTCATGAAGGTGGAAAGGTCTTCATTGAGGGAGGCAAAATAAAAGCTTCAAGCTATTTGGGGGCCGGTATTGGTGGTTCCTCTTGTGACGATACCAACGGTGGCGGTTGGGGTGACGATGGCGGCACTATTAAGATCACCGGAGGAACGGTGGAGGCCACATCATTTTACGGCGGAGCCGGGATTGGCGCCGGCTATTCTTCCGATGGAGGTACGATAATCATCAGCGGCGGAGAAGTGACGGCTACAGGAGGAAAAGAAGACGGGGGAGCCGGTATCGGCGGCGGAGGCAGGTTGTATAATGCTGCGTCTAGTTACGGAGGTGGAAGCGGCAATATAACTATCACCGGAGGAAGCGTTAAAGCCAAAGGCGGAACGGGAGCGTCAGGTATCGGAATCGGTCATGGCGGAACTGGCAGTCCTAATTACTCTGAAAAAAAATTAGAAATCTCCGGCGGCACTGTTGAAGCGACCGGAGGGGATGGCGGCGCAGGGATATGCATTGCAACAGTAGAGATAAGCGATACTGCCACACAGCCCATCTTTGCATTCGGAGGCGAACCGGATGGATCCGGGACTAAAGGTATCGACGGAACCCTGAACCTTTCTGCATCTTCACCGCTGCATG
>JAFPZU010000173.1 GCA_017417105.1 Lachnospiraceae bacterium | reverse complement strand
ATAAGGAGCAGCTTTTCCGGTTCGGCGCTTGCAAGCTTATGGACAAAGGGCTCCTTTGACTCGGAGGACTTGGAGCAGTTCCTGTACATCCAGGCCAGTACCTGTCTTATGCCCTCCTTCTGGCTGGGGGTGATCCTGTCTTCCTTATCGCCCCTCCATGACTGAGCATCATTTTCGGGAACCATGACGCTCTTCATGAGCCTCATTCTCTCTTCCGTCTCTTCCGGTGAAAGACAGAGATCCTTTATGGCCTTCTCATTTCTTTTAAGCCCGGCCCCGTTATCCTTTTTAAGCTGCGCAGCCGTTGGCCGTACTCTCGTGACAGCAGGCTCCTTTTTCTTTCCCTCTGCTTCCTTCTCATGATCCATTAAGATGATAAGGGACTGATAATAAAGGATAAGCTCCGTATTCCTATGCTCCGGCTCTTTCTCATAGAGCTCCCTGAGCCTTGAAAGAAGCTCAAAACGGGAGAGCTTCCTCATCTCGTTTTCCGGAAGCAGGGAATAATACTTGTTCTTAAGAAGAGCATAACGGGTGGCCAGATAATTATTATTTCCGGTGGAATATTCCCCAAAATGCTCCACCAGCTCCCTGTCGCTTAAGTTAATGGCAGACTTAAGGCTTATCCGTTTTACGGCAGCCGGTCTCTGTCGTCTTAAGGGATTTCTTTCCTTCCTTATGAGGGCTTCCTGCAGATCATACTTTTTTTTACTGTCCTTAAGGGCTGACTTCCTCTTGGAAGCACTGTCCGTAAGAAAAAGACTGGAGGCTTCATAGGCGTCCACCAGATCAGCTTCAGCCGGAACCGTAAGAGTGAAATTGGGATCCTTTTCCACCACATGCCGGGAAAGAGGGCTCTTAAGCAGCTCTTCCGCATCTTCAGCCGTAAAGACCGGAGCGGGAGCATTCCTCACCTGGTTTATATTCTGCGGCGCAGGGGCAGCTCCCCCTGACAGGGCGGTTTTCTTTTTCTGTTCGTTTACCGTGATATTACTCATGAAAGGCCTCCTCTAATTTTGAGAGCCACGCCATTCAAATGCCGCTTCGCGGCGGCGTGGCCTGCGTACCGTAAAGTTTTCATAGAAAACTTTACAGTACCTATTCCGGAAGCGAGTCTATGAAATCACTTAAGAGTACTCTTCCCTCTGCCACCCCTATAAGAAGCTCCGAATAGCCTTCCGGTATGAATAGGGCCCTGTCCACCGCAAGCTCCATGGATTCAAGCACATTTTTATCGGGATCCGCGGTCTTTATAAGGGTCACATTCTTAAATGCAAGAGTATCTCCCGAGGGATTTATGCCGAAGGATCCGTAGGGAAGAAAGAAATTGAGTCTTGCAGCGGCACCGGCAAGGGCTGACACGGCGTCCTTCGGTATGTTGTTCTTTATGGTGACAACAGAGGAGAAATACCACACCTCCGCTTCTCCCTCAAAGGGGATAAAGGAAAACTCCGCCAGAACATCTATGAGTCCCGGGCCGTAATCCGTGACCAGCATCCTCAGAACGTCCATAGGGGCATTAAGCTCCTCTTTCGTAAAGAGGGAGACCTCTTCTATATCCGGATCATCCTCAAAGCTCTTTTCAAGTTTCTTTAACAGCTCAAGTTTTCTGTTTTCCATCTCATCGGTTTCCTTTCCTTCAGGATCATCTCCTGTTGATAGTTATACTCGCAAACGCTTCGCTTTTACTCATATATACGTATCCCGGATCATTTCCGGCTGATTTTTTTCCGGGTACCGCGGGAAAGGCTGTTCAGCCTTAAATGAGTCTCAGCTTTTTATCGAAGATCGACAGCCTGACAAGATCCGTTTTGCTGTCTGACTCGCCGTCATGATGTATATGGCAGGGACGATTTACACATAATTCGACGCTCTCCGCCCGGAATATGCTTATCTCCTTATATTTCACGTGCTTT
>JAFPZU010000172.1 GCA_017417105.1 Lachnospiraceae bacterium | reverse complement strand
GTAGAGATATGGAAGCGTTTCAGAAAGTGGGGCGGCATACCTACAGGCTTGACGCAGAATGTAGGCGACTTCTTACGTTCAGAGGAGATCGAGGGAATCCTTGGTAACAGTGATTTTGTATATCTCCTTAACCAAAACGCCAAGGATCAGCTGATACTTGCGGATAAGCTGGGGTTATCAGAAAAACAGCTCCAGTATGTAACGAACTCTGAATCAGGATGCGGGCTGATACTTTTTAATGATGTGGTTATTCCGTTTGCAGACAGGTATCCGACAGACACAAAGACCTATGCCATTATGAATACCCGTCCTCCTGAGAGCGAAGAGGATACAGCAGTAAAGCAGGGAGATGATACGGATGGCGAAGAATAAGAAGAATCCGGCAAGGCAGGCTGCTTCGGTACAAAATGCAACGAAACAGGAGAAGTTTGATGCGAAAGCCGATGCCGGGGATTTTAAGAAAGCACGTGCGGGTCCTGCGGGATCCGCCGAAGTAAAGGCGAAAAGCAGTGCTGCAAAAAACGGAGTGCCCAAAGGCAGGGCTGTAAGCGAAGCACAGGAGATGTTTAATGCTGCGCCTGTAAATGTAGCCGCCAAAGCGGAGGAAAAGAGCAGAAAGGTCAATCAGGAGTTCTTCGCAAAACATGATGCGGAGGATGAAAAGAATACCGAGTATGCTTCCCAGCGTGAGGAAACAAGGGCAAGACGAAAGCACAGGCAGCATGAGAGCAGGGTGCGTGTCAAGGACAGCTTTATTCAGTCCGACGGAGATTTCCATAACAGGATTGGCTTTGTGGAAGAAGCCGGTGCGGAGATGGCGAGCAGTAAAAAGCTTGAGACACTTCAGAAAAAGGCGGAGAAAGCCGCTGACAAGACGAAGAAAGCAAGGAAGAAACTGCCGCAACACAGGGAATACAAACTGGTGCGCCACTTCGATGAAAAGACCGGAAAGACCACTTATGAGCTTCAGACCAATAAGGTCATAAAGAAAGCAAACAAGAATAACCCGGTAACTGCCGCTGGCCGCAGGGCGATGATGGAAGCTCAGGGCATGGCACATCAGAAGATTGCCGAAGACGAAAAAGACAATGCCGGAGTGGAAGCAGCCCACAGGACGGAGGAGACAGGCGAAGCCGTGATCGTCCATGCAAAGAACATAAAGCAGGGCATTCAGGCAAAGCGTGTTAAAAAGGTAGCTGCCGCTGAAAAGAAGCAGTTTAAGGCTGAAGTGAACTTCCGCTATCAGAAATATCTTGAAGAGAATCCGCAGATGAAGAAAAAAGCACTTCAAAAGCGTTTGCAGAAACAGCGGATCAAGCGGGAGTATGCCAAGGCTATAAAGAAAGGATCTGCGGAGGCAAAACAGGCAGCCGGATACGCTCAGAAAGCGGCAAAGACAACCACAAATATGGCACGAAAAGTAGCAGAGTTCGCAAGAAAGCATATCGGGGCGATAGCAACTATAGGCTTGTTCGGACTCTTTTTTATGCTCATCGCAGCCGGAATATCGAGCTGCTCTGCCATATTGAACGGCGGTCTTTCGGCAACCATGGCGGGAAGCTATCAGAGCCAGCCTGCACAGCTTGACGCATCGGATGAAGCCATGACTTCAAGGGAAATGGCTCTGCAGAACACCATAGACAGCATAGAAACGGACTATCCCGATTACGATGAGTATAACTATAACCTCGAAGAGATCGGGCATAACCCATTCACGCTGATCAATTATCTT
>JAFPZU010000171.1 GCA_017417105.1 Lachnospiraceae bacterium | reverse complement strand
GTTTTCAGCGCACCGGCTGTGCGCCAAATTGCAACATCCGTTGACGTAATGAACGGATAACTCTATAATACTCGCGTTTGTTATTTTACGGAGGAGAACTGTTACCATGGAAAAAAGAGAAAGACTCGGAAGCCGGTTCGGCTTTATCATGTTATCGGCAGGCTGTGCAATAGGATGCGGAAATGTGTGGAAATTCCCATGGATGTGCGGACAGTACGGCGGAGGAAGCTTTATGCTTGTATATATTCTCTGTCTTCTGCTACTCGGACTGCCGGTGCTCACAATGGAATTCTCTGTCGGAAGAGCGGCTCAGACAAGCCCTGTTAATATGTACCGGAAGCTTCAGAAAGAAGGCGGGAAATGGGGCATTTTAGGCTATATCTGCCTTATAGGAAATATAGCCCTTATGGCCTTCTATACTGTAGTCTGCGGCTGGATAATCTATTACTTTGTAAAATTTGCAACAGGCGACACCGAACAGCTTGGCTTTGTCCCTATGATCACTGATCCCACCGTTAATGTAACCTACCTGTTTGTCACGGTTGCTCTGGCCTTTATCATACTGAGCTTCAATCTTCAGAACGGACTTGAACGTGTCACAAAATTCATGATGACAGCGCTTATGGTGCTTCTCATTATCCTTGCTGTAAGAAGCCTTTTGCTTTCCGGCGCGTCCGATGGTCTTAAGTTCTACCTTATCCCCGACTTTAAGAAGATCAACGGAAGCGTGATAGTTGCAGCCATGAATCAGGCCTTTTTCACTCTGTCGGTCGGCATGGGCAGCATGGCAATATTCGGAAGCTACATTGATAAAGATCGCCGCATGGCCGGAGAAGCCGCAAATGTCATCGTGCTTGACACCTTCGTGGCGGTTATAACCGGACTTATAATCTTTCCGGCGTGCTTTTCCTACAAGGTTGAAGTAAACGCCGGCCCCAGCCTGCTCTTTGATACCATGGTAACAGTATTTTCAAATATGGAAGGCGGCAGATGGTGGGGAACACTTTTCTTCCTTTTCATGATATTTGCCGCCATGTCCACGATCCTTGGTGTCTGTGAAGCCATACTCGCAATGATAAGAGAGCTTACAGGCCTTAATCGTCCAAAAGGCTGTATCATCTGCGGTATCGCCATCTTTTTACTTGCTCTTACAACAGCGCTTGGATACAGTGTCCTTGATTTTCAGCCCTTCGCCGAAGGCACAGCCTGGCTTGATCTTTGGGATTTTATAGTATCAACCAATATCCTTCCCCTGGGCTCTTTCTTCCTTTCGATCTTCTGCTGCTATAAGATTGGCTGGGGCTGGGATAACTTTACGAAAGAAGCAAATACCGGCCGCGGACTTTCCGTAACACAATGGATGAAACCGGTATTCCGGTTTGTTGTGCCCATAGCGATAATAATTATTTACGTATACGGAATGGTGAATTTCAGCTGGAAATAATAATACAGCGGACTTTTCTTTACCTGCCAGCCTGCGAATTGTAATACAGCGCACTGACTGTGCGCTGTATTGAAGCGATTATCAATCTAAAACAATACCAAAAGGATCATTTGTATTGCCTGATAACCGAACCGCCCCCACTGTGTCACCAAAATTGTTCCAATACAGTAGTGCCCGCCCCTCGGTGTGGTTTCCCGCGCCGCTCTTGCTCGTTTCGTCATGCTACTTAGGAAGTGTTCACTAAACAGGGACGCGGGTACAAGGATGTACCCGCGAGGCGCTACTTGAGCATGGATGCGAATAGCGCCGGTCCCGTCCTCAGCCAAAATCCAAGGCACACTTCCTTAGTAGCATAGAAACGAGCAAACCGCAAGCGGGAAACCACACCGAGGGGCGGACTCAGCCACAAACTAAACTTTTAAAATATAGACCCCCCAATAAACTCCCTTATTATCGAATTCTGCGGGATCCTTGCAGTGTCTATTGAGAGGAAATACTGCAGGAATTTTAACAGCCTCTTCGCCTCCTGATACCCCGGATCCTCCTCCGTCACCCCGAAAAGCAGCGGCTCCACATAAGGCTTCAGAGCCGCGATCTCATAGATATGAGCGGAGTTGAACATGGCATCCGCGCTCTCCTGGAAAGGAAAAATATACTTCTCCTCCCCGCGCCTCACCGAAGACCACATGCTAAGGGTTCTGGAAATAGACGAGCCTCTCGTATAATAATCCCTTACCATACGTCTCATGAGCCTGCCGTCCGTGGTAGGTACCCTGTTGTGCTCATCAACGTTAAGCGTGGTAAGAGCGCTTATATAAATCTTATATTTTGACTCCTTCGGAAGGGAATGCGAAAGCTCATCATTAAGCCCGTGTATACCCTCGCATACGAGAACATCGGAAGAACCCATCTTAAGATAGTCCCCCTTATATTCCCTGGCTCCCGTCTTGAAATTGAACCTTGGAAGCTCCACCGTCTCACCGGAAAGCAGCCTTGTCATGTCCTTATTAAAGCCCTCTACATCTATGGCCTCCAGACACTCGAAATCATAGTTTCCGTTTTCATCCTTAGGCGTATCCTCACGGTTTTTGAAATAATTATCAATCTCTATGGGATGGGGCTTCATCCCATGGGCGCGAAGCTCGATGGAGAGTCTGTGGGAAAACGTGGTCTTGCCGGAAGAAGAAGGTCCCGCTATCATAACAAACCTCACATTCCCCCGCTCCACAATATCCCTCGCTATCTCAGCGATCTTTGCCTCCATAAGGGCTTCCTGAACAAGGATCACATCCTTCATCCTCCCGTCAGCGATCGCCTCATTCAAGGCACCGACGGTATTGATCTCCATCATCTGCCCCCACTTTGAAGCCTCTCTCATAGTGGAAAAAAGCTTCGGGCTGTCCTTAAAGGCCGGAACCACGGTAGGCTCCTTCCTCTCGGGAAGCTGCAGCATGATCCCCTCATCATATTTGAAAAGGTCAAAATACTTAATATATCCGCAGCTTGGCACCATATGCCCGTAGAAATAATCCTGATAGCCTCCGAGAGTATAGATATTTACCTTATCCGAGCGGCGGTATCTGAAAAGCTTCTCCTTATCATACATCCCCGTTTCATGAAACTTCTTTCTTATCTTGTCCAGGGAATAAACACTCTTCTGAATAGGAGCGTCTTCATTCACAAGCTGTATCATCCTTGTCTTCACCTCGGACACAAGCTTGTCCGTAAGTGGGAGCTTCCCGGAATATGAACAGTAATAGGCGGCTCCTATCGAAAAATCGATGCTAAGCTTTTCTATGTTATCCATACCCACAACATCATAGAAAGCCTTGATCATAAGGAGGGACGCTGATCTCTTATAGGACTTGTGGCCGGCGGTCGATGTAAGATCCTGAAACTCCACGGTGCAGTCGCAGTCCGCAGTATGAAAAAGCTCCCGGTATTTATGATCTGCCTCCGCAAGGATGATGGCTGCCTTGTATTCAGACTGAAAATCCTTCGCAATATCCGCATACTTTGTATGAGCCGGATATTCATATTCCTTTCCCCTGTGGGTTATCTTTATCATCTGTGCCATTAATATCCCTCCGATACTCTATATTACAGTAAAGTCCTTCTGCGCCCGATCCGGTATGACCGTAATATCATCAATATTATCATTTACGTACTTTTCCATGAATCCGATAAAAAGCTTTTCTATCCCGAAATGCCCGGCATCGATGACGCTTATGCCCTTCTCTATGGCATCTGTCCCGTCATGATGTCCGATATCCCCGGTTATTATTACATCACAACCCTCAATGCAGGCCGTATCGATTCCGGAGGAGCCGGATCCCGGAAAAACAGCGACCTTAACTATGGTATCCTCAAGATCCCCGTATACCTTTACATGCGATACATCAAAAGTCTCCTTCACCTTTTCGGCAAGCTCCCTGAGGGAAAGATCCTCCTTAAGATACCCGAAAGCCCCAATCCCAAGATCATCATTAACGGTAGGCTCAAGTATCTTGCATTCTATAAGATCCAGCATGGAAGCCGCCTCCACCCCCATGACCGTTACATCAAAATCCGTATGCATGGCAAAAAGCGACATCCCGTAGGATATCATCTTCATGACCCTCTTCCCGACGTGATCCATCGATGAAATATTATGCAGCGGATGAAAGATAAGGGGATGATGCGTGACAATAAGATCAGCCTTTGCCTTATGCGCCGCCTCGATTACAGCCTCGGTAGCATCAACTGCTATGTATATTGTCTTTATCTCCTGTTCCTCATCACCAATAAGAAGTCCGGGATTATCCCAGCTTTCGGAATAAATGATCGGAGCGATCTCGTTCAGTACGCTCATTACAGCCTTTAGTTTCAAAGTTTCAGTACCTCTCTGTATATGTTTTCCTGCTTTTTAATGATATCTTTTCTGTCTTCAGGAATTCCTTCTCCCTCAAGAAGAGTCCTAAGCTCCTCATGCCGGAGAATAAAAGCTTCCCTTACTTCAGGATCTGTAACCGCTTTATCGGTAAAAGCCCCCAGCAGCAGCTCTTTATCCGAATACTTTTCAGATCTCCCGTGTAAAACTTTCATGGTAACGTAAAGCTTATCCTCATCAACGAGGTATCTTTCATCGTCGATCCTGTATCCGTTGGAAACAAGGTAGCCTCGAAGCTCCTCCTGCTTCGACTGGGGCGAAAGATAGAGAACGTCATAGCAGCGGGCTTTATCCCTATCGTCCTTAAGGATACCCGCGATATTAAGCCCTCCCATGCCTGCTATGCAAAGGACATTGTATCCTTTCTCCGGAGCATCTATACTGTGAAGTCCCGCCGAGAGAATAAAGGATATACGCTCCTTATCTATCCCGTATTCCCCTGCATTTGTCCTTGCCGAATCAAGCGGACCCTGCCTTATATCAGCGGCCACTGCCCTTTTGCATCTATCTTTTAGCAGAAGGTCTATCGGAAGGTATCCGTGATCGCATCCTATATCGGTAAAAAGGTCGCACTCCGGGATCATATCCCTTATCGCAAGAAGCCTCTTTGAAAGACGCGGCGCCTTATCACTCACTCCAGATAATCCTTAAGCTTTCTTGATCTTGAAGGGTGTCTTAATTTCCTTAAAGCCTTGGCCTCTATCTGCCTGATACGCTCACGGGTAACGTTGAACTGACGTCCAACCTCTTCCAACGTTCTGGCCTTGCCGTCATCAAGCCCGAAACGAAGACGCAAAACCTTCTGTTCCCTCTCCGTTAAAGTATCAAGCACCTCATTAAGCTGTTCCTTCAAAAGCTCAAAGGCTGCAGCATCGGCAGGTACCGGAACCTGATCGTCCTGGATGAAATCTCCAAGATGCGAATCCTCTTCCTCTCCGATCGGAGTCTCCAAAGAAACCGGCTCCTGGGATATCTTTAAGATCTCGCGAACCTTCTCTACAGGCATGTTCATCTGAACCGCTATCTCTTCGGGGGTTGGTTCTCTCCCAAGCTCCTGTAAAAGCTGTCTTGAAACACGGATAAGCTTGTTTATTGTCTCAACCATGTGTACCGGGATACGGATGGTCCTCGCCTGATCCGCAATGGCACGGGTTATTGCCTGTCTTATCCACCAGGTTGCATAGGTTGAAAACTTATATCCCTTTCTGTAGTCAAACTTTTCAACCGCCTTAATAAGACCTAAGTTTCCCTCCTGAATAAGGTCAAGGAAGAGCATGCCGCGGCCCACATATCTTTTGGCAATTGAAACCACGAGCCTTAAGTTAGCCTCGGCAAGTTTATTCTTCGCCTCCTGATCACCAAGCTCCATCCTTTTTGCAAGCTCCACTTCTTCCTCTGCGGAAAGAAGGGGAACCTTTCCTATCTCCTTAAGGTACATCCTTACGGGATCCTCTATGGATACGCTGTCAGGAACCGAAAGATCGACATTTTCAACGTCAACCTCTTCCTCATTTTCTATCTCCTCCGGAGGGACATCATCATCCACCAGGGCATCATCCTCTGAAGGCGGGGTCATCTTCAACACGTCGATTCCGTTCTTTTCGAGAGTCTCCCAGATACGGTCATAGTCCTCCTCGGAAAGATCCACTCCCTTGAAATGGTCGATGATCTCCTGATTGTCCAGGACGTTTTCCTTTTTACGCCCTATATCGACTATGCTCTTCAGTTTTTCCAGGAATTTCTCGTCCAGCTGCTTCTCTTCGTTTTCTTCCATGATCTCCTCCTAGTTTATCTCTTTTTTCATCTGCCTTTCGATTATGCTGCTACAGCGTGATCCTTATCTTCTTAAGTTCATCCATTGCCTTCCTTATCTCCTTGGCCTTTTTCAAAGGATCCGTGCCGTCATCCGCATTCTTTAATCTGTCAAGCGATGCCGTTTTGATACGTATAACAAGGTCAGTCAGCGCCTTTTCCTTTTCCGAAACGCTTTCAAGACCGTCAAGCGGGGTATTTATTATCCGCGATGCCTCCTTTACAAGGTCCTCCTCGGTGAAGTGGGTCAGTATATCCGCCGGGGAAAAATTTCCCGATCTATAGCCCTCAAATATGGCTTCCGCCATCCTTTTCGTAATTCCCTCAGAGAAATCGGAAGGCTCTATGTATCCCGATGCAGCCTTATAGACTTCCTCTTCATCGGTCATCCAGGTTAAAAGATAGCTCTCCGCCTTTATTAGTCCGTCGACTTCTTCCTTCTTTTTGGAGCCTTCTTCATAGGAATCCCTGTTTCCTGCAAGGGAATACCTTCCTTCCCTTTCCTCAAAGTCCCCTCTCTCCGCGGCAAGCGCAACCGCCCGCCTCAAAACCTCTTCCCTGATGGAATACTTCGCGGCAACAGCCTGGATATAATTGTCCCTTTGAAGCTCGTCTTCGATGGATGCAAGCTTCTTCGCAACTTCCTCCTGAAAGGCAGTACGTCCCTCAGGATCCGACATATCATAGGATTTCTGGGCATAGCTCAATTCAAAATAAAAGGAATTCTCTGCTTCATCTATCCTTTTTTGAAATTCCTCCGCTCCAAGTCCCTTTATGAACTCATCCGGATCCTTATAGGGATCCATATGGATGACCTTGGTATGAAGCCCCGCCGAGCGGCATATCGGGATCGCCCTCATGGCAGCCTTCTGTCCGGCATTGTCCGAATCATAGGTAAGGCGTACATCCTTCGTGTAACGTCTTAATAGATTCGCATGCCCCGAGGTAAAGGCTGTTCCCAAAGATGCAACGGCCTCCGTAAAGCCTGCCTGATGCATGGATATCACATCCATGTAGCCCTCACAGACTATGCGGTAGCCCTTATTGGACCTTCTCGCCACGTTAAGCCCGTACATATTGTGGCTTTTATCAAAGACGGGTGTCTCAGGCGAATTAAGATACTTGGGCTCCCCGTCTCCCATGACTCTTCCTCCGAAGCCTATGACCTTGCTGTTTATATCCATGATGGGAAACATCACCCGGTTAAAGAACCTGTCGCTCATACCGTGCTTTTCCGATATGGTGCAAAGCCCTGCATCTATTATCTCCTGATCGGTGTAGCCCTTTGACTTTAAGTACTTTACAGCCTGATCATAGCCTTTCCCGGAATACCCGAGGCCGAAGTTCTTTATCGTCTCATCCGAAAGCCCCCTCTTTTTCAGATACTCAAGACCTATCTTCCCTTCAGGCTGATAAAGCCTTTTGTAATAAAAGACTGCGCAGGTCTTTAAGCATTCAAGTATCCGTTTTTTGTGCCAGGCTCCCCTTTTTTCCTCTTCTGTAGCCTCCGCTTCCGGAAGGGCTATCCCGGCTCTCTCACCAAGAAACTTTATCGCTTCCTGAAAACCGTAGTGCTCATATTCCATCACAAAACTTATGACGTTGCCTCCCGCCCCGCAGCCGAAGCAGTAATAGATCTGCTTTGACGGAGTAACGCAAAAGGAACCGGTCTTTTCATTGTGAAAGGGACAGAGTCCGAAATAGTTGGAACCGCTCCGCTTAAGTCTTACAACGCTTCCTATGACGTCCACGATATCATTTGAGGAACGTATTTTTTCAATAAGATCTTCGCTGTAATATGGCATTTATTCAATAAACATCCGGGATATCCAAAACCCCTACTTTATTGACCAGGAAGTCGGAACAAAAAGGTCGCTGTATACCCCTATGGCATATCTGTCCGTCATTGATGAGATATAATCGCAGACTATGCGCTCCAGAGGATCCCCGGTCTTTGACATAAGCTTTCTGTATTCCATGGGAAGCCTGTCAGGTCTGTTATAAAAGTACATATAAAGGGACTCTATGAGGCTCTCCGCCTTGCCCTCCTCACTCTTTGCCTTGGGGTTCGTATAGACACTCTTAAACATCCATTCTCGAAGATCCTTCATGGCTTTATCCGCAGCCGGAGACATCCTTATCTCATTCTTTCCGTAGCTTTCCATTATCACATCATGTATGAAGTAATCAAGCCTCTCCGCGGTCTTATAGCCTGCGACCTCACCTATCTTCTCCGGAACTGAATCATCCTTTAATATCCCTGCCCTTATCGCATCATCCATGTCATGGTGCATATAGGCTATCTTATCGCTAAGCTGTACAACCCTCCCCTCAAGGGTTGACGGATTTCCCGTTGTCCTGTGGTTTGCTATCCCGTCTCTTACTTCAAAGGTAAGATTAAGCCCTGTCATATCCTTTTCAAGTACATCAACCACACGAAGGGACTGGTCGGAATGCTCAAACCCCAATGAACAGACCCTGTTAAGCGCCCGCTCACCAGCATGACCGAAAGGAGTGTGCCCCAGATCATGTCCTAAGGCTATCGCCTCGACAAGATCCTCGTTCAGCTTCAAAGCCTTTGCTATGGTACGCGCGCTCTGTGATACCTCAAGGGTATGTATAAGCCTCGTTCTGTAATGATCCCCTTCCGGGATCAGGAAGACCTGCGTCTTGTCCTTAAGCCGTCTGAAGGATTTCGAATGAAGGATGCGGTCTCTGTCCCTCTGGAACACGGGACGCAGATCATCCTCGCTTTCTTTTCTCTCCCTTCCCTTCGAGTCCCTGGAAAAAGCCGCATAAGGACTGAGGGTCTTCTTTTCTGTTTCTTCAATCGTTTCTCTAATAGTCATGACAATATCACGGATCATACGCCCGCTCTATCTATATTCGACACAAAACAAAGAAACCCTTTTAAAAAAACAAAAAGGATTTCAAAAAAAAATTACTGTACTATATATTGTATAGCCACTGAACCCGGCATACTATTTTTCAATCCAACCTGTTGCCACAGAGTATGTGCCAAGACAACATATCTGTCTTGGCTTAGCCAACAAATTAAACAGCTTCAAAGATATATATCCTCGCATCCATATCCTTCATGATACGGGTGTTCTCACTATAGCCGGTTCCGCCGTAGCCCTGTGAAAGTCTGATGCCGCAAGAGTTAAGTGTAAGACCGGGCATTATTGCATCTTCCACCTCTCCTGGTATCTTCATGCTGCCTGATGTTTCCTTATCATCTCCATCCGTCCTTGCATCAAGGATAGTACCGAAATCACTGATGTCCCTGTCGCATATCCGGTTCGTTACATGATAGGTATATGAAGGCTCCAGTCCCTTTGTCTTGAAATCGTCAAAAAACGCATTGGGAGTTATCTGCCTCTTAACGAATGCTCCGATGGCAGTCTTTTTATCTTCGGAAACAATAATCCACTTACCATCGGAAAGCCGGTACCAGGTTCCCCACTGAAGGGTCTTCCTGTATTTTTTATAGAATTCGGTCTGCCCTTTTATTTCATAGACTTCATCTTCCGATAATCTGTCAAGAGCCAGCTCATATCCGAAAGCTCCGGTCATGGCAAGGGCAAATCTTGTCTCCAAAGGCTCGCATCTCATCGTCTGATGATTGGGAGTGGCTGAAACATGGCTTCCTACCGTGATCATGGGATATCCGTAGCTGTAGCCCTCCTGTATGGCGATGCGCTCCATTGCATCCGTATCATCAGACCCCCAGATCTGAGGAAAGTAACAAAGGATCCCGAGATCAAATCTGTTGCCCCCTGAAGCGCAGCCCTCAAATAGGATATCGGGAAAGGCTTCCGTAAGCTCCCTCATTATCCTGTAAAGCCCCAGCACATATCTGTGAAGGAACTCCCCCTGCCTCTTTGCATCTATGGACTCTGAATAGCAGTCAGAAAAGACCCGGTTCATATCCCACTTGACATACTCCAGTCTGCAGCTTGAAAAAACCTCCTTCATCTGAGCTATCACATTGTCCTGAACTTCTTTTCTTGTAAGATCAAGGATGAGCTGATCCCTGCCCTTTGAATGCTCATGCCCAGGCACCTTAACCGCATAGTCAGGATGCTCCCTGTAAAGATCCGAGTCTTCGTTTATCATCTCAGGCTCAACCCAGAGTCCGAAGGTCATGCCAAGCTCATGTATCTTATCGGAAAGCGACTTAAGTCCTCCCGGAAGCTTATCTTTATAAACTTTCCAGTCCCCAAGGGAGCTGTGATCGTCATCACGCTTCCCAAACCATCCGTCATCAAGGACAAAAAGCTCAATACCGGCAGATGCCGCCTTATCTGCAAGCTTTACAAGGGACTCCTCGGTAAAATCAAAATAATTTGCCTCCCAGGAATTGATCAGCACAGGCCTTTCCTTACCCACGAATCTTTCAGGCAGTATATGTTTTTTTATAAAATCATAAAAATTAAGAGACACTCCGGTAAAACCGCAGTCAGAATAAGACATTACTCCCTCCGGGGAATAAAAGCTCTCCCCGGCTTCAAGTGTCCAGGAAAAGCTCTCCGGTTCTATCCCCGCCATGAACCTTGTCTTTTCGAAGCTTCCAACGCTCATGGACTCATAATGGTTTCCACTGTAGATAAGATTAAAACCATATACAGAACCTGAATCCTCCGAAGCATTGCTGTCTGAAATGAAGAATAAAGGATTGGCTCTGTTGGAGGATGTTCCGGTACGGGAGCTTATTACGTGGGTTCCGCTTTTTAATATTCCCTCATCCTTATGCATCTCCCTTGTCCAATGTCCGCAAAAATCAGTATATCTGTATCCTTCACCGTATAGATCTGTCATGAGACTCATTACCTTTTCAAGGTAAAGCGGAGTACTCCCGGAATTCCTTACAGCAACTGATCTTGTTATCACGTCGCAGTCATAAAAAACCGTATAATAAAGGATAACGTAAGCCTTCTGGTATTCATCAAAAAGCGTTACTTCCAAAGTTTCCACCTTGTCTTCGTCTTTTGCATGACTTCCCGGAAGCTCCGGCTTATCAACGCAGCCCTGCATTGTCCTGCTTTCCTTAAACAAAGGATCAGAAGTCCTGATGCCGTCAGAATTTATCATGATAAGGGAATTTTCCCTCACATCTCCTTTTCCGGGAGTTGAAAGCTCCAATGCAGCGCTCTCAAGGTTAAGTTCCAAATGTTCATCTGAATACGCTATGGAATTCCCGGCCTGAAACTCTCTTTTTTCCGCCATCGCCCTGAATGCCTGATCGATCACATCATCGCCTGCGTCATCCGGCAGCGCCTTCTTCCCGTAAAATACCTGCTCTAAATGACCCGATCCCATAACCCGGAAACAGTACGAGGTATTCCTCGTGTTTATTAAATAATTCTTTCCCGATACTCTTATCATAGCTTCTCCTTCAGTCTGTAAGGCCTGTTATCCTTCCGATCATCTCGCCCCAGAAATTTATCTTTATCATCCAGCCAATGCTCATTATAAGTCCGGCAAATACGGGTATTATCACAAATACGTGTATTAAAAATGCCAGGAGGCTTTTTTCGCTTCCATGACTTTTTCCAAAATCCCTCAGATACAACACAAAAATAACCACATAGGGAAAAAGAAAAAACGGCCACACAAGCTCAAATTCCCTGAATAAAAAATAATCGCAAGCCGAAAGCATTGCGATAAGAATCACGCAGGATGGAATAAACCCAAAGCTCCTTTTTCTTTCCTCCATCACATGATCCCGCTCTTATGCTTGTATTTGCGTTTTGATTCGTACATCTTGGCATCCGCCCGCCTTATGGTATCCCCGGCGTTCTTATCGGTTATATGATTATATACCGCTGAGCCGTAGGCAAAGTTTATGTCCTTTCTGCCGTCCCTCATTATATCGTCAAACATAGTGGCTTCAGTCTCAAAAAAGACGTCACTGTCATGACCCGTGAAAACTATTGCAAATTCATCTCCTCCTATACGGAAGACCTTTGCGATCTTTGAGAAGTAATTCAGGATGAAGTCGGATATCATGATGATATACTTATCTCCCTCGGCATGTCCCATGGCATCGTTTGTCTTCTTTAAATTGTTCAGATCAAGTATGCCCACAACAAGGTGGCTTAAAAGCTCTTCTCTTTCCTCAATCTTCTCTATCTCCTGTTCATAGGCCTGACGGTTTCCAAGCCCGGTCAAGGTATCGGTAAATGCAATTGACTTGTAAACTTCTGCCTTTCTTACGTCAAGTTCGTCCGATAAGGTGAAATGCATGGTATCCACAGCAAGGAACAGAATGAAGATCAGAAGTCCCACTCTTGAGTATCTTGATGCATCTATAAAGTTTGAAGCGTAATAATGTCCTATGTCTATGAAGATGGATATGGCGAGAATAAGAAAGCCAAGTACTCCAAGCTCCGGAATCGTATCAGCGCCGCGTTTTAACCCAACTACACCTGATCTTATATGGGCAACGCAGAGAGCTCCGGCTGTAATGAAGATAGTTATATGGGTAAGCACAAGGAGCTCGGACATATCAAACATCCCCGAAAAATGTACAACGTTAAGGATCAGGAAATTCAGGATCGGAATAAATGCTATTCTGTCACACATTTCGCGTACTTTTCTTCTGTGGCTGTTTCTGTAATACGCTATAACCGAGAGCGGAAGGAATGCTATTGCTTCATAGGTCAGGATCGAGACTGTTTCCATATTCCCGAAGAAAAGCTGAGTGCAATGGGTTTCATTAAGCGACCAGATAAAGACGATCAAAGTAGAAAATGCCAGATAAAAAAGGTTTATACTTCCTATCAGTCTTTTTTCTATCAGTCCCAGCAAGAACAAAAGAACAGAGCAAAAGCCAATTATGAAGCAGGTGATAAGCCCAAAAAGATTGTCGCAAAGAAGCCGCTCCAGCATATCACCGCGGTCGCCTATTATGACGCCCTCCATGATACCGCCGTATTTAGCCTCTATCCTGTATAATTCTATGGAAAGATACTGACCCTGATAAGAGTCATGTAAAGGAATCATTATCCATGCGGATCCGGGGAGAGGAAAAAGCTTAAGCTGCTTATCCCCGTAGGTATAGATCTCCCGGTCTCCGATATATATATGGTTTTCTGCGTGTTTGGAGCGGTACATTATGTATGTACCTTCCTTGCTCTCCTCTCCCAAAAGCTTCCTGACCGTCATATCCTGATAGGCATTGCGGTCAAGACTTAATGGAAGAGTACAGTTATAATAGCTGTCTATACGGTTGTTCTTATATTCCCAGCCCGTATTGTAATCAACTGCCCCGTTTCTTATAAGGTGCACATTCCTCTCATCGGGATTCAAAGAGGCCACAACAGTCACAATGAGACCTATGAATCCCAAAAAGAAGTATATTACATTATAACCTAAGCCCCTGTTTGTTTTCATGCGATCTCAAAGATCCAGCCCTCCGGTGCCTCTATCCGGCCCATCTGTATGCCGGTGAGGGTATCATAAAGCAGCTTGAGGGTAGGTCCCATCTCGTCCATACCTGAAGAGAACTTTATCTCCTTGCCGTGATCATTGATGCATCCCACAGGAGAGATTACAGCCGCGGTACCGCAGAGTCCGCATTCTTTGAAAGCACCCTCTTCCACTTCTTTCAAGGTCACTTCTCTCTGAGTCACCTTAAGTCCGAGATATTTCTCCGCAACTATCATAAGCGACCTTCTTGTGATGGAAGGAAGAATCGAATCCGATAGGGGGGTAACAACATTTCCGTCTCCGTCTATGAAGATGATATTTGCACCGCCCGTCTCCTCGATCTTTGTCCTTGTACCGGGATCAAGGTATATATTCTCGGCAAAGCCCTGATTATGCGCATCAACTATGGCATGAAGGCTCATGGCGTAGTTAAGTCCTGCTTTAATATGACCGGTGCCCTTAGGAGCCGCCCTGTCAAAGTCACTTATCCGAACCGTTATGGGCTTTGCGCCGCCTTTGAAATAAGGACCTACAGGAGTCGTAAATATCCTGAACTGATACTCCTCGGCAGGCTTAACTCCTATAACAGGATTGGAGCCAAACATGAAGGGTCTGATATAAAGAGTCGCCCCTGACCCGTAGGGTGGAACATAATCAACATTTGCCTTAATGACCTGACGCACTGCGTCTAAAAATCTCTCCTTGGGAAAAGGTGGCATCTCAAGCCTTTCGGCTGATTCCATCATTCTCTCAGCGTTTAAGTCGGGTCTGAAAGTGACTGTACGGCCGTCCTGCGTAGTATAAGCTTTCAGTCCCTCAAAGATGGTCTGTGCATACTGAAAGACACAGGCGCACTCACTAAGGTTAATCGTATCATCTTCAGTGATCCTTCCTTCGTCCCAGCTTCCGCCTTTGAAATCAGACACATATCTCTTTTCAGTCTTTATATAACCGAATCCAAGATTTCCCCAGTCAATGTCTTTTTTAGCCATATCTTTGCCTCACCTTATTCAAAATATAGTGATAACTGTCCAAAGCCCGAAGGCTCTGAACAGTTAGCCAAATACTTAATTACTTGCCGGCTGCAGCTATCTGCTTTGCAACCTCAGCAGCGTAATCCTCTTCCTTCTTTTCCATGCCCTCGCCGGTCTGGAACCTTACGAAGCCCTTGATGTTGATCTTTGCGTTCTGGGCTTTAGCAACCTCTTCAACATACTTCTGAACGCTCTGCTTGCCGTCCTCGGCCTTTACATAGATCTGATCCACAAGGCAGATTTCCTTCATCTCCTTGTTTATACGACCCATTATCATGCCTTCCTTAACCTTGTCAGGCTTTGCGGCTTCCTTGGGATCGTTCTCGATCTGAGCCTTAAGGATCTCCTTCTCATGATCGATGTAGGACTGCTCAATCTCGGATGATCTTGTGTACTTGGGTGAAAGGGCTGCAACCTGCATTGCAACGTTCTTTCCCATTTCCTTTACAGCGTCATTTACAACATCGGTCTCGACATCAACAAGGACGCCTATCTTTCCGCCTGCATGGATATAGGTGGCAACAAAACCGTTTGCCTCCTCAACTCTCTCAAACCTTCTGATACCGATATTTTCGGAAATGTCTGAAACTGCCTGCTTCCTTGCATCCTCAACGGTAACCGAAGGATCCTTTGCCCACTTCTCTGCAAGGAAAGCTTCCATATCAGTTGAAGATGAATCAAGAGCCTGCTTAGCCACTGCATTTACATAGTCCTTGAATTTATCGGTGTTTGCAGCAAAGTCTGTCTCTATGTTTACTTCAACTACTGCTGCCTTCTTGCCGTCCTCTGAAGCGCAGGTTAAGGAAAGTCCTTCTACTGCTGTACGCCCTGCCTTCTTCTCTGCTCCTGCAAGTCCCTTCTCGCGAAGAAACTCAACTGCCTTATCCATATCTCCGTCAGTAGCCGCAAGAGCCTTTTTGCAATCCATCATGCCGGCTCCCGTCATCTCACGGAGCTCTTTAACTGTAGCTGCTGTTACCTGTGCCATTTTTATCCTCCTCGCTTACTTATGCCTCTTCGGCTGTATCTTCTGTCTCGTTAAGCTCTCCGGCTTCCTCGCCTTCAGCCTCTTCGCCGTTTTCGCTCTCCTCGTAATCTCCTGCTACGCCCTGCTTAGCTTCTATTACAGCATCAGCCATCTTGGAAACTATAAGCTTTACGGCTCTTATTGCATCGTCATTTCCGGGGATCACATAGTCAAGCTCCTCGGGATCACAGTTCGTATCGCAGATTCCGATAAGGGTTATGCCAAGCTTTCTTGCTTCTGCAACACAGAGATGCTCCTTCTTGGGATCAACAACAAAGATCGCATCGGGAGTACGTCTCATATCCTTTATTCCGCCAAGGTTCTTCTCGAGCTTTGAAAGTTCTTTCTGAAGAAGAGCTACCTCTTTCTTGGGAAGCTTCTCGAAAGTTCCGTCCTCTTTCATTGCCTCAATGTCCTTGAGTCTCCTAACCCTTGATTTGATGGTATCGAAGTTGGTCAGCATTCCGCCGAGCCACCTTTCGTTCACGTAGAACATGCCGCAACGCTCTGCCTCTGTCTTGATGGCATCCTGAGCCTGCTTTTTTGTTCCGACAAAAAGGATGGTTCCGCCGTTTGCCACAATGTCTCCTACCGCATTGTAAGCTTCATCCACAAGACCTACGCTCTTCTGAAGGTCTATGATGTAGATGCCGTTTCTTTCCGTATAGATATACGGTGCCATCTTGGGGTTCCATCTCCTGGTCTGATGTCCGAAATGAACTCCGGATTCCAGAAGCTGCTTCATTGAAATAATACTCATTGCAAAAATCCTCCTTTTGGTTTCGCAGCCATGTCCCCTGCGCTCCAACCGGTCTTCCTTTAATCTAATAAGACCGGCACCGTGAAGTACAGAAAACGGACATGTGATGATAAATGAATAACAACTGCAAAACTATAGCACAAAATAAAACGCCAGGCAAGCGCCTGACGGTTATTTTATTGCTTTGTTGTGAGGATCTTCCCCATCTCCTCAGCGGTTGCGCCCTTGGGTATGGGATGGGAGCCCACTACCAGTTTTCTGTCGTATCCGGAGAGCACAAGGTAGGAGTCGAATTGCCTTGCATCTGAGATAAGACCTGCCTGAACCATCTTTGAGGCAACGGAAATGGAGCTTTCTCCGGAATTTACCGTTATGGTTACCGTTTCACTGCTACTGCTGTTATCCCCTGGATCGGATGCATCTGCTGCGGCTTTTGCAGCTTCCCCGGCCCCTTCTTTCTTCGCCTTTGCAGCTTCCTCCGAAGCCTTCTCCTTTGAGGCAGCCTCCTTTGAGGCCTGTTCTGCGGACTGTTTATTATTTACGTCTGCGGTTCCGGCTCCCGCAACCGATGCCCTGTCTTCTTTTTCCGAAGCCGTGGCCCCGGCCGGAGGCGTTTTGTTTCCGCTTACATCTTCAGGTTTTATTATCTCGCCGTTCGCGCTTACCGAGGCATTCCCGGAAACATCATTGCCGGAAGGGGCACCCTTTCCTTCGGCTGCCTCTTTCACGTCTGCAAGGGTTTTGCCTTTTTTCTGGGCACTATCCGCAAGATTCCGGGCTTCCGTGAGGAGCATTGCGTTTTCAGAGACCATTCCAAGCTTTTCAGCTCTCCTTATTATCTCCTCATCACTGATCTCGCCCTTGGCTTTTCCTGAGGACAAAGACATTATAAGAGCCGTAACGAAAATGCCAAGCCCCAGTCCTTTCAGGTAGGATCTGCGCCTCATGAGGCACCTCCCGCATCGCTTAAGCTTATGGCAAGCTTAACTTCACCGACTCCGATGCCGAGTCTTTTAGCTATCTCAACTTCGGATATTCCCTGCTTATGAAGGGCTACGATGTCTTTTCCCTGATCTCCGGACAGCACAGCCCCTGCTTTGTCGCTGCCCTTATCCTTGCCTCCTGCGCTCTTTGGAGCTGCGAACATCTTCGGTATATGGATATTTTCGGAGGGTGCGGGCTTGGGAGCTGCTTTTTTCTTTTCAGCAGCTTCCTTTTCCATATGCTCGTATTTTCTGATCGTATTTTTTATATCAACGGTCTTGTCATTTAACATGTCGTACATGAAGACTACTTCCTTATGATTTCTTTCAATCTCATCAATTACAGTCTTTCCGTACTCATTTATCGCCATGATCTTCTCATTGGTAAGCTTTTCCAGGGAACGGGCAGAGTTATCATGAGCCAGGGAAACCTCCTCGTCTACGATGTCCCTGACTCTGCGTGATGCATCCTTAAGCTCGCCCTCCGTTATGGCCTTGAGCTTTTCGCTGTATTCCTTTCTGCCTCTGACGCTGTCTTCACCACTGTTCCCCTTTCCCTCAGGGATGAAGAAACCCAGAGCAAAAATTACTGCTCCTGCAGCAAGGAGCAGTATCTGTATTGCCGTCATATTGAGATGCTGAAGCCTCCCTTTTGTTTTTTTACCACCTTACCGAAAGCCTCTTCTTTCTTTCGCCTTCTTGCGCCGCCGTCTCCCGCGTACTGATTATTGCTTCCACCCGAAGCGTCCGAATCCGTTTCCGCGCCATCGGCATTGTCCTTCGTACGAACCTGATTTACATGCTCGTCCGCTTCCTGCATAACCTCCGCTTCACTGTTTGCCTGAAGCGTTGCAGCCTTCGCATCATCCGAGATCTTGATATTCGCAACCTCCGGGGACGCCGATATCATTCCATTATAAAAAACCGGTGCTATAGCCATAAAGTATACCTCTTACATCGCAAGCATCTTCACATCGGCGCCTTCACGTCTGAACCTGCAGTAATGATAGTCTTTTTTAAGCGTCAGGTTCGCGTCATTAACCACTAAATGACTGCCTGCATACGCAACACCGTTTATCACGATCTCTGCCACGGTGTTCTCTTCTTCATCTGAAGCGAACTCGATCTGCTGAAGCTCCAGCATATTGCTCTGAAGAGTCTGCTTCTGAGCCTGGATTGCCTTATTAAGCTCCTGCATCTTCGCAACCTGCTCAGGCGGGAGCTTGTCTCCTCTTTTTACCCTGTCAAGGGTTGCCATAAGCACCGGCTCCGTTCTTGCAAGAGTTGCGTGCAGAACCTCATTCTCTTTTATGAGCTTTGCCTGTCTTGCCTTTATTGCAGGATCGATTCCTACCTCCACGGTGGTGTCCGCTCCCATGTCGCTGCCAATGTTCTTCGCTTCTATCTTATTTCCCGCACGGGCTACACCTCCGGTAATATTCCCCTTGCGGCCTTCCACTATGATGCTGTCCTTTGCGGAAACCTTTGAATTAAGTATAAGCTCGGTCTGTACTATTCCTCCCGCTTCTACTCTCGCGGAATTAATATATTTCGCGATAACGGAATGACCGGCCTTCACAATGCCCTTTTCCATTCCGTTTATTCCCTTTGCAACGGTCACCTGACCTCCGGCCACGACCTTCGCAGCCTCTATCACACCGCGAACCTCCACATCTCCGGTAACATCAACCTTATATCCTGTCGCTATATTACCGTTCACGAGAAGATTTCCGTCATACTTGATATCCCCGGTTGATACGTCCACGTTTGCAACCTCAAGCACGCTTGATACAAATACCATGCCGTCCGTGAGGCTTACGTGACCGTTCACGTCTGCCGTAAGCACCCCGTCCTCGGAAAGGGTGGACCCTTTGCTGTGCTTTATCGCTGCGGTCTTTACGGAATTCGGCATTATGAGTTCGCCGAAAACATCCTGACCGGGTACACCGGGAGTTTCTTTATGAACCCTTGCAAGAACCTGTCCCGCAACACAGGCTCTGACTGAATTAAGCGCATGAAAATCCACCGAACCGTCGGCATTGGTCTTGG
Source organism: Lachnospiraceae bacterium (assembly GCA_017417105.1). Lineage (GTDB taxonomy): Bacteria > Bacillota > Clostridia > Lachnospirales > Lachnospiraceae > NK4A144. Next base: position 12,280 of record JAFPZU010000171.1, on the reverse strand, counting down.
GTCTTGCCACGGGATCGGTGTCGAAGAGATACTCCACATAGCCATCCTCACCGGGTTTTACCAAAGAACCCCTTGCAAGGACATAATCAGTACAATATTTCCTGTCGTCAAAGAATTTCTGACAGGCCTCCGGATCAGGCTTGGCCTTGATCTGGTTATATCTGAAATCTTTTTGTATATCATCAATCGTCATAAGGCTTCCGCCCTGTGACGGAGGATAGAATCTGCAGATAACGGACATCTTGTCATCCGAGATATCAAAGACCATGTACTCATCAACAGGCCTTATGACATCAGTATTCAATTTATACAGGATATCCTCGTTCTTTTTCGCCTGACTTACACATTCGATCCTGTCATAAAAAAGTCTTTTTAGCGAAAGATAATCCTCAAGCTCCCGGGTGTCAATGGGGTCACCATCATCCTCCGGTGGGATGAAATGTATATATGTTCCGTCGTCTTTAACGACCAGTTGAAAATATCCGTTTTTCCTTGCCATATGATCTCCTATACATCAAGAACCTTAACGCAATCTCCTGCGGCATGAAGACGCAGGATCTGACACTTAAGCGCCCTTGCCGAGGACTCCCATATATTTTCCAAGCTTCGTCTTCATTTTTGCAAGTCCCTTGATATGAAGCTGGGAAACTCTCGATTCCGACACCTCAAGGATATTACTTATCTCCTTAAGTGTAAGTTCTTCATAGTAATAAAGTACTATGACCTTTCTTTCCTTTTCGGTAAGAAGCTCCAGCGCATCTGCCAGTGTCTTCTTAAGCTCCTTTTCCTCAAGGACTTCTTCCGGTCCTGCGCCCGGATCTGCTATGGTCTCTCTTGATCCGGTTCCGTCTTCAGAAGAGCTTTCATTAAACTCATCAAGGGATATGACGTTCGTGACTGCCATCTGAGACTGCCAGTCCGCATACTCATTATCGGAAATTCCAAGCTCCCTTGCTACTTTCTCGTCACTTGCAGCCTCTCCGGTCTCTGCTTCGATCTTCTTTATCGCATCATCGATCTGCTTCTGTTTTTGCCTTATGGTACGTGGGATCCAGTCCATCTTACGGATCTGGTCAAGAATAGCCCCCCTGATACGGAGGGATGCATAGGTCTCAAATTTAACTGCCTTTGCGGGATTGAATTTATCGATTGCGTCTATAAGCCCGAAAACGCCGTAACCTACAAGGTCATCATACTCAACGTTGTAGCCCAGATACATGGAAAGACGCCCCGCCACAACTTTAACCAAAGGGGCATATTCTATTATGATCTGCTCCCTTATCTGGGGGGATCTGCTTTCACTGTAATCTTTCCAGAGTTTTTGTCTTCCGGCATCATCCATTGTTTAATCCGTAAGCTGCCGGTTAAGCTTCCGTCATCCCGGATTTTCAGTTTCAGTCCGGTCTGTATCGGTATCTCCCGTTTCAGCCCTTTCTCCGCTTTTTCCTTTTTCTATCACACTTCCATCGGCGTTAACAGCCTCAGGATTCTGCAATTCTATACGATCAAGCAAAAGCTTGACTACCTGACCTATGATTATGAAGAATACAAGCCCTGCAAGTATCAGCAGCAGGGAGGTCTTAAGGTCAAGCTGCTGAATAAAGACATCAACGGCAACCACACTGCCGCCAAAAAGCATTACAAGAGCAGGTATCGGCCTGGTCTTAAGGCGTTTCGGTTCCGGCTTTCTTTCGTAGATCTCAGCTGAAGCAGACTGATCCGCATCAACCTGTGCCGCTCCACCGTCCGATGTTTCAACGCTGGTAACGTTTACTTCGCCGCCCTGACCTTCCTGTTCGTCTTCATTCATATCTTCTTAGGCGGTTTACCCACCGCTTTTATTATATAATCCCCTGTCTCGGGATAAAACTCCACCGTCCGCCCGTAATTTAATCCGGTGTCCTCGGCTTTTATGGGTATCCTGAGTTCAGCAAGCTTTTTCTTCACGGCAGCCACATTCCTGTCACCAACCTTTACAAGCGCGGAATTCTGCTGCATGGCAAACATCTGCGCTCCGCCGGCGATCTTTGCAACCATTCTGGATCTTAAAGCTCCCGCCTTCTCCATCTGGCGCACAAGCTCCTCAACTCCTGTATCTGCGAACTTGGCAATGTTCGAGTTGTTCTTTATCTCTTTTGAATCCGGAAGCATTACATGGGCGAGGCCGCCTACTTTGCCGTTCGTGTCTCGTATCGCAACACCGACACATGACCCGAGCCCCAAAGTCGTTATGCTGTTCGGGCTGATGCAAAGCTTGAGGTCAGCCATGCCTACCTTTATCATCTCAGCCATAAGTCAACTCCTGAAGTTATAATAATCAACTCATTCCCGTGTAAAAACTATATCACTGCATAACTCCCAATGCCCTCAGGAGCTTACCGTATGAAGGCAGATCGGGAACGAGCACAAAATACCCGTTAAGCTCGGTATCCTCGGAAAAAGAAGTCTGTATCAGAAGCATCTGATCTCCCACCATGCCAAACTCTATGGCAGGTACCGAAAGCAGTGCCTCGGCCATGTCTACCGCAAGCGAAGGAACCGACTCGATTATCTTAAGGTTTGTCAGCATCGAAAGTGAATTCAGGTAGCTGCCAACGATGATATTTCCTATCTCGCTGAGAGCCGACTGCTCTATCTCGGTAAAGGCCTGTCCCTCTTCAAAATCATCTGCCGTAGTGCCCATCAGTTTTGCAACCAGTTCATGGGCAGACTTTTCTTCAAGCAGAAACATGATGGAACCGGTGATATCTCCCGAAATAGAAAGATAAATTCCGGCCATGATCTGCTCCTCACCGCCCATGGTCTCTCCCATTTTGGAAAACTCAACCAAAGCGACCTTGGGAACCGTCATGTCCACCTTGGTGTTCAGCATCGTAGCCAGTGCTGTAGCCGCATTCCCCGCGCCGATGTTTCCTATCTCGCGCAGGACGTCATAATACATGGCATCTACATTGTTAAGATCAAGTTCAGCCATTATTACCTCCTTATGCCTGTTCCTTTTCTCCTATTACAGTGGCCAGATTGAGTATGGAAACAAGCCCTCTCTCGGTCTTGCCGACGGAAGTGATATAGCCGTTTGACTCTTCTTTCTTCTCTCCCGTAACTTTCTCGATCTGTGAGTCATAGATATCCATGACCTGCTCAACCTCATCGACTATAATGCCGATGGCAGCCTGAGGATCCACCTTTACGATGATGATCCTGGTATTTCCGGTATACTCTGTCTCCGGCATGTCAAATTTGACACGAAGACTCATAACCGGGATTACTTCACCTCTAAGGTTTATTACCCCCTTGAAATAGCTCTGAACATTGGGAACACGCCTTATCGCGGGAACCCTTACGATATTGTCGATATAGTTTATGTCGATACCATAATGCTCGATACCAAGATTTACCACGATATACTGGGTAGCGTTATCCTCGACATACTTTTCTAATTCATCCATATGCGTCCTCCTCTATTGGATTCAGTTCTTCGATATCTGACTTAATCCGGATGCCGATCCCGTAAACGACCAAAATACGGTCGCTAACGGTATCTGGCTCCCCTGTTAAATAAGTGCGTTAGCGTCGATTATGAGAGCTACTTCGCCATCTCCCAGTATGGTCGCGCCGCTTATTATCCTGTCGTTATTTATATACTTGCCGAGAGACTTGATGACTATCTCCTGCTGTCCTATGAGCTCATCCACTACAAGACCTGCCTGCGAGTCACCCTTCTTTGCGATGACAACTATCATATCTTCAGAATTTTCTTCCGTGTCAAAGCCGAGAAGATTTGAAAGTCTCACTATCGGGATAACAGTACCCCTGAGCTGGATAACTTCCTTGCCCTGTACAAGCTTTACATCCGAGGAAGGGATATTCTCAATGGTGGTTATGGAATCAAGAGAGATCGCATACTTCTCGTCTCCTATGATAACCATGAGAGCCTGGATGATAGCAAGGGTCAGCGGCAGCCTGATTATCCAGGTGCTTCCCTCTCCAAGCTTTGTCTTTACGGAAACATCGCCGCCCAGAGATTCGATGTTGCTCTTAACTACATCAAGTCCCACGCCACGGCCTGAAATATCCGTGACCTTCTTTGCCATGGAGAATCCGGGATCGAAAAGATAATCAATGACTTCCTTGTCGGTAAACTGCGCTGCAGTATCTTCCGAGGCAAGTCCTCTCTCCACGATCTTCGTTCTTACAGCTTCCACATCTATTCCCTTACCGTCATCACCTACCTCTATAACAACGGAGTTGCCGTCCTGGAAAGCATTCAGGAAAATCGTGCCCATCTCAGGCTTGCCACTTGCAGATCTTTCATCCGGATGCTCGAGTCCGTGATCCGCGCTGTTTCTGATGAGATGCATAAGGGGATCGCCGATCTCGTCAACCACGGTTCTGTCAAGCTCTGTCTCTTCACCGGTGATCGTAAGCTGCATCTTCTTGTCAAGTTTCTTCTCAAGATCCCTGACCATACGCGGGAATTTCTGGACTGCGCTTTCGATGGGTACCATTCGAACCTTCATGACAGCCTCATGCAGGTTTGTGGTAACACTCTCCAGATACTCAACCTGCTCTGTAAGAGCCTGATTCTGGGAGTCGGAGCTGTCTGCCGCGGAAACTATGGTATTCTTCGCGATTATGAGCTCGGAAACCAGGTTCATCAGGGAATCCAGCTTGTCTATATCTACTCTTATGGTCTTTGAGATAACCGGTTTCTTTGCCTGGGGCTTCGTGTTTGCTGCCCCCTGTTTTGCAGCAGGTGCAGTTTCCGCCTTGACGGCAGGAGCGCTCTCCGCTTTTGCCGCAGGTACCTCCGGCTCTTTCTCCGCTTCAGGTTCAGGTTCAGGCTCTGCCTCGACAGCCGCCGCCTCAGCCTTTGCAGCCCCTCCTACTGAATCTATGCCTGACTCATTAAACTCTTCTCCCACAACCTCGGCAATTTCGGATACCGCAAGCATCACTTCCTTAGCCTTGTCTATCTCTTCATCACAGATGGTAAAGAGTGAGAAGCTGAATTCAAATTTTTCATCTTCTATATCCTGAGTCGTGGGATCTGTTGCAACTATCTCGCCCATATCCTCTAATGCTTTTATAACAAGAAAGGCTCTTGCTGCTTTAAGCAGGCAGGATTCTTCAATAAATACGGTAAACCCCAGCACATGTTTGCCGCTGGCTGCCGCATCCTTCATGACATCCTTCGCAGAATCATCAAGCTTCATGCTTCTGTACAGAGCCTTTGCATCATCGGCACCGACAGAAGGAGCAGGCTTTGCAGCAGGTGCCGCTGCGGCTTTTTCTTCTTTTTTCGGAGCAGGCGCATCGCCGCCCTTTCCCGTAGCCACGGATCTGATGCGGTTTATCTCATTAATGATGTTTTCATTATCATCTTCGCCCTCATCAGTGGTCTCCTGAATGGAATTGACATACCCCTCAATGGCATCCAGAGCCTGGAAGAGAACATCCATAAGCTCGCTGGTGACCGTCATGGAGCCCGCTCTTACATCCGAGAAACAATCCTCCATGTCATGGGTCAGATGCTGAAGCCTCTTGTATCCCATGGTACCTGCCATTCCTTTTAAGGAGTGAGCAGCCCTGAAGATCTCATTGATAGCATCCTGATTCTCAGGCTCCTGCTCCAGCGTCATCATCTGGTCGGAAAGAACCTGGATATGCTCCCTGGCTTCATCAAGGAAAATACCTAGATATTGACTTACATCCATTTGAAATCCTCCTTCTGTGAGGCGATCTTCGCCTACCTGCCTCTTGATTGATACTATTTTGATTACTGATCAGAACAGCCCGGAGCGCCCGCCGCTGAGGGCGTTTTAAAACATACCGCAAGCCAGCAGCCCGCCTTTTGCGAAGCAAAACTATTAATGGTGGGCTGCGTAACTGGAGGAACCCGAAAGGTTCTGAACAGTTAACTACCTTGTACCTATCTCTTTAGCGATGGCATCCGCGATCTTATCAAGCGGCAGGACTTCATTCACAAGTCCGGTCTGGGCTATTGCCTTTGGCATGCCATAGACCGCACACGTCGGTTCATCCTGAGATATGATGTGCACCTTCTTCCGCTTTTCGAGGTTCTTTATTCCCTCGGTCCCGTCCATGCCCATTCCTGTCATGACCACACAGCAGACCTCTGCATAATCGGTATCGACCAAAGACTCATACATGTAATTCGCACAGGGCTTAACACCTTCCCTGTGAGGCTCGTCGGAAAAATAAATCCTGACATTTGAGCCTGACTTTGATACCTTCATATGCTTCCCGCCCGGAGCGATGTATACGTGCCCCTTCTGGAGTATCTCCCCCTCTTCTGCTTCCTTCACGCTTATCTCTCCAAGGGAATCAAGACGTTCCGCAAGAGATTTCGTAAAGCCCGGCGGCATATGCTGCACAAGTATGACCGGAGCATTGAGATTTCCGGGTAACTTCGGAATGACAGAGTGCAATGCCTTGGGTCCCCCCGTAGAGCTTGCAAGAGCTACGATCTTCTCTCCGGTTATCTTTACGGAAGGCCTTAACGTTACAGGACCTGCGTTCTTTGCCCCGAAGTGTGAAGCGGCTCCCGCAGAAGCTGCCGTACCGGCTCCTGTCCCGCTTCCGGTTTTTTTCGTAAAGCTTCCCGAAACATGATGACCCCCGGTCTGGGCTACTACCTCAAGGATCCGCAAAAACTCAGTAGCAAAATCCTCTCCGGTGGTCTCCCTGTACTTCTCGGGCTTTTTTATGAAGTCAATCGCTCCGAGATCAAGTGCCTCGATGGTCTGGCTCGTTCCCTCACCTGTCGTAGTCGAGAACATCATGACCCTTTCCTTAAGGCCCTCATTTTTCAGCTGCCTTAAGAACTCGAGACCGTCCATGACGGGCATATATACATCAAGGACTATTGCATCGTACTTATTCTTTTTTACCTTCTCCAGTGCTTCCGCGCCGTTCCTGCATGTCTCCGGCGTGTCATATCTGTCATCTTTTTTGATTATATCACAGGCAAGCTTCCTCATGAGTGCAGAGTCATCCACAACCAGAACTTTTTTACCCATTTTCGACCTCCAAAGTCACATCTTTTGCATAACCAAGCATTTTCAGACCTATTCTTCCATCCCGCTGGCTTTTCTTCTTATCTTTCTCTCTTCTTCAAATATATATCTTATGATGCCCTCCCTGTCCCTGTCCTTTATATTGACGAACTGGACATGGTTCTTGTATTCCCCGGCTCTCCCCTCGATCTGGTCAGAAAGGATTATCTTCCCTATGACGGAAAACTCGGACATTTTCCCGTTAAGATTAAGGGAGAATACAAACAGTATCTTTGATTCCCTTTCAAAGGGCTTGTCAGAGATGAACTTGGCTCCGCCGCCGCTTATGTCGACTATGACGCCGTCCTCCAGCGTAAGATCCGTGTTTATGAACCTGACATCATTACCCCCTGCCTCTTCAAGCTCCTTGAGCTCCTTGTCTCCAACAGTGCGGCACTTCATATTTAGGATACAGTTAAGCCTGTAATACTCCCTCCTCTGGAATTTCCTTAAGGGAGAGGTCAGCTGCAGGGTAAGCACATAGATGTTATTCGCCTTGTACCTGTCGGTTATCCTGCCGTAGCACTGATAAAGCCCCTTGCCCGAATAAAAACAGAGGTCATAATCGTCCCCGACTTCCAGCAGGACAATATGTCCGTCCACAAAGGGCATGTTCACCTTGATCTCATCCTCGGATACGATGTCATAAACCCTGGTGGAGTACATCTTCCTTTCGATGATACCGGATCTTGTTATCTTTCTTTCACTTTTTGATTCGGTGAGGTCTATCTTGTCACCGGGCACTACATGATCTGTCAGCATATATTTTACCCCGTATATCTTCCTCTTATCATATTTGCAAAGAACCCTGCCATTCCGGATCTGAAATTAGGCTTCTCATGAGGTATGTCCATAAGCGTCTTTGATATATCGTCAAACGCCCTTGCGGACTTTGCGTTCATATTTGAGATACAGACCGGGCTCTGCTGCATGACAGCCTTTGAGAGCTCGGAATCATCAGGTATCGCCCCAAGATAGGACATATCAAGATGAAGATATCTCTGAACCACCGCGTTAAGCTTCTTATATAGGATCTCTCCCTCTTTAAGGTCGGACACCTTGTTTGATATGACCTTGATCTGGCTTGCCTCTCCGTTGAACCTGGGATTCCTCTTAAGCGCCTTAAGGAGCGAATAAGAATCCGTTATCGAAGTAGGCTCAGGCGTCGTCACAAGCAATATCTCACCCGATGCCACCAGAAACTCTATAACCGCGTTTGAGATGCCAGCCCCGGTATCTATTATTATAACATCGGAAATGCTGTCGAGGTCAGCAAGCTGGGTCACAAGGTAATTGATATAATCGTTCCCAAGGTTCGTAAGTCCCGCTATGCCGCTTCCTCCTGAGATAAAGCCTATCTCCATGGGTCCCCAGGTAATAACCTCCCTGATGCTCTTTCCCTGATAGATAAGATCCGCCAGGTTGTTCTTCGGCACCGTTCCGAACATTACCTCAATATTGGCAAGTCCGAAATCCGCATCGAAGATAATGACCCTCTGTCCCATCTTCTTGAACTGGACTGCAAGGTTTATGGCAACGTTGGACTTTCCGACGCCTCCCTTTCCGCTGGTGACTGTTATTACCCTTGCCGCGTGAGCCGGCGCCACCTGATTCTGTTTTATTATAGTACGCAGTCTTGTCGCCTGATCCATATCAGCCTCCGAGTATAGACCTGACGATGCTCTGAGGGTTAAAGGTCTCGATATCATCAGGTACTTCCTGCCCGTCGGTCATATAAGAGATCTCGGCTCCCGTATAGACCCGGATATTGTATATGTTTCCAAGGGTGGAGGTCTCGTCAAGCTTTGTGAATATAAGCTTGAAATCATCCATCTCCTTGTAGATGTCGCAGATAGAAAGAAGATCTCTGTACTTCGTAGTAACGGAAAGCACAAGATAGGTATCTATCGCGGTGACTTCCTTTGCGGCATCAAGTATCCTCTTCATCTCATCCCGTTTTTCCGTATTCTTTGGTGAGTAACCGGCTGTATCTATGAAGATATAGTCGTGATCGTTAAGCTCCTCCAGTTTGTTCTTAAGCTCATCCGCCGTATATACAACACGGAAAGGCACATGCATGATGTCCGCATAGGTGGAAAGCTGCTCCGCAGCCTTTATCCTGTAGGTATCGGAGGTAATAAGCGCCACCTTCTTCTTCTGATTCACCGAAAGATCCGACGCAAGCTTTGCTATCGTGGTGGTCTTTCCAACCCCCGTGGGTCCTAAAAAGAACACCACCCTGGGACCTCCCTCCATTGGCTGGATGCCTGAGCTTACGCCAAACTTCAGGATCAGCTTCTGATAAATATTAGAGAGAAGATAATCTATGGTAACTCCGGGCTTGGACAGCTTTTCAATTTCCTCAACAAGGTCATTTGCATACTTCTCGTCAACCTCATTGTTTATAAGGGTTGTATATATGAGCTTAATAAAGCTCATTATTTCTTTATTGCCGCTCTCCTTCTTCTCTCCGGCCTTCGCCGCGTTCTCGGCATCCTGATCCATAACGCTCTTCAACTGCTGCTCGATCAGCACCTGAAGGTTATCGATCCTGTCATTCGACTGCTTTTTGGAGGCCTCCTCTTTCTTTTTCGCCTCCGGATGCAGCTTTTCGTATTCCTCATCGGTAAGGACATCCTTATATCGCTGCACCTTACTCTCGCCCGGATGCAGGGTCTCCTTCGGTCTGCTGCCCCCGTTTGCAAGAACGTCATTATCAGGCGTCTTTAGGTCTATCCGGCTTTTTGGAGCGCTGCTTCCCGAAAGATCAGCCTTTTCTTCTTCTATGGCGGCCGTAACCTCAACGGTAGGTTTACTGAATAAACCCAGAAGACCTTTCTTCTTGACCTTTTTAACGTTCATTATAACAGCCTGGGCTCCAAGTTCCGCCCTGACCTCTTTTAACGCATCATCTTCGGTTTTTCCGGTAAATTTCTTTATTATCATTTTATGCCGTGATCATTCCTATGCTCTGAAGCTCCACATCATTTTCTATCTCATTGTACGATATGGCCACAAGATCCTCAAAATAATCCTGTGTCAGCTTCTTATAATAAATACGCACGATCGGCGAAGTCACGACTATCTCATTGCGCCCAAGGTCATCAAGCTTTTTAAGCTCAGCCTCCGTTGAGGCGATTATCGCTCTTGTTCTTTCCGGATCAAGAGTTAAATACGAGCCCTGCTCCGTCTGTTTTACGGACGCCATTATCTCCTGCTCGATCTTCGGATCAAGGGTTACAACCTGGGTGGTCTCGCCCGGTTCAAAATATCTTGCGGATATTGCCCTCTTAAGAGCCTGCCTTACATATTCCGTAAGAACATCCGTATCCCGTGTAGTCGCCGCATAGTCGGCAAGGGTTTCAAATATCGTAAGCAGATCCCTTATGGAGATACCCTCTTCAAGCAGGTTCTGCAAAACCTTCTGCACTTCTCCCAGACCAAGGAGCTTCGGCGTGAGCTCTTCCACAACGGAAGGATTGGATTCCTTCAGATTGTCGATCAGGTTCTGTGTATCCTGCCTTGTAAGGAGCTCCGCTATGTGCTGCCTTATCACTTCTGTAAGGTGGGTCGCTATGATGGACGGAGGATCGACGACGGTGTAACCCAAAGACTCCGCTCGCTCCCTCTGTCCTTCCGTTATCCACTTTGCCGGCAGATGGAAGGAAGGCTCCGTTGTATCTATTCCAACTATCTCTTCTTCCACATAGCCCGGATTCATGGCCATGTAGTGATCGAACATGATCTCGCCGTCCGCTACCTGTACGCCTTTTATCTTTATGATGTACTGATTCGGATTCAGCTGGATATTATCCCTCAGTCTTATAATGGGCACCACGGTTCCCATCTCCAAAGCTATCTGCCTTCTTATCATAACGACTCTGTCAAGCAGGTCTCCGCCCTGATTAACATCCGCAAGCGGTATGATACCGTAACCGAACTCCAGCTCTATGGGATCTACGGAAAGCAGCGATACAACGTTCTCCGGCTTTCTGATTTCCTCGGCAGATACCTCCTCTTCCTGTACCGCAGTCTCAACCTTTTCAACCTCGAGCTGGTTCTGCATGACCCTTCCTCCTATGAGGAAAAGTCCGCCCACTAAAGTGAAGATTATGGCATTCAGCGGCGTTACCAGTCCAAGGAATAAAATCACCGCACCTGCCATATACATGACCTTCGGTACGCCGAAGATCTGCTTTACAAGATCCGGTCCGAAATCCGCTTCCTTGCCTCCCTTTGTAACCAGGATACCGGTTGACAGAGAGATCAGCAGCGAGGGTATGGCGGAAACCAGGCCGTCACCTATTGTAAGTATCGTATAATTTGAAAGCGCATCAGCAAAAGTATCGCCGCGGCGAAGCATACCCATGGCGATTCCACCGATAACGTTTATGCCGGTTATAAGAAGTCCTGCAGTAGAGTCTCCTTTAACGTACTTCACGGCACCGTCCATGGAACCGAAGAATGAAGCCTCTTCCTGGATCTTGTCTCTTCTCCTTTTCGCTTCCGCATCATCTATGGCGCCTGTGTTAAGGTCGGCATCTATTGCCATCTGTTTACCGGGCATGGCGTCCAGGGTAAATCTTGCGGTAACCTCGGACACACGCTCGGAACCTTTGTTTATAACCACGAACTGAAGGATGATCAGTATGATATAAACTATGGTACCTATAATAAGGTCATTTCCGCCGACGAACTGCCCGAAGGTCCTTACAACGTTTCCGGGATTACCGGTTGAAAGGATCAGTTTTGTTGAAGATACGTTCAGCGAGATCCTGAATATCGTGGTAAAAAGCAGGATCGTGGGATAGAACGACATTTCCAGCACTTCGTTTACAAAAAGCGTATTGAAGAGGATCGCAAATGCCACTGCCATGTTTAACGCCAGCATAACGTCCAGCAGCGTGTTCGGCATGGGTACAATAAGGAACACAAAAGCAAAGAGCAGATAAAGCGCTACTCCCAGATCCTGAAACGATATAAGTTTCTTTTTTCCTTTTGCGGCTGTGTCCATAGTCTATTTTACCATCTTACCCACATACCTACACACCTGCATACGACTTACCACGAACGAAAGCGGTGTTTGTTCATAATCATCTAAGCCATTCTCCTTCTGAGGCTGCCGGAATTTCCCTGTCCGTCTTTCCCCTTAACGTGATATACAAAGGCAAGTACTTCTGCCACTGCCTGATAAAGCTCCG